>JAUIIP010000239.1 GCA_030431555.1 bacterium
GTCGAAGACAGGTTAACATTCTCACCCTCATTCGCTGCAACAGCTTCGCTGTCAGTCATTCCTCCGAACGCCAGAATTTTCGCTGCTCGTATAATGGTAGCAACCTTCTTCATACCTCGCTCATCAGTATGAAACCAGAGCACGTCTACGTGAGTGTTCGGCTTAGCGAACCCTTCGACGCTTGTCCGAGAGTTCACCATAATGGTAACGGCCCTATACCCTTCCGGTATATCAAGCTCGTTAACTACTCGGATGTCACTTATGTCATCTCCACTGATTGGAAAATCAGCTTTGATTTCCCGCTTGGAGTATTTACCCGCCACAAACCGCAGATCGCTTTCAAAATACGCATCAGCTGGCGCATGGATACGCTTGACCGGTCGAACGGCAAAGTTCGCATTCGTAAGCTGAACCCCTGCAGAAACTGTCTCCTTAGCGACAAGCAAATTGACCATATCATCTTCTTCGAGACTTCTGGCTTCCGCATACGAGTCACCCGCAGCTACAGAAGTCCCGTTGCGCTCCGAAATTTCCTGCAACGCGCCAATCAAAAGCAATGCCATGATAAGGACGACCATCCCCATAGACATTATCGCGACACGAAAACGCGAAAACGATCGATCTACCGCTGCGTTGAACTCTGGCTTTCTACTCTTCATCACTGCACTCCAATCATAGTCAAATCGAATTCGATCAAGCTGTCACTGAACCAGCACACGCGAATTAGCAAGCACCCCTGAGCTGGGACCGCCGCCACCGGTGCCACCTACCGGCTTTGAATCTAAAAACTTAAATGTAATGTTCCAGTTGTTGCCATTGCCGGACACGGATATTATCTCCAGAACAACAAAGGCCAGAATGTCCACTTTCTTATTGCCGTTTTTAAATTCATCGACTACCGACAAGGTAACAATCGGGTCATTGTCCAGGCGCCACTGAAAGCCGTCTCGAACACCCGCAAATCCGGTTGCTGAGTCAAAAGTATCGCCGACCGAAACTGTCAGATCGCATCCCGTTCCCTGCATTGCATGCAAGAAGTTCGGCGCACTAGACATATTCGCTCCGATATCTATCTTGCCCCAGTTTCCGGGAGACGCGCGAGAGATTGTTAGATAATCTCCGGGTTGGTACAGCGGGGCATCGTTGTTGTTAACATCGAACAAAGCTGGCCATTCGAGGCCGAATGGAATCAGACACGACACGTCATTTGAAGATGCCAGGGAAGCTATGGAGTCGACAGTCGGATCCATGTGGTTCCAGAACAAGCGTCCCAGCGAAAAAAGAACCGAACGCTCACCAGGAACGCGCACCGCGTTGAGCGGCGAGGCCCCTGTCAGAAATTGACTTCCGTCCCAATGACCGACCTGTATTGTCCCCCTACTAGATATCTCTGCGGCACTTAGGCCATTAGCCGCGGCAACATTCTGGGCTTCACTTACGGCATCAGACGCAGTTGCACCCGGTTGAAGTAATTTAAGGACTCCCGCAAGGGCCGCGGCATCCGAAGCCAAATTGATCTGACGATGTTCAACTCGAACCAGTCCCACATCTACTACCAGTGATGCTATTAAAAGCATGGCACCAATAATCACCGATGCGATAACAGCCATCCCCCCAACTTCTGAATTGGTGCTTACAGTGAACAAGCGCACCATCTCGTTTGCTCCTATTTCATTATCGCTTCTGCATTCATTGTAAAATTCGCTCCTGAACCGGGAACGACAAATGAAAACAGCAGCGGGTACGAGTGCGAAATCTGCACCCTCTTCGCACCGCTTAGACCACCGGACGTATAGTCAGGATCGCTGACGATTGTTGTGGAGTTAGTATCCGGATCCAGCATCGGCCTCATCGCCGCCCTGGCAATCGCTTCGACCTCAGTAGAGGTAGGAGGAGTTGTACCGACAATCATAGACCGCGCAGCAACTGCCGCTGCGTTTCTCAGCGTGAGCTCACCGCTTAAAATTAGGCCCCACTGAATGAGCCCGAACAAAACTAGAACGAACAGCGGCAACGTGACCGCCGTTTCTACCATAGTAACACCCGACTCGTCAGAGCCAGTGATAGAAATCTTTTCGAAAATGCTGCCCAACACAGTCTAAACTTCTCCTGCAGCAGGCTTGTAGGAAATCGTTACTTACGACTTCGCACTCGCGGGCTAAGCGGCTCTAAAACAAGAACCAAATCCTGATCGCTTACCGTGATCGCTGAACTCTAGTTCCATCTCTGAAAACCGACAAAAATAAGAGCACTAATGATACAAAAAAGCAACAACCACGAGGCTCACCGTACGTGCTAGCCCCGCTTCACAATCGTCTGATTATTCCTTGGTCAGAGACTTTTGAAGTGAAGGATCGGTAAACACCCCTTCAGTTCCGGCAGCCAAATTGATGATAACCAAAATTAGAGCCACAGCAATTATAAGCGCAATAATGCTCCACTCGTACATTACTGCTCCCTTCTGGTTGCTCAAAGGCTGGCGAAATCGTTGCAAGACTTTCACGGCATGTCCTCCTATCCCCAATGAGGAAACTGATCACCTGGTGATCGCGTTTTTAATCAATCAGAAGCCTGTATTTCCGTCAAGCAGACTGGTGAATGCTGCAGTCGGCTGATTTGCAAATCTACTACTGCTTTGGCATTGTCTAAGGCCTATACGGCCAAAGCCTCGGCGGGATGTAAATGCCATGGTTTATTCATTCTTCAGTAAAGTTTCTGACTTCCTTCAGGGCCTATCCAATTATCTGAGTGATTTGGTTCCTCGCCTTGGTGCAGCGAACATAGTTTTGTTTATCGCTCTTACCGTGCCTATTTTCGTTCTTCTCTGCTTGCGAATTTGGTCCGCGCTCGACCGATACTTCATCAGGCGCAGACTAACCAACGAGTTCGTTGACATGAGCGAGTACCTTGCATCGAAGCATTCACAGCTTCAGGGCACAGATCTTTACATAGCAAGTTATCTACCTCCTTTGTCAGCAGACTGCATGCGCTCACTTGAACTGTCTAAACGAATGTGCTCGGCGATGCGAAGCGTTTTAATTGAAATGGAGCCTCTAATAAGCTCCGGCACAGAACAAAAGCTCTTGCGTGCCCAGGCGCTTCGTTTTCACCCGCTTGAACTGGTCTCGTCTCCTTTGGAAACGGTGCAGCTCGATCTTGAGGTACCCAAGCTGCAATGGGATGAGTGGAAAACAAGGCTCGACGCGGTAATGAGAGACGTCAACAACGAAATCAACGTTAGCAAACAGCGCAGAGGAGCCGCCCTTCTAGGATCGCCGGCCTTAGATTACACCCGCGGCATACATGCACCTTGCTCTGAAGCGAGCAAATCGACTAAAGCAGCTTAGCTACTCCCCAACCAAGGCGTCTGTTAGCTTCGCCGATAATCACCTTACCTGCTTCCTTAAGCGCACTGCCAAATGCCACAATGCCCTCGCGGTGCCCGGCCATGGCAAAGAACTTTCGTTGCTTAACATCAGTTTCTTCAAACAACCGCATCACCTCATTTGCCATCTCAGGGGTACCGTAGGGCACTGCGGCCTTCGTGGTCGGTGCATCCTCCAGCATCGAGCACCATAGAGCTTCGTGGTGAACGTGAATGACCGAGCGGGCAGAGCTATCGGCTGCATAAACCGCAAAATGAGTCATCGCCTCGGACGAGGGCTGAATCGGGCCGCTGCAGTAAACGGTATTGCTTGCAACGTCGCAAGAACTGACAAACGTATAGTGCTCAGGGCCTAGCCGTTCAATACCGCCGGTTGCGGTTCCGCTAATCACGAATGAAGTGCCGGCATCCGAACGCGAGCTGATATTTCCAAACCCGATGCCGTCAGGATACATCCCGATTAGGTTGAATCTGCGCATAACTTCGCGCCACTTGTTTAACTCATCGACGACAGCCCGGTCCGGAGCCGGCCCGAAAGTATGCTGGCAGCTGTACTTTACGTACCCCTCATCAATCACGTTTGAATTGCTCACGAAGTCCCTGCTCAGTAGCGGGCGCGATCCCTTCCTCGGTGATTAAGCCTGTTATTAAACGCGCCGGAGTTACATCAAACGCGTAGTTCGCCGCTGCGCTTCCTTCGGGAGTTAAGCGCACACACCTCACTTCTCCTTCTGCTTCGCCCCAAATAGTCGTAACTTCATCAGAAGCCCTCAATTCGATCGGCACGTCCTCGCCGCGTTCTAATTCCCAGTCGATACTCGAACTGGGCAGAGCCACATAGAACGGGACTCCGTTGTCATGCGCGGCGAGTGCTTTAAGGTATGTGCCAATCTTATTGACTACATCCCCATTTCTCGTAGTCCGATCAGTGCCGACTATAACAAGATCGACCATTCCGTTCTGCATCAGGTGCCCGCCTGTGTTGTCGGCGATTACCGTATGCTTGACACCGTGCTGTCCAAGCTCCCATGCGGTCAGCCTTGCTCCCTGGTTCCTTGGACGGGTTTCATCAACCCAAACATGAATATCCACCCCGGCATCAAACGCCGCATACATCGGGGCCGTGGCAGTTCCGTGATCGACGCAAGCAAGCCACCCGGCATTGCAATGGGTCAAAATGTTAACCGGCTCTCCGCCCTTGCGCTTGCTTATGTCCCTGATAACAGAAAGGCCGTGCGCTCCTATCCGCTGCGAACGATCAATTTCCTCCAGCGCGATATCATCCGCTTCCTGCAAAGCCGCGTGAATCTTTTCGTTCTTATCAGACGCTGCCCCAACAGCCGCAGCGGTACGATCGACACCCCAAGCCAAATTCACTGCGGTAGGCCTGGCTGCTTTGAGCGCGCAGCAGCGCTCCGCAAATGCTTTATCAAAATCATCTTCCTGCGATGCTTCTCGCGCCGCGAGATATGCGCCGTACCCGGCAGCTGCACCAATAACTATTGCTCCTCTAAGATGCATATCTCTGATTGCGGCGACCATTTCGTCAACACTGCTAATGTCCTCGACTACAAAGCGATGCGGAAGGTGGCGCTGATCGATAATTTGAATCTTGGCGATGTCCTCCGGATGTTTCCAAATCGCGTAATAATGCTTGCCGTCGACTTTCATCGCTTCTCCTAAATTCGGTTCACCAGCAGCGAAATGCCGGGCCAGATGAATTCCTCCCCAGCCACGGGTCGCTTATGCTAGATATACATGCGCAATGGAATGGATCAAACAATTGTGGACAAATTTCGCCCCGCTGCTGCTGAGCGAGCGCTTTTTATGGTGGGCCGGCGGATTGTCAGTATTCCTGCTTCTGTTGAGCTCAGTCGCGGTCCCCTTGGTGCTGATTTGGCTTCCCGCGGATTATTTCACCGCCGAGCGCAGACATTCAGCTCGTTTTTCAGATAGACATCCCGCCCTGCGCTATTCCGCCCTTCTTATAAAGAACCTACTTGGTCTTATCCTGCTCCTTGCGGGGATTGCGATGCTCGTCTTGCCGGGCCAAGGGCTGCTCTCTATTTTGGTCGGCCTGCTTTTACTCGACTTCCCAGGGAAGTACCACCTTGAGCGGCGCTTGGTATCCCAGCCGCGCATCCTTAGCGCCGCCAACTGGCTGCGACGAAAAGCACGGCGACCGGATCTAGTAGTGCCGTGCATAGATCAATAATCGCAGGAACTTAGCTCTACCCCAATCAGATTGCCGCACGTCCTGACCGCTTTTGCGCATAACAACACTGGAGCGTAGGGCGAACAAATTG
>JAUIIP010000240.1 GCA_030431555.1 bacterium
GCTTAATCGAGCATCAAGAAATATCAGAACATGCGGCAACGCCAATCTGGCCCCAAGTAATAATGCTCGCGCTAGCGCTGCTGCTGATAGAATTCGGCATTCGCAGCTACTTGCTTAAGAAAAGCAGCTCGGAGGTGTCCGCGTGAACTGGTCAATTGCAGACAGCGTTGGTGGAGTTACCCTGCTCCAACCAGCCATGCTATGGCTGGCGACTCTCGCAGCCGCCTACGGTCTTTTCGCGATTTTTCGCAAGGTCGGAAACTTTCCTTCCGTGGTTTTGCGCCTGCTTGCGATCTTGCTGCTGGTGTTGGCATTAGCAGACCCGATTCGCACGACTAAGTCCGAGCAGAAAGAGCTGTACGCTTTGTTTGACGTGTCGCACAGCATTTTGCCGTCAGCCCAGGAGAAGCTGGCTGAGGAGCTTGCGCCGTTTCTTCGCTCGGGCGCTGATGTCACACTCAATGTTCTGCCTTTCGGCAAAAAGCCGGCAAAGGGTGAGCTTTCTCTCGACAGCAGTGCGTCGCCCGAAGAGATCCTCGATTTGGTCAAACGCCGCAGTGACTCTGTTGATACGGGACAAACGAATATTTCAGCAGCGCTGCAAAGGGTGCTCTCAACCTCAAGTTCTTCGGCTGTTTTGCTGCTGACCGACGGCTACGAGACTCTCGGAGACGCCCGCGCATCCGCTTCTTCCGCCCGCAGCAAAGGCGTTAAAGTGTTTCCGATTGTTCCTGACGAAACCGCGTTTCGAGAGGGCAGAGTAATTCTTTCTTCGCTTCACGCACCGCTGACATCGAATGCCGGTGATTTCGTTGAGATTCGCGCCAGCGTGAAGAATGGATACAAAAAAGAAGAGACTGCGCGCCTTGAAATTTGGTTTGGTAAAGACAAGCTGTTTTCGAATTCTGTAAGAGTTCCCGGCGGCCAAGAGCGAGTAATAAAGGTAAAATCTCCGCCGACGGAAGGCGGCCTGCATCGCATCCGTGCTGTTCTGAAAACCAGCTCAGGAAACGAAGAGCGTACGGCGGAAAAGCATCGCTGGGTATCTGTCAAAGCCAAGTCAAAAATACTGCTAATCAATGGAAGCAAAGACGACAGACGAATCTTCGGACGTGTTCTCTCGCAGAAAGGCTACACAGTCGAGGACATCTTAGCTGACGGCAATAGCGAAATTCCTACCAAGTTTGAGGGCTACTCCAGCGTTGTGCTCAACAACACGGCCAAACGCCAATTGCCCCGCGACTTTCTACCGGCCCTGGAGAATTTCGTGTCTGCCGGCGGAGGACTGCTTATCATCGGCGGAGATCGCAGCTACGGCCTAGGTGAATACATCGACACCCCGCTTGAAAAGATTGCACCGGTTAAATTTGTTCCGCCAAAAACGACCAAACGCCGTCTCGACAATGCCGTAATCCTAGTCCTCGACAAGTCACGCAGCATGGTGTTTCAGGACAAAATCGGAGCCGCTAAACGCGCTGCACTGACATCGATAAATGCCCTAAAGGATGACGACTGGGTCGGAGTAATCGGCTTTGACAATAGCCCGTTCGTAATTATCGAACTCGAAAAGGTCGACAAGGTCAAACCAATCGCGCAGCGCCGCTTGCGAAACCTGACAGCCGCAGGCAAGACCAACCTGCTGCCTGCTCTGGCTGCTGCTCGGCGCAGCCTGACTCAGGCAAAAGCGTCCCGTAAACACGTGATTGTGCTTAGTGACGGAAAATTTCCGCTTGCAGGAAACAAGTACGTCGAAGAGCTTCAGCGACTGCGCCGCGCCAACATAAGCATGTCAACCGTCGCCCTTGGGCTCGAAGCAGACGTTCCGTTTATGAAGCTGCTGGCCGAACAGGGCCGCGGCGCGTTCTACCACACACTCGATCCGACTCGCCTGCCGGAAATATTCCTGCATGACATTAAGGTAACCACTGGCGAGAAGACTCTGCGCGAGCGCAAACGCTTTGATGTCAGCGCCGGGCCCGACCGCATAGTCTCCACGCAAATTAAACATTTTCCGCACCTCAAAGGTTTCGTCGAAACACTGCCTAAGAAAGGCGCGGAGATTGAATTAGTTACCGATGCCAACAGTCGCGCTTTTCCAATTCTTGCAAGCTGGCAGTACGACAGCGGCAGAGTGGTTGCTTACACATCAGATGCTAACGGGCGCTGGTCTGACCCATGGGTACGCTGGAAAGGCTTTGCTACTTTTTGGGGCCATATAATTGAAAGGTTGAAAACCAAAACCAGTAAACTAGGTGGTGAACTTGATTTCGACCTGCGCTACAGCATCGACGGAAATACCTTAAAACTCGATCTGGCGGTCTATGATGACTCGCTTGGGGCGGGCTCAAGTCCGCCCGTTCAGGCTGAGGTAATCGAGCCGGGCGGGGAAAAGCGCAGTATCGCTTTTGAAACCGTTGCGGCAGGGCGCTTTCATTCTGCCTTGAGCGAGGGCAGACCGGGCGACTATAAGCTTTCGATTCTGTACGGCAAAGCGAAGCTTCCGCCTCTGGCGCTCACCATCGGCGGAGACGCATTTGGCGAAAGGCCGGGGCAGGGTATTCTGGCGCAAACGTTGAGCGATGTTGCATTTCTTAGCGGCGGCATGATCAATCCAAGCCCGGAACAAGTCGAGGGACTAAGCCGCACCATAGAAAAAACTGAACATTTATTTATACCTTTGGTGGTTCTAGCTTTCCTGCTGATTCTGCTGGAAGCCTTTGTGCGCGAACTCGGACCGCAGGTTGTTAGGACCTACACAGAGAAGCTTTCGAAGCTGGTTCGCAACAATTCTGCGGTCGAACGAGCCAAACGCCAGCTCAGAAAAGCCGCTTAAAGCATTACGGCGCGCTGGACGGAACTGCGAAACTTCGGCCAGGAGTAATCCTCTGCGCATTTTTCCAACGCGAACCGGCGTACGCTCTGCCAACGCGCTTCGTCTTCATAAAGCAAGGTAGCCATCTCGGCAAAGGCGCGAGCATCACTTGTAGGAGCGACCAAGGCCTCTCGGTCGGCAGTCCAGCCAAGCTGTTCGCACAACAGTTCAGATATACATGTGGGCACACCATTCGCCGCCGCTTCTAATACTTTCAAAGGAATGCCCGCCGAGTAGCGAGTTGGCGCGATGAAAACCCGAGCACTGTCGTAGAGAGCCGTAAGATCCGATTGAAATCCGCGAAAGTCTACGCCGGACACATCGAGAAAGTCCGGCTTCTCAACGCTCCAGTTTCCGGCAATTACACAGCGGCTATTCGGAATGCGAGCAAGAATACTCGGCCAAACTTGGCTGATAAACCATTCTGCGGCGTCAAAGTTCGGCGCATCGGGATGAGCGACCGCTCCGACAAACAGGAAGTCTCTTCGCTGTGCGAAGCTCGGTGACTGGCCGTTGTTCCCTATGCATGCCGAAGAAACAATGTGCACCGGTTTTTTCGATGCTCCGCTAAATCTTGCGGCGTCAAGTTCATTAACTGCTACAACCTCGTCTGCGCCTGAGACGAGCCGCAGTTCATCTTGTGCACTTACTGCCTCAGATTCAAGGCTTAAAATTTGCTTGTCTGGAGCAAACTTCTCCCGGGTGTAAATTCTATCCGAAAAAATCGCTTCCGCATCATAGATTACTCGCACACCCTGCTTTAGCTTCACACTTGTACGCACGCTCTGCTGAAAGAATTTCATTGGGGCCGGTCGACTTACCCAGATAACATCGAATTCGCTTAAGTCTCGCTCGCAATAGGAAAGAAACGCGTGAACTGTTATTCCGTTGCACACGCGTATGTTGCGAGGCAGATCAGAATATATTAGCTGCCAATCCAAATACTCGAACTTGCAGGGCAGAACTGTCACATCACAGCCAAGCTCCGCAAGTGAGCGCAGCACAGCAATTGCGCGGGGGTAGCCCGCTCCACGATTCGCAATCGGTATTAGGTCATCAAGATACAAGACCCTCGGCCGACTGCAGTTAGTGGTCAAAACCTTAGCGCCGCGAAAGCGTAACTTGCTAAGCTGGCTTTCGTAGCGCGCAATGAACCGCTCCTGGCCCTGTTTATGTAAAGCGCTTCGAACGCGATTCGATTTGCTCGACGCCGACATAAAATGCTCTGCCGAAACTCTAGGGTCAACCACGACCCTTTTACCAGCCGAGGCAGCACGCATGCAGTAGTCAACGTCTTCATAGTAAGCCGGGGCAAAATACTCATCGAATCCACTCAGGCTCTCGAATAATTTGCGTCTAGTAAACAAGCAGCATCCTGAGACATACAGCGGCTCCCTCGACGACTGAAATAAAGCAAAGCTTGGACATTCCCCACGACCTATCCCAAAGCTCTCACCATCAAGCCGTACGCCCGCTCCGTATTCCTGCAAAGAGCCGTCCGGGAAAACGATCTTTCCACCAAGCACACCGATGCTGGGATCGTGGTCCAGAATCTCTACTGCCGAGGCCGCAGCTCCCTCGCGCAGCACGGCATCATTGTTCAAAAACAGCAGATACTCGCCCTTGGCTGATTCGGCGCCCTGGTTGGCGGCTGCTATGAAATGCAGATTTTGTTCATTGCGAATTTTGGTAATGCCCGAGACTTTCTCAAGCAGTGCCGCGGTATCGTCGTCCGAATCATTGTCGACTACAACGACTTCAATTGGGCACTTTTGCTGTGCTTTTAGCGATTGCAGACAGGCCAGTGTCATTGCCGCCTGATTGAAACACACCACCACAACCGAAAGCTTTGGAGATTCTGCGCACTCAAACGCCAACTCTCGACCGCCGGATAAGAATTTACGCAGCTGCCTGGTTAATTCGCTGCGAAGCCGGCGTCTTGTTTTATGCTTAACGCGAGCCGGGGCTCCTCCGAAATGGGCGAACGTAAGTTGAGGTGCGGGTGCGCGCCCCTCACGTGAACCAAAATGTGCGAAGTGATACGCTCCGTTGATAAATTGACCTGCGCTTACCGCATCTCGCACATCGTTATTGTTGGCGCAGTAGAATACCTCCCTAAAAAAGCCATTCGGATTGCGTTTTTCCGGTATGCCAATGCGAAGATAGTGCTGAAAAGCCGTTTCTCCTGTGTTTTTCGGCGTATCGGGATAGTTGTAAACATACCAGTCAGCATCGAAACAGAAATCAGACGGCTCAAACTGCGAAAGCTCGAAACTGGGAACTCCTGCGCTTCGTATCTTCTGGACAAAGTAATTTAGCAAGGCCTACCTTTCGTCAGTTCGAAGAACTCGTTTCAAGAATCGCTTTGCGCGCGGCAACCTTTGTTCCAGCCAATTGGACGTTTTCCACAAAATGCCAGAGCGCACAGCTTCAAGTTGGGCTTCCAGCTCTTTGTTTCTCCTGCTCAGCTCAGCTGCCTGCCGAGTCTCTTGCGGCAGAACGGCAATCGGAAGTGAGAACGCTCGCGCAAGGTCCGGTTTGCAGCCAAGCTTCTCCCAGTGAATCAGTCCACGAACAATTTGATCCCACGCCATCACCGAAGCCAGCGCGAAGGACAGGTCTCCGTCTTTAGCATCCAATCGCGCTGAAAACTGGCGGTACGCTCCTCCGATATACTGGTCGAAAGAAAATTCTGAAGGATCTAAATCGTAGTTGTCGTTCAAAGCGTAACGCAGCTGCCTCTGAATAAAATCGTTCAGCGTCGGGTAATTAAGGTGATGTATATGAAGGCAGTGAGGAGGTTCTAGCTTA
>JAUIIP010000241.1 GCA_030431555.1 bacterium
TCTTCTTGGTCCTTTGACTCGTCTTCGGTGCGCTTTCGTCGGCGAATAATATTTCCCTTGCGCTGTTCAACGCCGGGTTCGCCGTCGATCATAATCTCTTTGGCTCCGCGCTCGCCGCTAACGGCCTGCCGTATCACCGACCGGCGAATGCGATCAGCTTCGTCGTCTGACAAAGAGTTGGAGTGCGAAGTCTTACCCTCGATGCCCAATTCTGTGCAAAGCTCTAAGACCCGCTTATTGTCCAAGCCAAGTTCCTTGGCTAATTCGTATACCCTGGTCTTTCCCATAATCAATCCAGTCCGGTTACAAGCGAAGCTTCCCGCCTCTCAACGCATTTCTTTGCTTTGCAGACATGCGTTCGTGCTGCTTGAGCAGCTCGGCAAGCTGCTTCACTTCCTTTCGACTCTTACTGACCTCCGCCTCAATTCTCTTTACAAAATCGCCCGCTGCTGACTGCTTCGCGCGCCTGCTCGAAGCCCGCGAAGTAAACCTCCTTAGCGACCGAAGCAGCAGCTGTTCGGTCCCGCCAGCGAGAAGACAGCTCTCGCTTATATGCACATAAGCCCCCCTGCCCGGCTTAGTGCGTTCTAAGTCCGCGAGGGCCTGTCCTCCACACTCTACGAACCGCATCATCGAACCTTGCGGGCCGCGTTCACGGCAAACGACACAGGTTCGGACGGGTTCCACTTCGGCCTCGTAAACTAGGCCCCTTGACTGCCGGGACCCTGCTGCACACGCAAGAAAGACTCAGCTGCCTGACAGACTACCGCCGCATCAGACGCGGACATGCCCGTAAGAGCAGTCAAGTCGTCTGCTGAGACAGTGGCCAAGCCCTGAATCGTTTCGTAGCCGTGCTCAATTAGCACTTGGCGGAGCGAATCCGGCAAAACAAGCTGATCAATGTCAGTCATGCGATCCGTCGACTCCTCTCCTTCACCTTCAGCTTCGAGCTTCTTAACAAGCTCGCGCGCACTCTCGATAATAGTCTGAGCGCTTTCCTCACCGATGCCCTCAATCGCGATCAGTTCATCCACCGGCGCGGCTGCTACCTCAGCGACGCTGCGATATCCGACCTGATACAAGAGCTCCGATGCACCGAGACCGATTCCGGGAATAGATTCGAGCTGTGAGCGCGCACGCTTCGACTCTTCCTCTGCGACGGATTCACTGCGCACATCGATTCTCCATCCGGTCAGTTTAGAGGCGAGCTTGACGTTTTGTCCGCCTCTGCCGATCGCAAGCGAAAGCTGATCATCACCCACTACAACTTCCATCGAGTGCTCGTCTTCATCGACAATTACCCGAACGACTTCCGCCGGCGAAAGTGCTCGTGCGACGAAGCTTGGCGCGTCCGGCGTCCATGTAACAATATCGATTCGTTCCCCGCGAAGCTCCGATACGACAGCCTGCACTCGAGAACCCTTGATACCTACGCAGGCACCAACAGGATCAACATTAGTGTCGTTCGAATACACCGCTATCTTAGCGCGCTCACCCGGCTCGCGAGCGACACTCTTAATCTCGACTATGCCTTCAGCAATCTCTGGGACTTCAATCTCAAAAAGCTTCTTCATAAATTCAGGGTGACTTCGAGTCAGGATCACCTGAGGGCCGCGGCTGACCGGATCGATGTCGAGGATCATTGCGCGAACTCGGTCTCCCTGGCGATAGCGCTCCCGTGAAATCTGCTCCCGTCCCGGCAGAAGCGCATCAGTCTTTCCGAGGTTCACGATTATGTTACCGCGTTCGAAGCGCTGAACAATACCGTTAACGATTTCGCCTTTGCGGTCACGATACTCGCCGTAAATTACGTCGCGCTCAGCGTCACGCAGCTTTTGAATTATAACCTGCTTAGCAGTTTGCGCGGCTATTCTGCCTAGTTCTGCAGAGTCGAGTTTGCGACCCAGCTCGTCGCCGACTTCACAATCCGGGTCGTAGTCGCGGCGCGCCTCTTCCATGCTCATTTGCGTTTCCGGGTCTTCGACTTTCTCGACTACCGTCCGGAATTCGAGGACTTCTATTTCAGACATCTCTGTGTTGTAAGTCGCTTCGAGATTGAGGTTGTGGCCGTAATGCTTCTTCGCAGCACTAAGTACGGCTGACTCCAAAGCATCGATTAGAACTTGCTTATCGATGCCCTTGTCTCTACCAACCTGGTTAATTATTTGCTCTAAATCGAATCG
This sequence comes from bacterium, assembly GCA_030431555.1. Lineage (GTDB taxonomy): Bacteria > Bdellovibrionota_C > UBA2361 > SZUA-149 > JAGRAN01 > JAGRAN01. Next base: position 2,184 of record JAUIIP010000241.1, read on the forward strand.
AATACCCATTGAACTAATCCATCCAACTAAACGCTAAGTAAATTGAAAATCTATCCTGACCTTACGAATCGCGTGATAAGGCATTGAGATATCTATGTTGCTCTTCTCTTCAAGAACCGTGATTCCGTCATCCTGTGCCTGCCTCAACACTCCACAAACAGTGCCGGCCAACTTGTCGGCAACAGTCGCCGGTTCATCGAGCGTGACTTTCACTCGCTCTCCCACGGCACCGCCAAAATGCTCTCGATACTTAAGCGCACGATTAACTCCTGGCGACGAAACTTCGATTACGGGCTCTGTCGGTAGACCGAAGCGTCCCGCTTCAGCTTCGAAGAAAACCATCAAGCGTCTGCATAAGCGCGAGCAGTCGTCGAGCGATATACCGCCCTGCGCCGCGGTATCAACAGTCTCGCCGGCCCCTTTCAGCGGCTGAACAAAAATCCTCAATCCCCCGCTGCCAAACGGCTCAATGTCGTACAGTTCCAAACCCTCGTCGTGGGCAATCGATGCCAACTCAGACCAGAGTTTGTCCTCGCAGCGAGCTTTTAATGTTGTTACTTCCATCACTTCCAAACGCAAAAAATCTAGTTCTCCTTTCCCCGCAGAGGAAAGCAAAGCGCGAGTATCGCCAGTCACCGAAGGGCCGATTGCCTCGGTGCGGCGGAAAGAGCGCTAAAACGCCTTGCCCCCGTAAGGATTCTTAAGCCTACGCGCTACTCGAACCGCAGCGGCGGCCGGCAAAGGAGAATGCCGTTCGACGGCTGCCTGCAGAACCGCAAGCAGCAGATAAACCCACGAATTGGCGCGATTTTAGCACCAAACGCTTAGGTCTTCAAGACAGAGCAAGGAACAGCAAAATCTTGGAATATCGGCTACTTAGAGCAAGTCATCAAGTTCGATCTCGACGAACTCAACTTCAAGGATTTCGTATTCCTTGATGCCGGCCGGAAGACGAACTTTCACCAGATCATCGATGCTCTTGCCGATCAACGCACGGGCAATCGGCGACTGATACGAAATTCGACCCTTGTCCGCATCGGCTTCTTCATCGCCTACGATCGAAATCTTTCGCTCCTCTCCAGTGTCGGCGTCAGAAATAGTTACAGTCGCACCGAAGACGACCTTATCACCTGAGAGCTTGCTGATATCTACTACCTGCGCTCCGGCGAGTTTGTTTTCCAAGTCGCGGATACGTGCTTCGAGCATACCCTGAGCTTCCTTCGCTGCGTGATACTCAGCATTCTCTGAAAGGTCGCCGTGTTCCCGAGCGGTGCCAATCGCTTTAGAAGCTGCCGGCCGCTCAACTGTGATCAAACGACGCAATTCCTTCTGCAGAATCGAATGTCCTTTCTGCGTCATTGGATGCTTAATCATCATTTGTAAATGAACCCCTGCAAGTATGATCGTTATCTGGGACTAAATAGATATATAGCCGACGGAGGTCAGCCTCCGCGACGTGCCAAATGCTGCTGAATCGAACGAACCGTCATCTCAGTTCCGTGCCTAGCCTGCTCAATCGCCGCCACCGCAGCATCAGCCGCAGCGATAGTGGTGAACAGCGGCAACCCGAGTTCGGTTGACGTGCTGCGAATTGAGCGGGAATCCAACAAAGGACCAGTTCCCTCAGGCGTGTTTATCACCATATCGATATCACCCGCAAGAAGTGCGTCCACGATGTGGGGAGAACCCTGATGCACCTTATTGATAGACTCGACGCTCATGCCGCAGGATTTCAGATAGTCGGCAGTTCCGCCGGTAGCTATCAAGCTAAATCCGAGCTCGGATAATTTTTGCGCAAGTTTCTCGGAGCCTTTCTTGTCTTCATTTCGCAGTTTGGAGCTGGCCGCGTCGTGAGCACGTGCAAAGCCTCCGGAGGCGTTCTCGTCGATTCCCATCACCTCGCCCGTTGAACGCATTTCAGGTCCGAGCACAGTGTCGCAACCTTTGAACTTCACGAAAGGAAAGACAGATTGCTTGACGGCGACGTATGGAATCTTCTCGGCAACCTGTGAATAATCCGCAAACTCAAGAATACTACCGTATTCACCCCCGTCGTGAATGCTTTGCAGCGATTCCCCAGCCATAACTCGCGCAGCGACTTTGGCCCAGGGCACACCCATGACTTTCGAAACAAAGGGAACACTTCGGCTCGCACGCGGATTAACTTCAATTACGTATACGTCCCTGTTGTAGCAAACCGCGTACTGGACATTCATAAGTCCGCGCACTTTGCACTCAAGTGCTAATGATTTAGTCGCTTTCTCGATTTCGGCAATAACCTCCTTAGAAAGCGTTTGCGAAGGGAGCATAAATGAACTGTCGCCGGAATGAATACCCGCGCGCTCTATGTGTTCCATTATGCCGCAAGTCAGGACGTGCTTGCCGTCGCACACGGCATCAACGTCAACTTCAATCGCATTGTCGAGGAAACGGTCAATCAGAACCGGGCGATCAAACGACACCAGGACGCTTTCCTTGATATATCCTCTGAGCTCCGCCTCATCGTGGACCATCGCCATAGCGCGCCCACCGAGAACATAAGAAGGTCTCACCAGAAGCGGGTAGCCGATGCGGTTGGCAACTGCGACCGCCTCTTCTTCGTTACTGGCTGTTCCGTTCTCGGATTGGCGCAGAGACAACCTATCAAGAAGAGCTTTAAACAAGTCGCGATCTTCGGTCGCCTCGATTGCATTCGGCGAAGTTCCGATAATTGGCACATCGTTGCTTTCGAGTTCAAGCGCCAGCCTTAGCGGAGTTTGTCCTCCGTATTGCACGACAACTCCCCAAGGATTTTCTCGCTTAACTATTTCGAGAACATCCTCAAGCGTGAGCGGCTCGAAATACAGGCGGTCGGAGGTATCGTAGTCTGTCGAGACGGTCTCAGGATTGCAGTTGACCATTATCGCCTCAATGCCGGCTTCTCTTAGCGCGAAGGCCGCATGGACGCAGCAATAATCAAACTCAAGTCCCTGTCCGATTCGGTTAGGGCCTCCGCCCAGAATTACCACCTTCTTGCGGTCTGAAGGCGGCGCGTCAGCCGATTCTTCGTAGGTAGAATATAAGTATGGAGTGCTGGATTCGAATTCAGCAGCGCATGTATCAACGGTCTTGAATACAGGTCTGACGTTCTCTTCCCAGCGCCTGCCGCGAACTTCGGCTTCCAGACAGTCACATAGCTCAGCGATCCGTAGGTCGCTTGCACCTAGGCGCTTGGCTTCGTAAAGCTCTTGCGCTTCAAGCGTTGTGATTTTCCGTCCCCGAAGCTCTGCCTCCATATCGACGATGCGACGCATCTCTTCGACGAACCAGGGATCGAACGCGCTTATCTCAAATATCTTCTGAGTGGAAACTCCAAGCTCAAGAGCTCGCGCGACGTGGAAAATTCTCGCAGGAGTCTGGCGTCCGAGCTGAACCAGGATATCTTCCTTGCTCATCGAAGCTTCAGGACCACCGAGCAAACCTGTGCGGTCGTTTTCAAGCGAGCGGCAGGCTTTTT
>JAUIIP010000242.1 GCA_030431555.1 bacterium
TGGCCAGACGCGCTTCGATTAGGTTAATCGCCTGCTCAAGTGTGACCTCTTGCGGGTCATCGTTCTTGGGAATCGAGGCGTTGATTTCACCGTCAGTCACGTATGGGCCGTACTGACCGCTTTTAATAACGATCGTTGCGTCCGATGACGGATGTTTTCCAAGTTCCTTGAGAACTTTTGCTTGAGCTCTGCGTCGGCCTTTCTTGGGCTGTCTCAGCAGCTCGGTCGCCTGTTCGAGGCTCACGTCGATAGGCGTCATTTCTTCAGGCAGCGAGCGCGTTTCACTTCCGCACTTAATGTACGGTCCATAACGGCCGTTTGCTGCGACTATCGGCTCTCCATTATCAGGGAAATTGCCGATGGTGCGCGGAAGTGAGAGCAGCTTTACCGCATGCGCCAAGTCTACATCTCCCGGACTTGTGCCTTTCAGCAGAGAGGCCATCTTCGGTTTGTCGCCGCCTTCTTCCTGATCTCCGAGTTGTACGTATGGCCCGTAACGTCCGGTCTTTAAATAAATCGGCTGACCCGTTTCGGGGTGCTTGCCGAGCGACTCCGGACCTTTGGCCGCAGCTGTTAAAAGCTCATCAGCCTTGTCGAGGTTCATTTCGTCTGGCGCGACTCCGTCGGGCAGGGCTGCTCGGTTTTCGCCGTTTGTAAGGAAAGGTCCGTAGCGGCCTATCCTTACTTCTACTTTACCGTGCTCGTCGCTCTCGCCGACCGGGACGCCGCATACCTCACGCGGGTCAATAGACTCTTCACCTTTGGTGACCAGCGGCTTGAGGCCCGCGCCGTTTCCTCCAAAGTAGAAGGTCTTAAGATACTCCAGGCTTTCCGCTTCGCCGCGCGAGATTGCATCGAGATCGTCTTCTAAGCGCGCGGTGAACTCGTAATCGAGTAAATGTGAAAAGTGATCTTCAAGCAGGTTAACGACGGCCATTGCCGTGAAAGTGGGTATTAGAGCGCTACCGCGCTTAAAAGCGTAGTCACGCGAGAGAACTGTTTCCACGACTGTAGCCCAGGTGCTCGGTCGGCCGATGCCTCGGCGCTCAAGCTCCTTAATCATGCTTCCCTCAGTGTAGCGTGCGGGCGGCTGAGTCGTATGCTCCGTGGCTTCGATTGACTTGGCATCGAGCACTTCGCCCTCAACTACTTTCGGCAGCGACCGCTCTTGGTCGGCCAGCTCAGCATCAGGATCGTCTGAGCCTTCGACGTAGGCCCGCAGGAACCCTGGAAATTCGATAGTCTTACCGGAGGCACGGAATGTTGCACGTCCACTCTCGACGTTTAGCGTGATGTAAGTTCCTTTTGCATCCGCCATTTGCGATGCGACTGTTCGCTTCCAAATCAGTTCGTAGAGTTTGACCGCGTCTTGACCGAGAGCCTTTTTGACGTCGCCAAACGTCTTGAAGGACTCACCGGCAGGTCGAATTGCTTCGTGGGCTTCCTGCGCGTTTTTAACTTTAGTCTTATAAATGCGCGGCTCCTTAGGTAGGTAGCTTTCGCCGTAGGTGTCTTTCACCAGCGAGCGCGCAGCGGACAGCGCCTGAGTCGACAGCGTTGTCGAATCAGTTCGCATGTAAGTAATAAATCCGTTTTCGTAAAGCTGCTGCGCAACCGTCATTGTGCGCTTGGCTGAGAATCCCAGCTTGCGGTTGGCTTCCTGCTGCAGAGTGCTTGTGACGAACGGAGCTGAAGGTTTTGTGGTGTAGGGCTTTTCTTCTACAGATTTAACTTTAGGCTCGTTCGCAAGAACGTTTTCTCTGAGTTCGGATGCGGTCTTTTCATTCAGCAGCACGACATCGGCGTCTTTGGCCAGCTTGCCGTTGCTTGCATCGAAATCCTTGCCGATAGCTACGCGCTTTCCGTCGACATGAGTCAGCAGAGATTCAATCGTTCCGGCTTTCTTGGCGTCCTTGCTTTCGAATAGTCCTTTAAGGCCCCAGTAAACCGCCTTGTGGAAGGCAATTCTCTCTCGCTCGCGTTCGACAAGCAGCCGAATCGCGACACTCTGAACCCGGCCTGCGCTCAAACCAGAAGTCATTTTCTTCCAGAGCAGCGGACTTACTTCATAGCCGTAGAGACGGTCGACTATCCGCCGCGTCTCCTGGGCACGAACCAGATTCTCGTCAATCGAGCGCGGCGAAGACAGCGCCTGTTCGATCGCTTCTTTTGTAATTTCGTGAAAGACCAGACGCTTGACCGGAACCTTCGGTTTTAAGGTCTCAACCAAATGCCAGCTAATAGATTCACCTTCGCGGTCTTCATCTGTTGCGAGGTAAACGATTGAAGCGTCTTTCAGGGCGTCTTTGAGCGTCTTAACGTGCTGTTTCTTACTGGAGGGAACAACATAAAGAGCTTCAAAATCTTCTTCGACGTTAACCCCGAGCCTGGCCCAGGCTTCCTTTTTGAATTTAGTGGGAATCTCAGCGGCGCTGTTCGGCAAGTCGCGAATATGGCCGTTAGAGGCGAGGATGTTGAAATCTTTGCCAAGGAACTTGGTGATGGTTCGGGCCTTGGTAGGCGACTCAACTATAACTAGAGATTTGTCGGCCATTTCCTTCTATTGCCGGCCCGGCCCTCGGAGAAAATAAAAGTTCGAGCAGCGGGGGCCTGTTACAGTCCCTGAAAAAGTCATAATATTAATAGGTAAATAAAACTTTCGTCGTATTATTAGGAACACGACGAGAGAACGCTGTAGCACAATAAATGGAGAGAAACCAAGCGCAGTCTCTAATGAACGCTTTTTAGACCGCTAAAAACTAGTTACTCTGAGGCTAAAGCCGCTGGGGATTTCATCAGCCAGTTAGCCGCCTTGACTTCAAAATGAGAAAAATTGATCGGTAATTTACTAAAAATTATACTGCTTGCAGCTCTGCTGTGCGGTGGCCTGGCTCAGGCCCAAACTGACGACGATCAGGATAAAGAATGCCCGCGTGGTTACAAGGGCGCTTACCTGGAGAAGGGGCAGAAGCCGAAGTGGGGCAAGGCGGTAAAGCTGTGTACTGACCGCTACAGGGAGCGGGCGCACGAACTCGAACTTAGATACATCAGAATGACCGGGCATGAGGTGATGGGACCCGATGTCGAGGTTGTGCTGGAGCTAATCTCCCGCCAGTCAGATGTAGTGCATATCCTGCGCGACGGCTACTACTACGGCGAGTTCATCGACGACAAGCGTACTAATATTGGAACTAGAATCCGGCGTGTTTCACTGCTGCTCAAAACAATTCCGACTCGTTCAAAGCGCAAGCGGGTAGACGTTGAGACGCTCGAATATTTCTATACTGTCGGTGAGTATCAGTGGTCAAAAACTCATGTCACAAAAGTAAAACGTGTTACGCGCCTGGTGCGTATCGACGACAAAGCCAATCTCGTGCCTTTAGGCAAGAAGCAGTACAGCCTGCAGTACAGGCGTACAGTTAAGTTTCGCGTTAAGAAGAAGCCTGTGCCGGAGCGTGCGAAGAACCGTGATGAGCTGATTAAGCTCTACGAATTGCCGATTTATGTTGAGGTGCATTACATCGATCCCGTGTTTGAAAAAGAGCGTTTTTTCCGAAGGTTCGAAATTAAAGGCGACACAATCGTTCAATCTGTTTTGCCGTTCGTGCGAAAGAAGGGCGCAGCGGAGCCTGAGGACGCGCTGATTTACCTGTATCGCGCCGACAAGCTCGTTAACAAATTTGAAATGAAAGACACAAAGGCCGACGACTTAGAGATTAATCTGGAAGTCGGCTTAAATTGGAAGCCAGCATATTGAGGTAAGCGTGTATTCTTTTCACTTAGCTCTGCCAGCCTACGACCTGGAAAAAAGCCGCGAGTTCTACCGCGATACCCTGGGCCTGAGCGAACGTAGAAGCGCATTTAACTGGGTCGATTATGATTTTTTCGGACACCAACTAAGCATTCATTTGATTCGCCGCAGCATCGGACGGCACGTGGGGTGGATTCCGAACACTAAGATTGACGGAGACCTGGTTCCGGCGCGACATTTCGGGGTGATACTGCCGGAAGCAGAATGGACGGAGCTTCATCAGCGTCTCGCAGAGAAGGGAGTAAGTTTCGTGATTGAGCCGCGAATCCGCTTCGAGGGTAAGGAAGGAGAGCAAGGAACCTTCTTTATCAGAGATCCCTCGCGCAACTGCCTCGAGTTCAAGTTCTTTACCGATACCTCGAAAGGCTCGTGGTACTAGCTGCGAGGATCGGGGTTCTCTAACACAGCTTTCGTTTGCTCGTCGCGAAACCTTACGACCGCCTCGGCTATATCGGCATGCTTGCCGGCAAGAACCTGAGCAGCAAAAATCGCCGCATTAATAGCACCGGCTTTGCCGACTGCGAAGGTGGCGACGGGAATTCCTTTCGGCATCTGCACAATAGAAAGCAGCGAGTCCAAACCACCTGCAAGTTTGGTTTCGACCGGTACGCCTAGCACTGGAAGAGGAGTATGCGCGGCAACGACACCAGGGAGATGCGCAGCACCGCCGGCCCCAGCGATGATTACCTCGATCCCGCGATCCTGGGCTGTGCTCGTAAACTCGACGACGGCCGCCGGTGAGCGGTGTGCGGACAAGGCAGCGACTTCGCATTCAATGCCAAGTTTGTCCAAAGTTGCCACAGTATGTGAGAAAGTGTTTTCCCAGTCGGACTTGGAGCCCATCAGAATTCCAACTAGTGCTTTATTAGGCATTTTTCCTCCTCTTGCTTAGAAAAAGTGCCCAATCTATAGCTCATCTCCTTTACCAGAGGAAGCCGTTAGCGGTTGAGCTTGTTAAATTCCGGAAGGAACTGGGTCAGGAAAGAAACGGCCGTCTCACGCGCTTCGTTTGGGCCTCCGGCACGCACGGGCAAGCTGACTTCGATTATTCCGCCGTCGGAGCGTCCGTAGAGAAATGCACCTAGGCTGATGTCGATTAAAGCTCGCCATTCTTTTGTATACGTGTCGTCTCCACGGAAAAACCAATACATAAACAGGTAGTTCTCAGCACCGCGCGAGGCGACTAATTCGTTGACCTCAATACCGCCAAGCTGGGCGGGCAGGGAAGTCGTTTCTCTTGAGCTGATTTTCCAGCCGTTTGCTGGCAGGCAAACCAGCGGTGAGTGCTTGGCTGCTTGATGGTCCCCGGTCTGGCGCTCCCAGTAGCCTATGTACAACGAAACTCCACGGCCGATTTCGTTCTTATAAGCACGCTGCAAATGCTGGTCTAGCTGCAAAACATGTTTGGCTCTGATTCCTAGACCCGGAAGCTCACTCCCGCTCCATCCGGCAAGCTCAAGCGGCAATTGATTCACCTCAAGCTTGAGTGTTTCCGTACCGGCACGTTGAGCATCAATTCGCAGATTCGCTCCGAGCAGCACCGAGGCAAGGATAAGAGCAGTGATTGAACCTTTAACAGAAATCACTTTCGCGCCCCCCGTTTTTCAAGCCAGCCCGCCAGCCCATAAAGAATAAGCAGGCCTGCCCCGAAAACGACCATCCCTGAGAAACTGTGAAAAAAACCGCTAGCAGCCTCACGACCGTACGACCTTGCGAGTAGTCCGGTGACAGTTACCCGGACAATGTTTAGCAGCAGTGCCAGTGCGACTGCGCTGACGCAAAGCACAATAGAATTGAGCATTTTAGTCTTTGTCAGCAGTATTACCACGCAGGCAACTGTGAGCAGCGTCATCAGCGAACGAATACC
>JAUIIP010000243.1 GCA_030431555.1 bacterium
AGAGCGCAACCAAAGAGTGTATTGGTATGCAGAGTGTTCCGGAACTTGGGATTTAATGTTTGCAACCTTTGGTGAGAATCCAAAGGATTTCCACATTACTCACGGTAAGATTCTTTCCAAGTTCAGCGATATAATTATTAGCTTCAGTGTGTACACGATTGTAGAGGCTATGTTTTTTCGCAGAAGCTATCTGCGCGGCGTCGGCACAGACTATTTTACGTTTGGAGGAACTCCAGACACGCTTGAACTAAGCTTGTTCGACTATGAGCTGCTGCGCCTGCTTACCGAAAATTGCAGACTTACCTCCAGAGAACTGGCCGACAGGCTCGATGTAAGTCCTTCCGTTGTGCGCTACCATATCAAGCGTCTGGAAGAAGATCAGGTCATTTCTGGTTACCGCATCGATCTAGATCTTCCACTGCTCGGAATTAACCATTTCAAAGCCCAGCTGCACCTGCGCAACTACGATATAAAGGCTGAAGAAGACCTCCGGGAATACTGCAAGATGAACCCGCACGTAATTCTACTGGTTCAGCAAATCGGGGACTGTATGGCTGAGGTGGAGTTCGAAACTTACACATATGAGCAGTATAATGACTTTATCGAAGACATGCGCGAGAAGTTTTCTAAGTACATCCGTCGTGTAGATTCGATTGTTATCCGGAAAGAAAAATACAAGTGGATGCCGTTCGAGGCGGTGCGCCCGCGTTAAGGTTGACCGCTACTTTTTCTTCTTTTTAGAGTCCTTTTCATCGTCCTCTGAGTCGCCCGCAGTCTGCTCTGCTGACGCAGTCTGCTGCATTTCGCAGCGGGTCTTTCCGACTTTGGTGCTCAAGCAAACTCCTACATTTCGGCGGCAGTCTTCTGCTACGCTATCAAGGAATTGCTGACGCGCTCGGAAGTCCAGCAAATTGTATTCGCGGCCGTTCAATCGAAGTTTTGACATTACGCAGCGTGACTCACTTTGGTGCATGCGTTCGCAGGCGGTTCGGGCTTGACTCTGAGCTGCCGGCAGCTGAGTGTCTAAGCGTTGTCCTGCGGCTGCTTCCGAATCAGCTGTCGCTCCGGGACGGGAGTAAAAAACGTCAATTGGCTCCAGCAGCGATTCGTCTAGAGTAGATTCCATGGCGACTTGCTTACCGCTGCTGTCGGTCGTCATCTGCGGACGAGGTACCCGCTTCCAGACGTAGAACACGTCTGCTTCACAGCGGTAGCTTGCCTGTGACTTGTTCTCTTCGGGCTTCGATTCTTCTTCGCTTTCCTTTTTGCCCTTTTTCTTGTCCGCAGCGAATGCGTAGTCGGTATTATGGAGCCCGCCCGGGAGCAAGATGCCCAGGCAAAGTAATACCGCTAAAAACTTAGGCGAAAATCGATTTATCATTCCGCTAAAGGTACCAATTTGCTCAAATGTGCGCCAGCCTTAGGTTTTCAGATTTATATTCTGGGAAATAAAAAATTGAAGATATATCTCATACCGCGCGTCTACTAGCCGAGGCATTTGTTGTTTGAAAAATTGGCGAGAACAATGGTCGAACTCAAGGTTGAAAATTATCCGGCTGCAGCGCCGAGCCCAGAAAGGGAACTCTTAGTTGCTGTGCTGCAGCGGGCGATACTGGATTATGTGGGCAGTGGAAGACTGCTCAGCACAGATGCGGGTGATTGGCTGTTTGATGAGTCCGATCACGACTTTTCCTTTGCCTGGGTGTGTGGGCACCTAGGGCTTGAGCCGGATGCGGTGCGCCTGAACTTGCGCAGGCTGAGGCTCGGGACGAAGAAGGACAAAGCACCTTTGAGGGTGCTTAGACGCTGCGCCTAGGCAGCCGGGTAGCTACCTAAGACCCGAAGATACGAGCAATTGGCTTCGAGGGAGGCCAAAGCTTCCTTTATCATTTCGTCTTCGACATGTCCGAGCAGGTCGATGAAGAAGACATAATCCCACGCTCGTGTGCGCATCGCTTTGGACTCGATTTTAGTCAAAGTGATTGAGCGCTCAGCGAACGGCCCCAAAACATCGATTAGTGCTCCAGAGCGCTCCTTGACTGAGCAAAGAATCGAAGTCTTGTCTCTGCCGGTCGGAGGTGAGCCGTTCTTGCCGACGACGATCATTCGCGCCGCCCGTGCGGCGTCATCCGAGATCTTCTTTGCTAACACGCTTACGCGGTCGTCCTGCGCCAAGGCTTCGGTAGCGATGGCGCCGGAAAATGGCTCAGTTTGCGCGGAAGAAAGGGCTTGAGCAGGATTGCTGCTTACGACCAGCTCTGCCTCGGGGAGATTGTCTCTCAGCCAGCTGCGGCACAGCGAAAGATGATCGAGTTCTCCAAAAACGCGGCGAATTTTCTCTAAGCCACCGCCTCCGGAAACAATGCTGAGTGAGTACGGCGACTCGATTTCTGCAATTATTAATAAGTTCGACTGCATCAGCATATTGAAGGTGGCCAGGACTAGCCCCTCGACAGGGGTCTCGACGGGTACAACTCCGTAGTCCACATTGCCGTGTTCGATCTCCTCAAATACGCGCGCAATCTGCTGGCAGCTTTCAACTCTGACCGCGTCGCCAAATTGCTTCCTGGCCGCCTCCCAGCACTCTGAGAACTGTGGTCCGGCAGCCGCAACTGAAATGTCTCCAACGAGCGACCGGGTAGTGCTCAAAACTGTGCGCATGATGGCCTCGGCTGATTCGACCGGGAATAGTCCCTTAGCAGCGCGCTCGCGGGCCTTATCGATAATTTGCTGTTCGCGTCCTGGCGCGTAAGTTTCAGTGTCCGAAGCTTGTTTAACCTCTCGCACCTTAAGCGCAAGGTCAGCGCGTTCGCTGAGTAGATCGATCAGTTTTTGATCTATTCCGTCCAGTCTTTGTCTTATTTCCGCGAGAGTCGTCATACTATCCTTTAAGCGCGACTACTGAGATTTCTACTTTTGCGTTCATCGGCAGCTCGCGCACGGCAACCGTCTGTCTCGCCGGCGGCGCGTTGCGGTTTACTGCCTCACTGTATAGTTCGTTGACTACGGGTCCGTCCTGCATGTCCGCCAGAAAAATAGTTGTCATTACGACTTTGTCCCAGTGTGAGCCTGCGTATTTTAGAACCGCCTCGATGTTCTTGAGGATTTGCTTTGTCTGCTCAGACGCGTCAGAGGAAACCAATTTGGAGCTGTGCGGATCAATCCCGATTTGTCCGGAGAGAAATACCAGCTGACCAGCGTCTACCGCTTGAGAATACATGCCGACGGGTGCCGGGGCATTGGGCGCATTGTTAAGAGCGTACATAGATCCTCCGAAAATGATTCGACCAGCGAGAATCGCTGTTAAAATTCGCAGTAATGTTTATATCGGGCTTAGTCCAAGGAGGACAGAGCGAGAGCTGACTTTTTGCTAGATTTCTTCTTTAGCCAGGAAATACAGATATGCGCCGAACGGTTCCCTGTCGGGCATCGTCGGCAGCACTATGAAGCAGTCTTCGGGCGCAGTCAGCAGTCGGCCCTCCTCGGTGCCAATGATGTCTCCACGGCTTAGGCGCTCGAAGCTGCGAAACGGCTTTCTGAAATGAAAGGCTTCGCTTTGCTTTTTGTGCATGAGAAACTGTCTTAGCGCCCTAGGTGACCCATGCTGTCGATCTCCGTTTGGAGTTAGACCCTCCCGCTTTAAAAAATCGATCGAAATACGCAGAGCATGTTCGCGGCTACGCGGGTCTTCGTGCTGACCGTTTTCTATTGTGTAGGCTTTGGCGCCGCGGCGCCGCGCATAAGACTGGGTTGTTCCGGAAAAGTCCTTCGCCATATCCGCGTCGTCGAGAGTTACGATAAATGGAATGTTAACATCAGCAACTTCCAAGCGGTGCCCGTGTTCAAGAAATATGAACGGCGAACTTGGCTGGCTCGTCGAGTGCAGGTCGAGATGAATATCGGAGTGTTCAATTAGGCTCTTAAGTGCTTCGGTTCGACGAAAGAGGTAGCTGGTGTCGACGTGGCGTGTATCGTCAAAAATACGATTCATATTTAGGCTGGTGGCACGGACACCGTGAAACACTGCCTGTTCGTTTGCTATGCAGAGCAGCACGCTTCCGCAGTCGAGCTTAAGTTCACCACTCACCAGAAGCCCCAGCAGTTCGCAAACTGCGTGAATGCCGCAGGGCTCGTTGCCGTGAACTCCGCCAAAAATACTTACAGATGGTCCGGGAACTCCGGAACTAACTCGCCAGGCGCTCGGTTCAGGCAGACGTTCGACCTCGACGCCGGCGTGGGAGTTTATCGTTGAATCGACCACTGAGCGCATTAGGGAGTCGGTAGATATGCCGCAGTAGTTTGTAGGTTCTGGACGTGGGGGGAAGTCGATGTTTGGCGTGAAGGCGCCATCGGGATTTTGCTGCTGGCCTTGCGGCGATTTGCGCATGTGCGAATTCCCTCGGAAACAAAAATTAACGCAGGCAACAATATTCGAATAAAACTTGAATAAGCAGCAATTTTATGTCAATTTGTACGAAGAGGATGGCCTAGTATTGGACAAATGAAGATTTCAGAGCGTGAAGCGAGGGTCGCGGCAGCGGTTCAGCTGCGGGGGCCGGGCAGCCTGCTCGAAGCTGCAAAGGATACCGGCTACCAGGCGGGTACGCTGCGCTATGTGTTGAACCGCCTGCGCCAAGGCGGAGTGCTTACGCCATATCCGCTAATTGACATTTCCCGACTGGGCTATACTGAACATCTTCTGTTTTTTACTCCAGCCGGTGACAGCCGTAAGGAACGCAGTCGCTTAGAGCGTGAGCTAATAGACTCCCCGCAGGTTTCTTGGTTCTCAAGACATTACGGTGGTTACGACTATATGGTCGTAGTCGCGGTCCGCGACGTCGCAGAAATGGCGAGGTTTGTCGACGGTCTCTCCGCTCGTTTCAAAGAAGTCTTCTTCGATAAATCTACCGGTACGATTGTTTCATGGTCTTTGTTTGCCAGGCGATATCTCTCAGGCGGCGCTGCTCCGGCAGTTGCGGGAATAACCGTCTCAAGATCGGAGAGCGGCGTTAAGATCGATGATCTCGACCGGAAGATACTTCATTCTTTAGCGAACTACCCATTCGAGTCTTTTAGAGCCTTAGCAAGAATGCTGGGCATGCCGCACACTACGCTCGACTATCGCCTGCAGAGCTTAAAAGAGCAGGGGGTCTTTCGAGGCATCATATACTCGGTAGACCCGCAAGCCGTAGGAGTGCACGCAGTTAGGCTGCTGTTGTTTATGCGGGGGACAAGTGCACGTCAATACGAGTCCCTGCTTCGCTTCTCCAGCGAACACCCGAATATCGTGAGCATGATGCGCGTGATCGGAAGCTGCGATTATATCTTAAGAGTCGAAGTGCAAAATCCCGCGGAGGTGTCTGACATCACTCAAGGGATATATGAAAGTTTTTCTTCTGATATTCAGACAATCAAGGCACTGACGTTGATGCAGGATTTGAAGTACTCTACGTATCCGTTTGAGGCCTAGGGTCTATAAGGCTGCGGCTAATCGGCTTCACCGAGCGTTACGTTCGCTCGTTCGGCACCGACTGTTTCACTTCGCAGCAGGCTGTTGAAAAGTTGACCGGTGGTAATGAAGAACCTTGGATTAAACTGTTCCGTTCCGTCAGGACCGTCTCTAAGCGGAAACGCTATATCGAAGCGCACGACACTTCCACCCGAGGTGCGGGGAACT
>JAUIIP010000244.1 GCA_030431555.1 bacterium
AAACATTCCTGAGATTAGGCTAGCTCGATCAAACGAGGCGCCCTTATGAAGGAAAAGAAAGGCAAAAGCCGCTATGCCGATTAGGAGCGCAAACAGCACGATCGCCAGCTGAAAATGCGCCGGACGCTCTATTAGCGCCTCCAAAAATATGCTCTGCTTTCGCTTTTTACTCACGCCCAGATTTCCCACCATTAATTCCCACGCGTCCCCTGATCAGGATAAGCGGGCAAGGTGCTTCAGAAAAAATACCGCAATCCGGTCCCTCCTAGGAAGCAGGAATTGGCGGGATCTGTAAGAAGTAGTGGGATTTAAACGCGCAGCAGGGGCGCAATAGCGCCCCTGCGCGGCAGGAAACTTAATCTGGGTAGTTTTCGAGTTCTTTGTGACTCAGGCGGATACGACCCTGTTTGTCGATATCAAGCACGACAACCATAATCTCATCGCCTTCTTTAACCACATCCGAGACGTGCTCGACGCGCTCATGGCGCAGCTGCGAAATGTGCAGCAAGCCGTCCAGTCCCGGAAGAATCTCGACGAAAGCACCGAAATCCGTGATGCGTTTGACGACACCACAGTATTTCTTACCGACTTCCGGCTCCTCGGTCAGGCCTTCGATAATCTCAATTGCTCTGGCGATAGCTGCCTGGTCATTACCGGCAATATCAACCCGACCGTCGTCTGAGATATCAATCTTTACACCTGTGCTCTCAGTTATCGAGCGGATTGTCTTACCACCCGGTCCAATCACGTCGCGGATTTTATCCGGATTGATCTGTATCGACTTAATCGTCGGTGCATACGGGCTCATGTTCTCGCGTGCCGACTTAAGTTCCTTGGCCATTTCACCAAGGATGTGGCTGCGGCCGGCTTTGGCCTGCTCAAGAGCAGTTTCCATAGTTTGGCGGCTAAGGCCCGAGCACTTTATATCCATTTGCAGGGCTGTGACACCGTCGGTAGTTCCGCAGACTTTAAAGTCCATGTCTCCGAGATGATCTTCATCACCGAGAATGTCGGTTAGTATCGCTACGCGGTCACCTTCCTTGATAAGGCCCATCGCGACACCGCCAACCGGCGCCTTAATGTTGATTCCTGCGTCCATCATCGCAAGAGAACCGCCGCAAACCGATGCCATCGAACTAGAGCCGTTGGACTCCATAACTTCAGAAACGATGCGCACAACGTACGGGAACTCCTCGCCTGCCGGAATGACCGGCTTGAGAGCTCGTTCTGCCAAGGCACCGTGGCCGATTTCACGACGTGCGGTTCCACGCATAAATTTCACTTCGCCTGTGCAGTACGGAGGAAAGTTATAGTGAAGCAGGAACGTCTTCTCTGACTGACCTGCAAGCGAGTCAATGCGCTGCGCGTCAACACTCGTGCCTAAGGTTGCCGTCACGAGCGCCTGCGTTTCACCGCGTGTGAAAACTGCCGAACCGTGCGCTCTCGGCAGCACGCTGGTTTCACATTCGATGAAGCGAACATCAGAAGGGCTTCGACCGTCAATACGCAGTCCGGAATCCAGGATGCGGCCGCGAACGAAGTCTTTAACGATATGGTGCAGTTCGTCCTGAATTTCTTTTTCGCGCTCGGGATACTCTTCCTCAAGTGCTGCAAGCGTCTCATCCTTAACGGCGCTAATTGCGTCGTAGCGCTCACTCTTTCCTTGAATCGAGCAGGCCTCTTCGAGTCGAGTCTTCGCAAGCTCACGGACTTTAGCGGCTAGCTCTTGATCCGACTCCGGAGCAGCAAATTCGATTTTCTCCACTCCGACTTTCGCACGAAGATCTTCCTGCACACTGAGTAATCCCTGGAGACTTTCGTGGGCAAAATAAAGCGCGTCGAGAACTTCGTTCTCTGGAACGAACTCGGCACCGCCTTCAACCATCACAATCGCATCTTTCGAGCCAGCAACTACAAAGTCGATATCCGACTTTTCTAACTGCTCGTAAGTCGGGTTTGCTATCAGATTGCCGTCGACCCGCCCGACACGCACTGCCGCAATCGGACCTTCAAATGGAAGCTTGGAGATATGCAGCGCTGTAGACGCGCCGGTAATCGCCAGCACTTCGGGACTGTACACTCCATCAGCAGAGATGACTGTACAGATGATCTGCACTTCATCCATGAATCCATCCGGGAACATCGGGCGAATCGGTCGGTCGACCAAGCGGCAAGCTAATATTTCATGCTCACCTGGACGGCCTTCACGCTTGAAAAATCCGCCGGGGATTTTACCTGCCGCGTAGCCCTTTTCCTGATAGTCGACTGTCAGCGGAAAGAAGCTTTGGTCGGGGCGCGCATCCGCGGTACACATAGTTACCAGGACTGCAGTATCGCCCTGCCGGACAACAATCGCGCCGTCGGCCTGCTTAGCCCACCAGCCGGTTTCTAAACTTATTGAACCTTCTCCAACGGGTGCCTCTACGACTACCCGAGCTTGGGAACTCTTTGTCTGTGTCATAATTTTTCGATTTTGTTTTAGGAATCTTCAAACGCGCACAATGCAGTAAGCCGCGACGATGCGGCTTACGCAGAGAGGTGCTACTTACGAATACCGAGACGCTGAATTAGTTCGCGGTACTTTTGCACGTCTTTGTTTTTCAAGTAGTCCAGCAGTCTACGACGCCGACCAACAAGCTTAAGCAAGCCGCGCCGCGAATGATGGTCTTTCTTGTGGTTCTCGAAATGAGTTTGCAAGTAATTCAAGCGCGAAGTGATTAGCGCTATTTGCACTTCCGCGGAGCCTGTGTCTCCGTCGGTAATTGCGTACTCGCTTATTACGTCAGTTTTTTCCTGTGCAGAGAGTGTCATTACACCTGTGCCTCTACCTTATTTTTCTACGGCCGGCTTTCACTTAGGCTCACAGGTGAATTGAGGGATCCAACGAAAACTTTCACTGAAACGGAACGTCCGTGAAAATCCCTTAATCCACCTGATAGAGCTTCTTGATTAAGCGGGTCTGCCGGCTCACATTACTCTAATCAATCAATAATTTGTGATGACCCACTAGCATAAAGCAGCGATAAACTAAACCTTTCTGGCATTATAATCAACAGTCTTTTGACCAGAAAATCCCGTGGGCAGCTTAAATCTATATTAAGAACCATAGCCTCCAGCTTTGAGCTCCGCTGCGGCGCGCCAAGCCCAAAAACCGCCCCTTATTGTCAACAATTCGTAGCAGCCCCCCACTATCGGCACCGAGTGCAACCTGCCCTAAGGGGCGCTGGTCGCCACTGGCAAGCGCTGCGTGCTGGGCTTCGGTAATCTGAAACGCAGGCAGATCTGCTGCAAACTCCCCAATACTAAGAACATGCTCCCACGGCTGCTCAGCCGCGCAAAGCTCTTCAAGTCCAATCGCATGCTCAACGTCGACTCGACCGGTACTTAGCCTTCGAATTGACTTAATGCAGCCGTGCAGCCCAAGGCGCGCACCAATATCGCGTGCCAACGAACGAACATACGTACCCTTAGAGCAGACTACATTATAAGCCAGTTCATTTGAGGCAACTGCGCTCAGCTCAAGCTCGTAAATGTGAACCGGCCGAGATTTTAACTCAACGCTTTGGCCCTCGCGGGCAAGTGCATATGAGCGCTTCCCATCGACCTTAATCGAACTGTAGCTGGGCGGAACTTGTTCGATATCACCGCAAAACACGGTTGCAGCCTCTTCGACTCGCGACACCCACGGCGCTTGAGTCAGATCAAATTCCTGCTCGGCTCTAGCTACGACCGCTCCAGTTACGTCGTCCGTATCGGTCGCCGCACCGATCTGGATAATTCCCTGATAGCGCTTGGTGCCGTCCATTATTAGCGGCTGCAGCTTGGAAGCCTTGCCGATTAGCACCACAAGCAGCCCGGTCGCCAAAGGATCCAGCGTTCCGCCGTGGCCGACTTTGCGCACACCTAGAGCTTTTCTAACTTTCCGCACTACGTCGAAAGACGTGCAGTCCTGCGGCTTATCGATGAATAGAAGACCATCGGAGTTCTGCAAGGGCGCTTTCGAAGTACTCATCACTCTTTATTAAGCAGTTAGAGACCTGCCGCCGTGAAGGCCTGCTTGAATGCTTCGACAATTTTGGATTCGACTTCGGCTTGAGAACCGACAATCTTTGCTCCGGCGGCCATCGTGTGACCTCCACCACCGAACTGAGCTGCGATCGCCTGGACATCGAGCGCCGCATCCTTCGAACGAAGACTCAGCTTCCAGCCGTCGCTAAGTTCACGCATGAATACAGCGGCCTTGGTGCCGCTGACTGAGCGAGCAATATCTACAACACCTTCGGTATCCTCCGCGGTTGCTCCGGCCTCTCGAAGCATTTCGCTGCTAACGCTAAGCATGGCCAATCGCCCGTCTAGGAGGATATTTAAATTTGTCAGTGCATGAGCTCGAATTTGAAGTTCTCTGAATGGGAGCGAAAAATACAGCTGCTCAGCGACAGCATCCGGTTTTGCGCCACAGTCAACCAGCTCTGCTGCACAGCGAAATGCGTCGGAGCTTGCATTCGAGAAGCGAAATGAACCCGTATCATCCAGAAGTCCCATATACAGCAGATTTGCCGCGGTACTGCATACCCTGAAGCCGCCGCGCTTTAGCAGCTCAAAAACGATCTGTGCGCTGGCGGCCGCCTCTGAGACGATCAGGTTCACATCGGCCCAAATAGTATTCGATATATGGTGATCGACATTTACGACCTTAGAGCTGATGGCCCTTAGTTCGGCCATCGGCATCGACACGCGAGGTTCCGTCGCCGTATCAACGGCGATAACAAGGTCTACATTTGACTTAGGGACTTCGTGAACTACCTGAACCTTGGCAAGGAGCGGAGAGAGCTTCTCCGGTACCGTTTCACCGATAGCTACTTTTGCATCGACGCCGCTCTTGGCCAAAAGGTACGCAAGTGCACCTGCTGAGCCGAGGGCGTCTGCATCGGGCGCCACATGTGTGCAAACAAGAACCGATGAAACATCTTTCAGTGAGGC
Organism: bacterium; assembly: GCA_030431555.1. GTDB lineage: Bacteria > Bdellovibrionota_C > UBA2361 > SZUA-149 > JAGRAN01 > JAGRAN01. Next base: position 4,981 of record JAUIIP010000244.1, read on the forward strand.
AAGGACCTCTTCGTAAGAGCCAATCACTATTCGCCCCCATCGGCCGATGAAATCGAGTTAAGCAGAGAATCTATCCTTGCACCGCTTTCAACCGTTTTGTCGAAAACGAAGTTAAGCTCAGGAACATTGCGCAGTTTAAGGGATTCACCGACTCGCCGCTTCAAAGCACCTGACGCCTTGTTCAAAGCAGCGGAGATCTCTTTCACCTCCTGCTTGCTAAGAAACGAAGCAGCATCAGTCCCGGCAAAAGAACCGGGCAAGGCACTCCAGAAGACTTTCGCACTCTTAAGGTCCCCGGCAAGCTTAACTTCTGTGAAGGTTACGGCCTGCAGCCGCGGGTCCCTGAGTGAGCGCAGCTCCTCTGCCAAAAATGCATGGAGCTGGTCACCGATCTTTTCTCTTCGGTACTGCGGCATAACACACTCTGCCGTTCACTAAACCGGCTGCACTTCCTCAAGCTTGTAGACCTCAATGATGTCGCCGTCTTTGATGTCGCTGTAGCCTTCGATGCCGATTCCACACTCGTATCCCGTTTGAACCTCTCGAACATCTTCTTTGAAGCGTCTAAGGCTGGCCATTTTGCCTTCAAACACGACTGTGTCGT
>JAUIIP010000245.1 GCA_030431555.1 bacterium
TCAAACTTCGCCCTTCACTCACTCTCGAACTTAAGCAAATTGTGCTAAAACGACGACGTCAGAACAAGCCGGTTTTTGATTTTGGACTAGGCGAAACTAAGGGGCATCTATCGCAGACGCTTAAAAATGAGGCGTTCCAAGCCGTCTCTCGGGAAGATACCTACTACACTCATCCTGCTGGAATGCCCGAGGTTCGTCGGTCCGTCCTTAAATGGCTAAACCTTGAAAGCAGCTATTCAGAAGACAACGTGGTTGTCTCAGGGGGCGCTAAGCAGTGTCTGCTCAATACGTTTCTAGCGATCTGCAACCCGGGAGACACAGTTCTGCTCTCATCTTGTCCCTGGGTCAGCTATGCTCCACTCGCCTACTCGGTTCACGCGACACCGGTAGTTGTGAGACCGCTAACAGACGAGCAAGGGCTGCGCACTACTCCCGACGACCTGGAGCGAGCTATCGACTCGTTTCCCGGCGCCAAGCTGTTTTTGCTAAACAACCCGTGCAACCCGACCGGTCAGGTGTACACGAAACAAGAGCAGGACGCTCTGCTCGACATTTGCGTAAAAAACAGAATCTATTTCGTCCTGGATCGCCTGTACTGGAAAATTGTTTACGGCGCAGAGGAGTTCCCTGAACCGAAGCTTACCCCGGAAACAAAACCGTGGATAATTCAGGTCGACGGACTTTCTAAGAACTTTCGACGAGCAGGAGGGCTGCGAGCTGGATGGACCGTGGCCGACGATGACGTCAGTGCGGCAATGGCCAATCTGCAAAGCCATCATAGCTCCGGGGCTTCCACTATCACCCAGAAAGTCGTCGCAGCGGCGCTTAACGCCGAGTACGACGATGAAATGGTGCGGGACTTGGATAGAAAGCGCGCAGTCGTCCAAACGATGACTGTTGATATTCCACACGTCGAAGTTCTGCCGATGCAGGGCGCATTTTACTCATTCTGGAATGTCAGAGCTGCTCTCGGCAAGACGACGCCAGGCGGCTGCCTGTTGTCCTCGGCCGATGATGTCGCCAGATATCTTCTCGATGAATTTGGCGTAGTCACCGCATCAGGAACGGGGTTCTATCAAGAAGGGTTTCTTAGGCTCTCCTACCATATCCCGATGCACGAGATAAAAGGCGGCCTGGAGGCAGCAAGAAAGGCTTTCAGCGAACTTCGCTAGGACTCAGCGTTTCCCCTTCTCAAAGTCTCCGCGCTTGCTTAGCATTGCCCCGGAGGTGCCCTGCGGACGCAGGGATACTTTCAGTTTCGTGGCTGTTTGTTGGGCAGTACGACCGAATCCATCTCGAACTGAGATCTGCACAGGCTCCATTTCAAAGCGATCTCCCTCAACAGGGTAAAATTCCCCTATATAATGCCCAGGATAAGTCTCAAACATAGGCACGTCTCTGATGTATGAGCCGATAGAAAAAGCAGCAGAAGCCCCCGGTGTAGCAAACGCAAGCACAACCAGTCTGCCGTCCGTCGCAAGCGATCCGCTCACCGCGTCGTGGGAAGACGCGAAAATCACAGGGGGCGCCACGAGCGCTGCTTTATCACTGCGCCGAGTTTCTAAGGGCTTAATCGTTTCTTTCACTACCTTGGAGGCTAATTCTGTAATAATTCCGCTATCCAAACCTCGGATCGGTTCGATTACTAAAGATGTATAGCCGGTTGGGCCTTTGGTCAGGCCCCTACTATCTGAATCTTCTGAAGCAGCACTGAAGATAGCTGCTCCATCAGCTGCACGCACCAAGCGCACTTCCAGTCCGACGGTGCTTACGGACTGAACTACATAGTATGCGCGCTCCCATTTGCTAATTCGTCCATAAAAAACTGCATCGCAGCCGATCACCCGACAAAGGGTGTTGGCATCCGCTTCCAAAACTTTCTTTAGATTAATTCCTTGTTTCGTTCTGAACCCTCCATGAAGCAGCGCGCTCTCCACCGCAACTGTCGGCATTAAATCAAATCCGGTTTGTCTGAGTTCAGTTTCCACCAAACCTTGAACAAATCGTGCTGGAGATTCTTCTACTTTTTCTGACACTCCGGGAATGTGATCTATAAGATAAACATCATCCCTCATAGTGAGAAGCTCCCCGGATGGGGTCAACTGATAAAACGGCAGCACGGCTACCCGCAGAGGCTCTGCCGGATCGAAAGACAGCTCTTGCTTATACATACCCGCACAAGAGATCTGCACTACGAGAAAACAAACCAGCAGCAGTTTCGCTAAACGATCTTCCAGCATCTTAAAATACCCCACGCTCACATACTTTCAGTTACTCGGCTGCGCAAACCAGTTGCTCCTGCTCTGATGCTATCGACATCGAAGACTTCACGCACGGCGGCTCCAAAAGCGGACCTCAGTTCAACAATCAACATCTTTTCCGGCGCATACTTAGGCGGAATCCTATACGCGCCGCAGTATTTACCACTGGAAACTTCACGCAAATTAGTCATGCGCTTGTTAAGAAACAGCAACGCACGCAAACCCGGAGTGCCGGATACGCAAACCTCGTCGACCATCCCTCTGCGCGGCTTGACGCTCACATTCTGAATCACAGGCGCTGAGCCAAGTGTCCGCGCTGCCGCGGACGATATGCTCGGCAACTGAGCGACGATCTCCTCCGCAAAGCCGGACGCCAAGGAATTAAAATTCCAGTCTCCGTAATTCTCATACTGCTCTTTAATCGCTTGAATAACTTGACCTGAATCAAATACCAAACCGCCGCGCTTACTTTCGGTAAATTCAACTTCGGCAATAACCTTTCCAGTCGGAGTGCTGGCATTGAGGCTGCCCTCTATCGCATTATAGAATCCAAGCACGAAGTTGTTACGCTCTATGCCGGAAATCTTCACATCGACAAAGGCGCTGATGGGATACGCGGCTGCGAGTTGCGAGCGATTAGCACAGGCAGAGTCTCGGCAGACTGTCAAAACCAGACTTTCATCCAACAGCCGATAACCCCTTGCCGCAAGCTCCGATTCGAAAGCTGAACGCAGAAACCGACGACGCTCAGAACGCGTTTCTTCAGGAACCGATATAGGAAGCAACGCTAAAGTCTGTACCTGAACTCCATCGAACTCAGGCTGCAGCTTCGCCCGGGGTCCGCAGGCAGAGAAAAAGAGCAATATCATTGCTGCCAGTCGCAGCGATTTGACTTGGTTCTTCATCGCACAACCACCACTTCGCCGCTTAGGGTTTTAGCACCGGTAGTTGAGATCGCTTTATATCGGTATGTACCAGCGAACGGAAAACAGACCGAAACGAACTGGTTTGCCTCAATTGCCTCGGTTGACCGGTAAACTCCGTCCTTGCCCATTTTCATGCGGGCGCTCGCACAGTGGGCCGGGCGAGTACCGAAATCGACCTCCAAGTTCAGCGGCGAACGAGCAGAATCGTTCAGAAAAAATATCCCACTCTGGTCAGGAGCGAGTCGAGTTGTCTTGGAACTAGAGCCGGGAGAAAGATGCAGCACTTTGTAATTTGGCCCGGAAACTTCAACCGTGCCCTCGGGCTGTGAGTGAGGCTGCTCAGCTGCCGAGGCAGAGCTGAAAGGCATAAGCAGCAGTATAATCATTAGAAGTTTCATGCATGGTCTCCTTGAATCTGGCCTGCGATTGTTCTGTCGCCGCACCGGCGCTAAACTTACAAGATGCTGACCTGCTGCATGGTGCGCTCGGGGTGTTATACGATAGAGTCACAGCAAGCGCCAAACTGCCGTAGATTTTGCGAGCAAATCTGATTTAATCAAGTAAGCTTAAGATGCGACTGAAAAACCTCAATACTAACGTTACTTACCGAGGCGGTGTTCTTACCGTCGAGGAGCAGGAAGTTTTCTTGCCCAGCGGCAAAGTGCGCACTCACATTACTGTGAGGCACCCCGGTGCTGTAGTCATTGTGCCGCGCACAGAATCCGGCTCGATAGTTTTCACTAGGCAATACAGACACTCTATAGGTAGAGAAATTCTGGAGCTGCCCGCGGGCACTCTGGAGCACGGAGAATTGCCGGAGCACTGTGCGCGGCGTGAAATTCAAGAAGAAGTTAAGCTATCGGCAGCCGTGTGGACCAAACTCGGGACTCTGTATCCCGCCCCTGGATTTTGCGACGAAATCCAGCATTGCTTTTTGGCGGAAGTTCTAAGCCCCAGCAGCCTGCCGCTCGACGAGGACGAGCTGCTCGTGCCGCATGAGCTTTCTGCGGAGGAAATACAAGCCGCGGTGACTTCGGGTCAGATACAGGACGCCAAGACCCTCGCCTGCTTGATGCTCCTGTCGTCCGGGAAGAAATAAGGGTACACACCTACATTTCCAGCTAAGCTAGAATTTCTGACCTCTAGGCATTACAATGCCGGCTGAACAACCCGGAGGAAGTTTCTATGGACAATCGAGCAGAGAAGATCACAGCTGAGGGCGCAGGGCCTAAGCCTGGCCCCAGCGCGGAACAGAATTTTGTGATGGCAGACTCAGCAAAACCTGAATTTAACCTTTCGTTTATCCTCGCAAGAGCAAAGCAAATCATCAGTGACCCCGCCGGAACTTGGCCGCAGATAAAGCAGGCTAACGAAAGCGTAAGTGATATTTTTCGCGGTTACTTCATGCACATTGCAGCCGTCTCGGCGATTTGCGGATTTCTCGAAGTAATGAGTGTGAATTTTTTTGGTGCCCTCGTCGCCGCAGTTATCACCTGGGGCCTAAGCCTTGCAATGCTCTATGTGATGGCAATGGTTGTAGAAGCTTTGGCGCCTAAGTTCGGTTCCTCTTCCTGCTCACGAGCAGACGGCGTTAGGCTGCTGGCATATTCCGCTACACCCGGTTTACTTGTAGCTCCGGTTGTAGGCTTGCTCCCCTTGTCGCTTTTTTCTTTCATCGCGGGACTGATAAGTCTTTACGGACTGTACATTCTCTACACCGGAATTGTTCCGGTAACTGGCGTTCCCGAGCAGAAGCGATTGACCTTCACGCTCGCCATGGTCGGCACCGCAATAATAATCGGCCTTGTGGTTAGTGCCGTGCTAGGGCCATTGCTCTTCACTACACAAATTGCCGCTACTGGAATGTAGGAAAGTCGACTTAAAAGAAGCGCTGAAGTTCACACTCAGCGCTTCTTTATTTCGCCTGAGACTTTTTGCCTGGGCTCTTAAGCTTAAACTCAAGCAGCACCCCGCGCAGAGTACCTAAATACAAACTATCTCCGACGATAGTCAGCGCCTGTGGTAAATCGGTAACCCCTCGTAGATCGATTGAGTCCAGCTCTTCCGCGCTTTTCAAATCCCAGACTTTCACCGACGAATCTACTGAAGCCGTATACAAGCGGCCCTGCGGCCCGACGTCTAAGGCAACGACGGCCCCCCGATGCCCTGTGAACACAAGTTCATTGCGCCCCTCTTCGAGATTCAACAAACGAACCAGTCCGCTAATCGCACCTGAAAGAACCTCGGTTTTCCCGTTAAGAAAGCGTACCGCACTCACTCCGGTCCGGTGCTCTCGATACGTGTGCAGCCATTGTTCCCGGTCGGCATCCCATAATCTAATCGCTCCGTCGTTGCTGCCGGAAATGATTCTCGAACTATCAGGCG
>JAUIIP010000246.1 GCA_030431555.1 bacterium
GCGGTGTGCGTAAGCTGGTTAAACCAGCGTTTGTCGAACACAATGAGCCGCAACTATCAAAACGGGTACAAGCTGCCCGAAGAGTTTGTTCGAGCAGCGCGGCAGCGTTCGATACTAATCGCGAACGCAACAAGGCTGGAGCAGCTTCGCAGAAGAGCTCCGAACGGCGACAAGTCTCTTCGACAATCGGAGGAACCAGCCGAAGCAAACGAACTCGATAATAGCCCACAAGCCGCCAACGGCTAAGATGAGCCTACTGCTTCTTCTCAGAATCACTAGATTCGGCATCCGACTCTTCGTCGGGGGTGACATCAATCGTTTTAGAGTCGCGGTACGACTTTTTAAAATTCTTGATCCCCTCGCCGAGACCGGTGCCAAGTTCCGGGAGCCGTCCGACACCAAAGACTATCAGAACGATAACCAGAATTATTACGAGTTCCCAGGGTCCTAATCCAAACACACTCCCCTCCTGCGAGAAAATTGTAGACTCCGCTATAGGTTTCGACAGCCGCCTCGCGGTGGCGGCAGGCCTCGTGTAATATAGCAGAAACGACTATTGATAAACAGGGACAAGAATCCTCAACAAATGTGAGATGGCAGCAGCACTTTTAAGTATGACGGGAGATGAGGCCCAGCAGAGGGCACAAACCCGAACTATTGTATTGGCGCTCTTGGTGTCTCTGGCTCTTCACGTCTTTGTATTGAGTTTTCAGCTCGACCGGCCCGCACCCGAAGAGCGCCTTCTAACAGTAAACTTAATTCAACCCACGCCGAGTAAGAAACGCCAGATTGTTTCTCCCAGTCATGCGCCGGAATCAAGCGTTTCTCCCCAGACCCCTCGTCTGAGCGATAGGAATACCGTAGTCGAGAAGGAAACCGTGCGCAGGGGGCTCCCGTCGAAGCAAGTCGCCAGTCCTCAGACCGAAGCGATTAGCGAGCGTCCTCCCGAGAAAAGCCCCGTCAAGCAAGCGACAAAGCCTGAACCGAGCACATCGAATAAAGCGCAGAAAGCACAACCGAAGCCGCAGCAGACTGCCAAAGCAGAGCTGCCAAAGCGGCCTTCGTTAAAGCTTAGCGACAAGCGCGTTCTAAGTACGGTGGGCACTGTTCCTATCCCCAGTCCAAGCTCCGACACTAAGACGATAAATGAGCAAATTGAGGAGCTGCGTAGTTCTCAAACAACTGAGTCGGCCCGGCCTTTTAGAAAGTTCAGCTCACAAGGAGCCTTCCTTGGCCCCGACGGCGTTCCCGATCATTTGCCCGAGATACCTGACGGCGACATCACCATGCTTAACGCGAAGGCGTTTAAATTTGCTGTTTTTGTACGCCGGGTTGCGTATAAGGTCTTCGGCGAATTTCGCCAACGCAGCTGGGAATCACTCCCGGCGGGAGAAATAATGCGCACGCGGGGCTCGGTGATGGTACGAGCGACGCTAAACAGCAAGGGCGAACTGATATCAACGGAGCTGATAGACTCTTCAGGCAGTAAGGCTTTTGACGGAGTGCTCAACGGCGCCGCCAAAGCTGGAGCCTGGGATCACAATCCTCCGCCCGGAGCAGCGGCCGAAGACGGAAACATTCATTTTCTTTTTGAGGCGAAGACTTGGGTTCGGCGTTCGCCGGACGGTGTTAGACAGCAGCGCTGGATACTGCTTGGAACTGCTCTGCTCTAAAAAGCTGGCTGCCACCAGAAACGTTTTCCCTGCAACATAACAACGGGCAAAGTGGAAGGCAGTCCATACTTGGGCAGCGGGGCCGCGGGTATCAGAGCTTGCGCTCGTCAACCCGCGACCCATGCCTCGGCGACCTCGTGCTAGGCGAGAGCAGCCGGCGTGTCCGAGTCGGAGTCTCTCGGCCTGACGATTCGCATGACCGTGTGGGTCATCGACTCGCCAATGCCGGTCACAGACCGCTCCACAACGTCCTCGACCGCAGCGTGCGGATCGAGAACCTGCAGGCAGTCCTCCTCGTCGAGCAGACCGACGTCGCTCTTCCATGCCTGGTAGTCAGACCAGTGGTGCTTCGGACAGAAGCCGTGCACCTCGACCTTGACTCCACGGCGGCGAGCGAGCTCGAGAGCTTCACGACAGCGGCGGCGATCGGCGGAACCGGAAATGTCCCAACCGTCCGTCCACCCCATGGTCGTGATCTTGCCCTCGTGACCACTCTCTCGATGGGCGATGCCGATGGCGATTGCCACGGTAAGGCCCATCGACAGGTTGGTCCCGCTCTCGACGAATCCGCCACGAGTGAAGTCACTCGGACGGATCACACGAGCAGTCCGCAACGAGCGCAGCGGGTTGGCATCGTCCAGCGCGAAGACGCGTCGGTTGAAGCCGAGATCCCACAAGTACCCGTCGAGACCGCGCTCGAGCAGTTCGCGCCGGCTCGCTTCGAGAGCGGGAGCCAGCGCATTGCCGATGGTGCCGATGGTGGAGCCTGAGAAGTCAACCACCCGGATGATCACCCCTGCCGTCGAGTCCAGGTCGCCGTAGTCCTCCAGCACGGGGCTGAAATGATTCACGGCGGCATGTCCGGCGGCGACGCACTGCTCGATGGTGTGACCCATCTGAGTGCGCGTGTGGTGACGTTCGGGGGCGGCGATGACTCGGGCACCTTCGACCGGGACGAGAACGGGCGAAGCCTCCTCTGCCCCAGCCGCCGCATCCGCGGAGGTGTTTGTGCGACTGCGAAGGCCTCGCACGACGGCCTCGAGCATGCGAATCAGCAGCTCTTTCATGACGATCTCCCTGAATAAGGGTTATAGGTGCATAAAAATAAGCATTTTGCACCTGTGACGTACATGTCCACTGCGCGGGACCCAGCGGCGACCTTCCACAACAGAACCGTAAAAATCCTTTACGTTTCTGGCAGCAAGCCACAGGCAGAAATATCTCTCCCTGCGGCTAACTGCAGAGCATTCTTCCCAATACGAATTAGCGGGGACAAGACGAACCCCAGGCAACAAAGAGCGAACAACACCTTTATGAATAAATTATGGAGCAATAGTCTGGAGCTATGCCGTATAAGGCACGCCAAACCAATTGATCTCACACGCTGGAGATCATTTTAACGGGCAGAGAAGCGCTAAGATTCGAAACGAATAATCGTTCTAGAGAAAAAAGCCTTACATCGGAACGCAGGAACAGAACAAATTGCGATCACCGAACGCGGCATCGATTCTTCCAACCGGCGGCCAGTATTTGTCTTCGCGCAGCCAAGCAGCCGGGTAGGCTGCCTGTTCACGGCTATACGCCCTATCCCAATCTGCGCTAAGTAAGACTTCTGCTGTATGAGGCGCAAACCGCAGCGGGCTCTCGTCGGCCTTCATTTCGCCGCGCTCTATGGCTGCAATTTCAGCGCGAATCGCGATCATCGCATCGCAAAATCGATCGAGCTCCTGCTGAGATTCACTTTCAGTCGGTTCGACCATCAGAGTCTCAACTACCGGCCAGGATACCGTAGGAGCATGAAAACCATAGTCCATTAGGCGCTTGGCAACATCGCCGACTTCGATACCTACGCTGCGCTTAAATTTTCGTAAATCCAAGATGCACTCGTGTGCGACAAAACCTTGAGCACCTTTGTAAAGCACATCAAAGTGTCCCTCGAGTCGCTTTGCTATGTAGTTGGCATTGAGAATCGCAACTTCCGTCGCACGCTTGATGCCCCTGCTGCCCATCATCTTCAGATAGGTATAGGAAATCGGCAGAATGCCGGCTGAACCCCAAGGGGCCGCAGCAACTGCGCCTGGCGAGCTGGATTCTCCCACGCATGCATAGCGGCTGCCCGGAAGAAAGGGTTTTAAATGTTCCAGCACCCCGATTGGTCCGACGCCGGGGCCTCCGCCGCCGTGAGGGATGCAAAAGGTCTTGTGCAAGTTTAGATGCGCGACATCTGCGCCGAACTCTCCGGGACGGCACAGGCCAACTTGAGCGTTGAGGTTGGCGCCGTCCATGTAGACCTGTCCGCCGCACCCGTGGACCACATCACAGATTTCTTTAATTGATTCTTCGAAAACACCGTGCGTCGAGGGATAAGTGACCATTAAAGCCGCTAACTCGCTCTTGTGCTTCTCGGCCTTTTCCTTAAGGTCAGCCACATCGATATTACCCGACTCGTCGCAGCCAACCTTCACCACCTGCATACCCGCCATCACTGCACTGGCCGGATTGGTTCCATGAGCAGATTCCGGTATCAAACAGATCTTTCGCCGCTTGTCGCCGCGGCTGTGATGATAGCCGCGAATCGCGAGAAGTCCGGCGTATTCGCCTTGAGCGCCTGAATTCGGCTGCAGCGACACCGCAGAGAAGCCGGTAATTTCACACAACAAACGCTCAAGCTCAGAAATGAGTTCCATGTAGCCCGAAGCTTGGTCTCTTGGCGCAAACGGATGCATATTGCCGAACTCCGGCCAAGTTACCGGAATCATCTCCGCAGTTGCGTTTAGCTTCATTGTGCAGGAGCCGAGCGGAATCATCGAATGCGTAAGCGCTATATCCTTAGACATCAGACGATACAGGTAGCGTAAAAGCTCCGTCTCAGAATGATAGGAGTTAAAAACCGGGTGAGTCAGGTAGTCAGATTTTCTGGCAAATGCATCCGCTGTAAGCGGATCTGAGTCCTGCGGCTCGGAAAGAATGTCAGAGGAGATACTATTACCCGAAAAGATCTCCAGAATGGTTCTAACTTCTTCACTGGTGCTCAATTCGTCGAGCGAAATGCTGATCCTGCCGTCATCGAAATAGCGGAAATTCACCCCGCGCATGCGAGAACGATCGGCTATTTCGCGCCGCTGGGTTTCACTTGCTTCGACGCAAACAGTGTCGAAGTAGGCCTGATGACAAAGCTTGTACCCGAGCCGTTCAAGACCAGATGCGAGCAGGCGGGCGTACGCGTGAACACGAACGGCGATGCGCCTTAAGCGCTTCGGGCCGTGATAAACGGCGTACATCGACGCAATAACTGCAAGCAGTACTTGCGCAGTACAGATATTACTCGTCGCTCGATCGCGCTTAATGTGCTGCTCACGAGTTTGCAGCGCCAAGCGAAATGCCGATTTACCCGAAGAGTCTTTGGACACACCAATGAGCCTTCCCGGGATATGCCGTTTATGTGCGTCGAGCGTCGCAAAGAACGCAGCATGCGGGCCGCCGAAACCAAGCGGCACTCCGAAGCGCTGAGAGCTGCCGATCACGACGTCGGCTCCGAACTCCCCAGGAGGGCGCAGGATAGTCAAGCTAAGCAAATCTGCCGCAACAACGGCCAGCGCACCGCATTTCTTAGCTCGCTTAATGAAATCTTCATAATTAACCACACCGCCGTCGCTGCACGGATACTGAAGCAAAACACCAAAATACGATTCATCGACTTTAGCGTCGTCCACACTTCCGACCACAACCTCGATATCGAGCGCGGACGCGCGAGTTTCAACAACCTCGATGCTTTGTGGATGGCAGTCCTGCGAGACGAAAAACTTACTTCGATCACCTTTCGCAACCGCTGCGCAAAGCGTCATAGCTTCAGCCGCCGCTGTCCCTTCATCCAGTAAAGAAGCGTTG
>JAUIIP010000008.1 GCA_030431555.1 bacterium
GGGTCTCAAGTTCAGTGCGCTCGGAACGAAGAGTGCTCAAGTGTTCACGCAAAGCCGCCAGTTCACGTTCTTTTTCGTCGGAGTTCGCACGGAACTCGGCGAGTTGAATCTCGCGCTGATGCAGCCGTTCTTCGAGGACTGCCGCATTAGCGGCCTTGAGCTTACCGAGCAAATAGCCGACGATCAGTCCGAGCAGCGCCGCGGCAGCGGCTGTGAGGTAAATTGCTTCCATACTGCCTTGTCCAGGGATCTAAATACCAACAAGACAGAGGTTAACACACTCGGGCAGCTATACCCCAGGCTTAGTCATTGCGATTAGATCCAATGCCTTATCGAGATCTTCCTCGCTCATCACATTGCGGCGCAGCGTGACTGCGCGCACAGACTCCCCGGTCTTGAAAGCCTCCTTCGCAATATCCGCTGCCGTATCGTAGCCGATGATCGGCGCCAGCGCTGTGCAGGTCGCAATGCTTGCCTCGGCAAGCTGATGCAGGCGTTCAGTATTGGCTTCGATCCCGTCTACGCAGCGAGAAGCAAAATTCGTCGCGCAAGCTGCCAGCAGCGAAACAGACTCAAGCACGTTGTGCGCCATAACAGGCATCATCACGTTGAGCTCAAAAACTCCGCCCGTTAAACCGCCGAGTGAAACCGTCGTGTCATTGCCGATTACGTGTGCGCAGGCCATCAGCACGGACTCGGAGATAACCGGATTAACCTTTCCCGGCATTATCGAAGATCCCGGCTGAACCTCAGGCAGAGAAATCTCTCCCAGTCCACAGCGCGGGCCGCAGCCAAGCCAGCGAATATCGTTGGCTATCTTGGACATACTTACTGCAACAGTCCTAAGCTGACCGCTAAGTTCGACCAGAGCGTCCTTTGCTCCCTGAGCTTCGAAATGATTTCTTGCCTCAACAAACGGCAGTTTGGTTGACTCCGCAATTTTCGCTGCAACCCTTTGGGCGAATTCCGGATGTGTATTCAGCCCCGTCCCCACCGCAGTGCCGCCTTGTGCCAGTTCAAACACGCGCTTCATGCTGTCCGACAATCTTTCTATGCCGAACTGAATTTGCGCGTAATAACCGCTAAATTCCTGGCCAAGTGTGATTGGCGTAGCATCCTGCAAATGCGTGCGGCCTGTCTTAACGACTGACTTAAAAGCGGCTGCTTTTGCACCGAGCGAGGCTTCAAGTGTCTTAAGCGCAGGAATTAACTCGTCGTTAATTTGCAGCGCCGCAGCAATATGAATCGCGGTCGGAATCACGTCGTTTGAGGATTGGCTCATGTTGACGTGGTCGTTTGGATGAACTTTCAATTCAGTCTCGCAGAGCTGCATCGCCCTGTTGGCGATCACCTCGTTGGTATTCATGTTTGAAGATGTTCCGGAGCCAGTTTGAAAGATGTCGACCACAAAGTGCTGATCGAGGTCGCCCTTCTCGACTTCTTTTGCCGCACGCTTGATAAGCTCGGCGCGCTCTTTATCAAGCAGACCAAGCTCGGAATTAACAACCGCGGCGCTATGCTTGATTATTCCAAGAGCACGAATCATCGGCCTGCCGAAGCGAAGACTGCTTATTGGAAAGTTTTCAACCGCGCGCTGAGTTTGAGCACCATACAGTGCACTGGCAGGCACTTTCATCTCGCCCATTGAGTCACGTTCGATCCGATAATCCATCAGAAACCCCTCGCTTAATCCGACAATTTGAAATCTTTGGGCCGCACTGCGCGGTCCCGGACGCGCGAGAATATAAACTCTTAGCCGCAAAAGTGACAGCCAAGGCAGCTACAGCGTCCTTTTTGGCCGAGACGCCACCCCGTAAGTAGCTGTAAATACAAACTATTTACAGATCGTTAGCGATTTCGCCTACGACTTCGATAACTTAAGCTGGCCCACCCCCTTGTCGACACCTATATAGTAGGGGTGCGTGATTCCGGCGTCTGCCTTAGTGCCCGCTTCCGGTGCCAGGAAGCAAAGGCCGCTTGGAGTACCGCGCAGTGGTTTTATAGTCTAAGTTTGTCTATCTCTGGTGACGGATGAGCGACAATGATCAGCACGCGGAAGACGGCGCGCCTGGAGAGGTATTGGAAGAAGAGACGCTGGATTCCGAAGACGATCAGTCTTCAAGCGACGAGGAGCACAGGTCCGGCGGACCGCAGGCAATGGAAATGCCGGCGGCAACGTATATCCTGCGCGAAGCTCGCAGACTCGCCGGTGACCGCAATGTAAGAGTCAGCGACATTGCGACCTGCATATCCCAAGACCCCGTTTTAATTCTTGAACTGCTGCGCGTAGCGAACTCTATCCATTTCATTCAGGATCGCCCCCCGATAACAACAGCACAGACCGCTGTCGTTCACCTTGGTTCGCAGCAGGTAATCGACATTATCGATCGAGTCGCCGAGAGAAGCCCGATTGAAGATCGAGATGTTTATCGTAATTTCGAAACTTTGCGCTTCCAAGCGCAGCGAATTTCGATTATCGGACGGGTATTGGCCAATGCGACGCGCAAGGACTTAGCCTCAGAAGCTCAGACCACGGCGCTGATGGCAGTGCTTGGCCATATGATGGCCTGTTTCTATTTTGGATACGAATATGTATCCCTGAGCAACGAACTCAACCGCAGTTCGCTGGCTTACCGCCTCTCTAATCACTACAACTTCGACATTCGGTTTCAACAAATGGCGTATCTGCGGCGAAACGGATTTCCTGAAGTCCTCGCGTTCGCCCTCGATCGCGATATGACCTGCAAAACCCCTTGGCGCCAGCCTCTGCGATACTTGGTGCAATCCGCGGTGGAGCTCGTTGAGGCCTGGGACGGGGAAAAATGGGACAGATATGCGCCCGGTCAACGGCTCTCCGCGAAGTCTTCGGTGCGCCTGCTGCAGTTAAAAGACGCGCAGTATGAAAATGTTTATGAGCGCTGCGAAGAGTATCTGTCTTCATTCACGGAAGTTCCCGCGTTTAGCGAAGACGAGAAAGAAAGCGCGGAGGAAAAAGACCAGGCCGAGGACTCGGCAATCGAAATTCCGTCTAACGAAGGCGAAGCAGAGACGACTGAACAGCCCGACGAAGTAGACGCATCGGTTGAAGAGGAAACCACAAGCGGACTCGTGGAAGCAATTTCTGCCGACGACATCTCGCCCGGCTCCATCACAGCTTTTATGTTTGCCAACCTTCCCGAGCCTGAATTTGAAAGAATTGAAGATTTTGACCTAGAGAATCCACCCGAAGACTTCAAGTACAGCCGACAGGCACAATGGGTGATCGACGAATTCTCGGAACTGTTTACCGGCGAAGAAGATCCTTTCAGAGTGCTGGAGGACGTAATGCAGCGGCTCATTTACCGCGGCCCGTTTGCACGAGCGGCAGTGCTTGAGCTTAGCGAAGACCGGCGCAAAGCGGTCATTCTTGCTTCAGTCGGAGAAGGTCTTGAGACCGGCAGCACGATTTCCTTCAAGGATCCCTTATCACCCGTAGCCGGATGCCGGACGCAAGTTAAGTCATTCAATGCCGGCAATGTAGAAGAAACCGTTGCGCCGTTCGGCATCACTTCCTTTGCAGTCTCTCCGCTCAACGTAGAGCACACAACACCTGTCGCGCTTTATGCCGATTGTGGTCACGATGACTCGATGCCCTTTGAAGCGCGGCGAATTTTTCGCTATCTCGTGGCACTTATCAATAACATCATGCCGACCATCAAAAACGCAGCTTAAGCATGGCGCTGCGCCACACAACTTAAGCCACAAGCGGTCGAGGACTACGCGGATAATTTTCCGTGAGTTTTTATGAAGCATGAGAATTCAGGCAACACCCTTATCGGCATGCTGGTCGCAGTTAGCATCGTGTCTATCTTAATTCATGGAGCGGTAATCAGCTCACGCCGCCTTCTCGCATACCGAGCGCTGCGCGCTGAGCTTCAGCGGCTGGATGCCTATTTCGCTTCGGTCGAGCGAGTACGCAGCGCTCTCGACCAGACAATTGCCCTGCAGCGCTCGGGAGAGCGCACCCTAACTCCCCTGCACGCAAACGGCTTCCTTCGCCCGCTTGAGCTCAGCGAGGCAGTGCGCATCTCTCAGCTTGCTTTCGGCGAGACTCCGTTTGGAGCAGAGACGATCTGCTTCTACGCCGAAGGTGCTGCATCTGCCGGCAGGCTTACGCTTGAAAGCAGCAGTGGCGCGACATGCAGCCTTATTCAGTCAGTTCTGGGGCTTCGGAGGTCTGAATGCAACTAAGCAGCAGCCGCGCGATCTCGACCTTGGAAGCCTTAGCGTCGCTGGCGATACTGTGCGTACTGCTCGCTGCCTTTTGGTCATCGCTGTATGCGGACCAGGCGGTAAGCCGCCGCCTGGCTGAGCAGCAGGCAATTAGCAGCGAGATCAAAGCCGCGACCAGCAGATTGCGCGAAATTGCAGCGGATAGGACCGAAGCATTCTCTTACTCCGCCAAATACTTTGAGCTTCACTGCCAAGGCGCCGATGCCGCTAGCCCTCACCTGCGAAAATGCTCTGCTACGTATTCTTCGGAGGTTCCGTCCTCTCTAGAGTCCGTATCCGAAATAGAGCTTTGGGTTCCGTGAATACCGAGACTCTGCGAAATATTCGCGGCAGCAGCCTACTTGACGTTCTGGTCTCAGTATCACTGCTGGGACTTGTGTTGGCCCTCTCCACGCCGGCTATCAGCGCAGCCCTGCGCTACGCTTTCAGCAAATCCAGCCGACTTGCAATGCAAACAGATGCCCTGCGCGTAGCTTCGGCGCTGGAACAGGGTTTCGGGCAGCAGGAGGCACTGTGGTGTCTGCCCTTAGCGAGAGTTCTCAAGCGGGCCGCAGTGAACCTAGATTCCCTTCCAGGCACAGACTCATTAACTGCCGCCGCAGTTAGAACCGAAGCTGCATCTTCTAGCTACTGCGCCGCACCGAGAAGCTACGAAGCTCTGCTAGCACTCAGCCTTGATGGAGCACGAATCGTGCGCGCACCCGGCAGCTTCAATTGCTCCGAAGATACTCGGCCGCAGCCGCTGCCCGCGCTTGAAGAAGCACTGCAGATCGTCGCGGCTCGGTCTTCGACTAGCACTCCACTCTACCTGCCGATAGAAGACATCAAGACGATTTATGTCGACCCAAGCGGCACGGCCCGCAGCTACTCACACATAAGTCTCAGCAGCCAGCCGCTGGCGCGCAGCGTAAAGCGGCTGCGTATCACTCCGACCGAGAGCACGATTGAAATTTCAAGTCCCGACCAAAGCCGGAGCGTTGCTGTAAGGCTGAAGCACCAAGCTACTCCCGAGGCGGCATTTCCGTTCTGCGTCGATGTGTTGCTCTAAAACAATATACGACATGCGCGGATCAGCCTTGATAGCTGTAATGGTGCTGGGCCTGCTGCTGGCTCTGCTCTCGCACACACTCTGGCATCTGCTTCAGTTCCAAGTACTAGCCGGCCGCTCGGAGCTAACGGCGGCTAAGCAGCAGCTAATATCCGAGTCAAACTTCGCCCGAAGAATTCAGACTATCAGTAAAACACCCGGCAGCATTCGCGGTGTGCTGACACCGCTTCACAACGGCAAGTCGCTCGCTGCACTCATGCCGAAATCATCATCAGTGGATTTCAACCCAAAGTCGCGCCTTCTTGCCGTTCCCGCGCCCGGCGCTGCACAGCCGGACTGGAGCATATTGCTGCGCACAGCGGATGCTGAAACAATCAATTGCCCTGAGGACCGGCGCGGCTCGAAACTTACATCCAAGGTTTGCACACGCTCGGCAGTCTCAGTCGACACCTCACAGGTCTTCCTCGGCTCGCTTATCGCAGGCGAGCTGGAAATTCACTCTACTCAGCCCGCTCTAATAGTCACTGCTCTCGGAAGCATTTCAGTAGAGTCGCTGCGCATAGACTCTTCGGCGAGCGCTGCTTCGGTCGAGATCATTGCGGGCGCGAGAATAGAAGTTGCTAATCTCGAAATCGCAGCGGGCTCAAGAGTTCTAATTCACAGCAGGCGAGAACGAATTGAAATCGGGCAATACCTTGGTGAAATTGGCTGCACGGCGCAGACCCGGTTGCGCATTGAGTCGCCGAAACGGGCAATGCTCAATCAGCGCTCGTACAGCGCACCCGGAGCAGGCTGTGCGCCGCGGCTTCGGCCCGAGCTGTGGATATTTGCCACAGAAGTAGGGCGAATAAGGCAAAACTACTAATAATATCAGCTTGTTTCGCAGATCCTCCTCGCTGCACTCAGCAGCTAAAGCCAAGTGTTCTAAAATGCCGCGAAAGATACTAAGGTGAGAAACGCCATGGCTGGCGCTGTGGTAGAATAGTAATATCCTGGCAGCATCAATCGAGATTTGGGGATAGAAAGGGGTATGGGCAGCGATCGAAGCATAATGATCGTCGAGGACGACGACGATGCCAGACAGATGGCGCAAATGATTCTCGAACATCAGGGCTTTAGTGTTGAAGCCTGCGCGAACGGCAAAGAGGCAGTTGAGCGCTTAAAGACAAGCACTCCTGCGCTGATTCTGCTCGATATCATGATGCCCGAGATGAACGGCTACGATGTCCTGGTTCATCTGAAACAGCGCCCTGAGACCCAGAACATTCCCGTTATCATGCTTACAGCCAAAGGCACCGGAGACGACATGATCACCGGATATCAGCATGGTGCTGATTACTATATTCCAAAGCCCTATACGCGCGAGCAGCTGCTCTACGGCATTAAGCTCTTTATTAATTAGTTCACATGCCCGGATTTATTACGATTGAAGGTATCGAGGGCTCGGGGAAATCCACTCTGCGCTCTAAGCTGGCTGACTTTGTTAGAAGCAGCGATCGGGAAGTGATCATTACTCGCGAGCCCGGCGCTACTGATTTGGGCCGCTCGCTGAGAAACATTCTGCTTAGCCCTGAGACCAAAAATCTCTCAAGCCACGCCGAACTAATGCTGTTTTGCGCGGACAGAGCTCAGCACGTCGAAGAAGTAATTCGACCTGCGCTTGAGCGCGGCGCAGTGGTTTTATGCGACCGCTACGTGCACTCGACGCTTGCTTATCAAGGTTATGGCCGCGGATTAGACATGGAGATCCTAAGCAGCATTTCCAATTTTGTAACCGGTGGTTTAATGCCGGACATGGTGCTGCTGCTCGACCTCGACCCCGCGGAAGCTCTTGGACGAGTACAAACACGTGCGGAAAAATCTACCTTGAGCTTCAACGTCAGCCGGCTCGAACAGCAGGGAGAAATAGATCGTTTCGAGCAGCAGTCACTTGAATTCCACACCCGTATTCGCGATGGATTTTTAAAGCTCGCTGAAGAGGACCCGCAGCGCTTTACAATTATCGACGCCGCGAACGATCCCGACTCGGTGCTATCCGAAGCTATCTCGGCAATCAAAGCGGTTTCTTCTTAGATGAGCAGTTTTTCGCAGGACAGTCCGCTTGTCGGGCACAAGAGCCAAATGCAGCTGCTTGAGCGAATGAGCGCCTCGAATCACTCACCGCACGCGCTGCTGTTTAGCGGGCCAGAATCGATTGGCAAGCGGCTGGCCGCGATATCTTTTTGTGCAGAACTGCTGTCTCCGAGCCCGGGCGCGGAAGCAGCACCGATACCACGCTCAGCCGCAATGTCTCAGGTTTGGAGCAATTCATTTCCCGACTTTCACTTCGTTGCCAAAGCAGCGGATGCTCGAGACATTTCAGTCGAAAGCCTGCGTTCACTCTGTGACGACTTGATGCTTAAGCCTTACTACGGCGCAAAGCGCGCTGCCGTTATTGACGATGCACATCGCATGTCTCTCGCATCAGCAAATGCTTTACTTAAGACCCTTGAGGAGCCGCCGCCCGAAACCCATATTATTTTGGTTACACACGCTCCGCATCGCCTGCCGCCTACAGTGGTATCGCGCTGCCAGCAGGTGCACTTCGGCTCGCTTAGCACGGAAGAAATAAATCAGATTTTGTCCGCACTCCTGAAACAATGCGGCTTGCCTGCGGCCCTGCTGCGCGAACTGACGCCATTGTGCGATGGAAGCTTGTCCGCGCTGCAGCTCAGCGCACACATCGACCGCGCAACATCGGAGCCTGAGGACAGCGACGAACTAGCCGAACACATTAAGAACCTCACGCAGCAGATCAAATCGCTGCGCAAACAGCTCCGGGCGCTCAACTCGGAGAAACCTGCCGCATCGACTGTAGTCAGGACCTGCCAATCACTTTTCGGCAGCAAGGAGCAGCTTCCACTCGCTAGGACAGTAGCGCGGCAGGAAGTCCGCAATCGACTGCTCGCCGGCCCATCCGAGGCAAAGGCGAATGCCTTGATTCGCTTCTTGGAAGCTGAACGCTTGATCGATACCCGCAGCGCTCAGGCTGAGCTACAGCTGTCCGCGGCTATGATCCAAGCTTACTGCAGCTAAGGGCAGTGAGTTTGCAGCTGCGCTTAAGCTGCGGTAACCTCCCGACGCAAATTTCATAAGGACTACAGAACATGGATACTGCAACGCAGCCCCAAGCAGCACAGCCTGAGAAACCTGAAGAACAGCAGAGTTTTATTACCTTCGATGATTTCGTGAAGGTCGAAATGAAAGCGGCTCAAATAGTCGAGGCGGAAGATCTCGAAGGCTCTGAGAAGCTGCTGAAACTAAAAGTCGATGTCGGCGAAGAAAGTGGTCCACGCCAAATTCTCGCTGGAATCAAAAAGCACTACAGCCCGGAAGAGCTTGTCGGCCGCAAGATCGTCGTGGTCGCAAATCTCAAGCCGCGCAAAATGATGGGCCACGAAAGCAACGGCATGCTGCTGGCGGCAAACGATCCCTCCGGTGGACTTAATCTGCTATTCCCCGGCGATGCCGTGACACCAGGAACCAGGATCAGTTGAATACTCCCGAGTTAATCGAAACTCACTGCCACCTCAACCACGCTGACGCCGAAGATCTTCCGGCGATATTCGCCAATGCCCGAAAGTGCGGTGTCAATCGCATGATCTGTATCGGCGCGAGCAACGGGCTCCAGTCCGTCGCCGAAGCGATCGAACTGGCTGAAATGCACGACTTTGTTTGGGCTTCCGCCGGCATCCACCCGCATGACGCGGATTCATTTACTTCTGCCGACCAAGTCGAAGAAGCTGCGCGGCATCCGCGAGTGGTCGCCGTAGGAGAAACCGGACTGGATTTCTACCGCGATTGGTCGCCCTTCGACGCTCAGGAAGAATTGTTTCGCAGCCAAATTGCTCTCGCTAAGCGCGTAGGCAAACCCCTGATCATTCATTGCCGCGACGCGATGGAACAGACGGTGTCCGTTCTGAAGGAATGCGAAGCAGAAGAGGTCGGTGGAGTGTTTCACTGCTACGCCGGAACGGCTGAGGACGCCAAAGTCCTTCGCGAGCTTAACTTCCTCGTATCCTTTACCGGCAATCTTACTTTTAAGAAGGCAGAAGAGCTTCGCGAGACAGCTAAGCTAATTCCGCTCGACCAGATCATGGTGGAAACCGACATGCCGTATATGGCCCCCGAGCCCTTTCGCGGCAAACCCAGCGAGCCGATGCATGTCTATCAAGTTGCGCTTAAGCTGGCAGAAATTAAAAGAGTTACCTTAGAAGAAGTAGCCGCGCAGACAACGGAGAACGCAGAACGCTTGTTTAAGCTGCCTGCCGCTAAGGCCTGACATAGCGCGAGCCGGGCATTGTCCGAATCGCCTTTTTCTTCGGCTTAACGAACTCATTAACCAGCGCCCCGCAAAGCAGAATCACCGGATAAATAAGCCAGCTAACGACCACATCTTCGACCATAAAACCGAAGGACCCAAGCAGTCCCATGATCGAGTCCAGGAAATACTCGTTGACCATTACGGCAACGACGAAGGCTATCAGCGTAAATACAAACTGAGACACCTGGTCGAGCGGGTTTTCGCTCTTCGATAGTTTTCCTCTGGCCTTTCGCCAACTGGACTTAATCGAGAGCAGGAGATAAGCGAACGGGAGTAGTCCCCAAATAAAATATAAAAACATTGATTGCCTCAGTATGTATGGTGCCTCACAACCTACGAAACGAACATAACGCTAAACTGCGCAGTGCAGCTATGAAATTTGGGACAACAATCGGTCCGGACGCTGTCGTCTATGCTCTTCGTAGAATTTCATTACTTTTCGCACATACTGCCGCGTTTCCCTATAAGGCGGCACCCCACCGAATTTGCGCACATTGGCAGGCCCGGCATTGTAAGCGGCCAGCGCCAGCTTCCAATCGCCCTTGAACCTGCGAAGCATCTCACTTAGATATCTTGTTCCGCCGAGGATATTCTGCTCCGGGTCGTACGGGTCGGCAACATTCATTGCCTCAGCCGTAACCGGCATCAACTGCATCAAACCCATCGCTCCGACGTGCGATTTAGCTCTAGGATTAAAATTCGACTCGGCTCTTATGACCGCCCAGATTAAAGCTTTAGGAACGTCGTAGGTCTCGCTTGCCCTGTGGACCATCGGCATGATGTCTTCAGCATCCAACCGGCTTTTGTAACGAAAGAGCTGCTTTTTGTTGGCGTAGCTGGCGTGCGCGCTTGCGCTGGGGGAGAATAGCTCACCCGGAACAACCATTCCGATCGCCATCACAATTATCAGCAAACCAACTACGCAGCTCGCTGCACCGAAGCGCAGGATAACTCCTTGGTGCTCCGCGCCACCGCGAAACCGACAAGGTGTGTTGTACTTAAGCCGCCCCATTAGAAAATGTGATTTCCCATTTGCTCAAAAACCTACGTGGAGACGCCCAGCATGGACTCCCACTACGTATTTCGTCATTTGGGGCCAAAAAATAAAGAATTTGAGCCGATTCACCACAGACACAACAGCACAGCACACACGAAGAATCTGCTGTCTTTTCAATAAAATACGAACAGCGACAGCACCGAATCCTTCCGGTACTGCCCTTATGCTGCTCGCTCTTCCCAAAGGACGCGCTTGATATAGCGCGCTTGGCGGACACCCAAAATCTGTTCAACTGAGATTATCACCGCGTCGCCCGGGTCCATTTCACGCCCGCACTCAGCCTCGTAATTAACTAGTTTGCCGGCGTAGTTGGCGATGTGAATACCTTCACGAACGGTGTAGCGCTCATCTGCACGGGGCGCTAACTCAAGAAAATCTGCTACGTAATCTAAAATTATCGGAGCGGTATGAGGCAGGTTGGCCTCGAGAATTCGCCGCTCTTCACTGCGATCCGGATTATCAACCATGATTGTCGGCTGAAGACGCGATTTGATGTATTCCGGAAGTTCGAAACAACTAGCATCGTCGTTCATTGTAGAGACGAAGCGAAAATTCGGATGCGCTTTAATCAAACAGCCGACTTCAATTGATTCGATATAACGACGACTGTCGAGCAGCGGAGCCAGCGAAGCCCAGGCTTTTTCCTGCATCCTGTTTCCTTCGTCAAATACGCAAACACCGCCTAAAATCATGGCTGAGATTAATGTGCTAGCGAAATATTCTACTCTGGAAGTCTCCGCACCCGTTTCGATAATCACGGTATTGATAAGAACATCATTCGGTCTGGTATCTGAAGTCGCCTGGAAGAAGAATACCGGCACTTCCATCATCTTACCGACACTGTAAGCTAAAACTGTTTTACCTGTACCCGGCTTGCCGACAAGGCGCGGGCTCATCGGCAAATCGCCTGCGCCGGCAGTGAACCAGCAGGACTTCATCTGATCGACGAGCTTGCGGTTGCCGACCCACTTAAACGGCAGATCCATCGGCCTTGCCAGACGAATCTTAACTCCATCGATTTCGACGTATTGTTTGCCTTCCTCACCGAGAATTTCTAAGTCTTCGGCGTTTACTGAATTCTTTTTCTTGTCAGCCATCTACCAACCTTTAGATCGAAAATCGCCGCACCACGGGCGTAAGCATCCTGCGCTACCTTTGTTATGAGGGCTTAGCCCCATGATGTTGCATTAGGAGGACGCTGCAAAGAACAGTAATTACAGCTACTTAGTTGAGAATTCGCCGCAGTCGAGCGATTACCAAGGCCGGTGATGAACTCTTGCTGACAAAATCGTTAGCCCCGGTCTTAATCAGGTCGAGCTCCTTCTCCTCGGAGTCCCAGCCGGTAAGCATCAGTACCGGCAGCTTCGCCAGCTCCGGATCGGCCCTCATTGCCGCAAGCAGCTGCTTGCCGTCCATCTTCGGCATGTCCAGATCACAGACCATTGCATCAAACGTATTGTTGCCGAGAACGCTTAGCGCCTCCTCTCCGTTAGAGGCTTCGGTCACTTCAAAACCCGCCTTCCTGAGCGAAGCAGCCATCACCGCGCGCACGCCTCGATCGTCATCAACAATTATGATTCGCTCGTCCTGGGAATCTCCTGAAGAAACTGTGTTCATCGCTTCGGCTAGCGAGGCTATCGATGCCGCCGACTTAGTTGATTGAGTCGGTGATGACTGAGGCTGCGCAGCGCTTGGAGCCTCAAGCGCTTCCTCTCGGGGAGCTGCAGCACTTGACGGGCCCTTTTCGCGCATCTCGGCCGCTTCGCGTATTGAACTTTCGCCGATCACACGCTCGGCTTCTTCAATTGAGGTAACTTGATTCAGCACTATATCAAGCGCAGCTTGACCGAGCGTGCGCATCCCGTACGCCCGTCCGGCAGCGTCTATTTTGCTCTCGCCCTGCTCGGAGCGAATCAAATCGCGAATCTCAGCACTGATTTCTAAAAGCGAAAACACTCCTAAGCGGCCGCTGAAGCCGGTGCGGTTGCATTCCGGACAACCGACCGGAACCGACAAGTCAGAGAATTCCACCCCGTAGCGTTCGTTTACTTCTCTCAGTTCTTCAGCTCTAGCCGGCCGCTTGCAGTGTGAGCACAGCTTCCTGACCAAGCGTTGAGCCAGAACCGCCGACAGTGAGCCCGCGATAATATAGGACTCCAGACCGATATCTCTGAGCCTGATCACTGCGGAGGCTGCATCGTTTGTGTGCAGGGTCGACAGAACCAAATGGCCGGTTTGCGCCGCTTGAAATGCTATTTCAGCAGTCTCTAGGTCGCGGATTTCGCCTACCAGTATTACGTCGGGGTCTTGGCGAAGGATCGAGCGCAGTCCTGACGCGAAAGTCATTCCGATTTTTGAGTCAACTTCGATCTGCGTCGCACCTTCAAGACGGTACTCAATCGGGTCCTCAACAGTGATTATTGTATTGCTGCCGGTGTTAACGGAATTAAGCGCTGAGTAAAGAGTTGTCGATTTCCCCGACCCGGTAGGCCCTACAACAAGAATGATTCTGTCGGTGCCTTTTAGCGCCCGTTTCAGACGCTTCAAAGTATCCGGCGGCAAACCGGAGGTTTCCAGCGCCACTCCCTGAAGCTGAGGTTTTAGAATCCTTAATACCAGCTTTTCACCGAAGGGTGTCGGGACGGAAGACACACGCAGATCGCGAACTTCGTTCTTGCCGACGCGCATACGAAAACGTCCGTCCTGCGGTCTTCTGCGCTCGGCAATATCCATCTTGGACAGCAGCTTGATTCGCGAGACGATATACGACTGCAGGCGCTTCGGTATAACCAGATGCGGCTGCATGATCCCGTCTATTCGAAACTTGATTTCCAAGTTGCTGCTAGTCGGCAGCATATGGATATCACTTGCGTCAACACGGGCCGCATCGGCAAGCACACGGTTAACTAGGCGCACGATTGGAGGTGCATTCGCAGCACCGCCGCTCTTATCAGAGGCTTCTTTTGTTTCGGTTACCAGCACCTCAACCGAGGAATCGCCGCTTTCAGTGCTTTCGATTTGGTCGAATTCTTTGCCGCTGAAGGCGTCTTCGCCTTGAAGCAACCTCAGTTCGTCAATCAGCTGATTCTCCCGACACAGCACGGGGTGAACCGCAGACTCTAAAAGAAACTCCGCCTGCTTGATGCATTCAATATCAAGCGGGTCAGACATCGCACAGCGCACAAAGCCCTGCTCGATTGAGAGCGGCAGAATTCGACAGGCGATCGCGGTCTCATGGCCAAGCTTGTCGATTAGCGGCTTACTGTCTTCCCTAGACGCATGTCCTTCGCTGAAGTCTATCAGCTCAACCGAAAGTTCCTTGGCAATTAGCGGCAGCGCCTTGTCTATGCTTAAAAGCTTCCGTTCGGCGAGCGCCGTAATAGCTTGCTGATTCTTTTTATTGCGTCGGACTGACTCCAGCTCATCTTGCAGCACGAGGCTAAGTTTAACGATTACGCGCTCCAGCCCTGGAGAGCAGAAGGTTTTGGGAGGCGGAACTGATGACGGTATCGGATTCATTAGCTGCTTGCCCGCGGTACCTCAATTAGAAACGCGGTGCGGTAACCCTCGGATGCTGTGATTTTTATGTTTCCGCCGTGTGCTTCGACAATTTTGTTAACAAGATACAGCCCCAGACCGGTGCCGGACAATCCTTTGGTGTTTGTTCCGCGAAATCTTTTGCGAAAAACACTTTCTCGGTCTTCCTCTCGAATCCCAAGTCCGTTGTCGGCGACCTCCATTAAAACCTTACCGTTATCGTCGGACCAAGTCCGAACCCGAACGTCGCGCCGCTTATCCGCATATTTAATCGCGTTGTCTAGTAGATTGTTAAGAACTGACGGAAATATAGCGGGATCTATCCAGGCGGAAGGCAAGGCCGGATCCAATTCGGCGGCAAAGCTGACTTCGTTAAGCTCAAATCTCGGTTCGAACGAGCGTGCGACGTCGCGCACCAGGTCATTTAAATCTGTGTCGATCGGGCGAATCTCGAGCTTGCCGCTTGAATCTCGGTCAGCCAGCATCAGCAGGCTCGCGGCTAATTTCATGTGACTAGAAGCCGCCTCCATCCGCCGAATAATTTTCTTTGCGCCCTCAATGTCGCCTTGCTCAAGTGTCTGCATCAGGCGTGAAAGCTGCTGTTCTTCCAGAAGAATGAACTGTTTCAAGTCATGGGCTAAAGGCCCTGCGCTGCTTTGCTCGGCGGGTCCGCGCTGCGCAGCAAAAAAGTATTCAGACAACACCAGCGGCAAAGTAATAATCAGGCTTACCGAGTCATCAGCGAGTTCAGGAAAGCTGTCAAAAAACAAAGCGAAGTAGCCGAAGAAGGCGCCTTCGTGACGGCGCGTAACGATTAGCTCAGTCGAAAACGGTATCAGCAGCGAATACTCTTTGGGGAGTGAGACATCACCCGTGCGGGCTTGAGGAAAAGGCCAGCTAAATGAACTGTGGGATACGGCAGACAACCGCGACGACAATTCCTGCTCAACCGCGTCAGCGATTCCGGAATCTAACCAGGCAGAGGTAAGCGGATCCTCTGCACCACCCGCGCAGGTGCCGGCAAAAGTTTTTGGCTCGAGGTCTGAGCTTCCTTCAAGCTTACAGTAATATAAGCAGCCTCGAGCTGAGAGTTTATCGCTGACGGCAAATGCCACGTTTTGCAAAGTTGCATCGAACGATGAATCGTCCATCGCAGTCGCCAGCCGCGCCGCCAAGTCGGCAGGCAGATTTCGCGGCAGCTCAACGCCCACCGCTGCAACCTTTTGCGAAGCTTCTTCCGTCATCCAAAAACCCTGCTAATCCAAGTGCACATAGTCCGCCCCGGCGGACGCAGTTCCACAGTATTTAGATGTAATAACGCTTAATTAGGTGTTATAAAAATCGATCTTTTGCACTCAATTCATCGGTTAATATTCAGCTCCCGACAGCAGCCGATAAGCAGAGCCGCGTTGATTGCTGCTTGGTTTCTTAGTATAGAACTAGCGTTATTTTTCCCTAGATATTTTAGCCTACTAGGTGGAGCGTAAATATGGTTCGCCACGACTGGACAGCTGAGCAGCTCACCGAGCTATACCAGACACCCTTTCCCGACTTAATGTTCCGAGCGCAAAGCGTTCATCGGGAAAATTTTTCGCCCACCGAAGTTCAGCGCTCCACGCTGCTGTCCGTCAAAACCGGCGGCTGCCCGGAGGACTGCGCCTACTGTCCGCAAAGCGCCCACTACGACACTGGTGTTGAACGACACAAAGTT
Organism: bacterium; assembly: GCA_030431555.1. Taxonomy (GTDB): domain Bacteria; phylum Bdellovibrionota_C; class UBA2361; order SZUA-149; family JAGRAN01; genus JAGRAN01. Next base: position 15,989 of record JAUIIP010000008.1, read on the forward strand.
CTTCCGAAGGATGTTGTCCTTGCTCAGGCTAAATCGGCGCAGCGTGAAGGCTCGACCAGATTTTGCATGGGTGCTGCTTGGCGCGAAGTAAAAGATGGCAAAGACTTCGATGAAATTATCGAACTTGTGCGCGGCGTCTCCGAGCTTGGAATGGAAGTCTGCTGCACACTCGGTATGCTCAACGAAGAGCAGGCTGCACGCCTGAAAGATGCTGGATGCTACGCCTACAATCACAACCTCGATACTTCTCCGGAATACTACGGCGAAATAATTACGACGCGAACTTACGAGCAGCGCCTTGATACTTTGAGAAACGTGCGCAAAGCCGGCATCACTGTCTGCTGCGGCGGAATTGTCGGTATGGGTGAAGGCACAGACGACCGCCTCGGACTGCTCGCTGAACTAGCGCGCCAAGATCCACACCCCGAAAGTGTGCCGATCAATATGCTGGTGCGAGTCGACGGCACTCCGCTTGAGAATGAAACTCCTGTCGATCCGATCGACTTCGTGCGCTTGATTGCAGTTGCAAGGATTGTCATGCCTAAATCCTACGTACGGCTTTCAGCCGGACGCACTGACATGAGTGATGAAATGCAGGCGCTGTGTTTCCTTGCTGGTGCGAATTCGATTTTTGCCGGAGAAAAGCTGCTTACGACACCTAACCCTGGTGAAACCCACGACCGCGCACTGATGAAGAAGCTCGGTATGCGTTTTCGCGAAGAAGCACACTAAGCTGCTAAATTTACTCCTAAGGTAACAATTCGGTTACGGGGCGAACCAGGCACGCCCGCGTCCTCGGCATGCGAATTGCTTCTATCCCTCTGGGTTATTAAGTAAAGAGGGTTATGAATAAGATTACGTATTTTTTTGGGGCCTTATTGGCCTTTTCACTGTGCTGTCCGCTCAGCGTTGGTGCGGAGCCGTCATCTGCGGCGAGCATCGATTCTCTCGAATTATCGTCCGAAGCATTTGTCCGACCGCGGCCGCAGCGCTGCTACCTGGCTCCCGAGTGTGAAACTGCTCAAGGCCGACTCGCCGGAATTATTAACCAGTGCGAAGAATGCCAGGGCGGATGGGGAGCCCCATACGACGAGCAGGGCTGCGATTACGTATGCAGTCTGATTCCTACATTCGAGGCTTTTGCTGAGATGTGCGAGCGGCGAGAGAAATAGTGACAGTTCCACCTGTCCCCTTTTCACATGCGGCTAATTTAAAGCCTGCTCGACCCTGCTTACTGCCTCGCCTAGAGCGAGCTTGGTTTTCTCGCCGGTGTTGCTGCGAAGCGAAAATTCGACTTGACCCTCAGCGGCGTCTCTACCGACTGTAATTCTAATAGGAATTCCGATTAGGTCCGAATCGTTGAACTTAATCCCGGCTGAGACGCTGCGATCGTCGTACAGCACCTCAACACCTGAGTCCGAGAACTGCTGGTAGAGCTTCTCGGCGACTTCGCGCTGCTCGTCGCGCTTCGGATTGACGCAAACCAAATGCACCTGCCAGGGAGCTATCGGCAGCGGCCAAATCATGCCCTTTTCGTCGTGGCTTTGCTCGATTGCAGCTGCAGCAATCCGCGAGACGCCGATCCCGTAGCAGCCCATTTGAAATGCCACCGGCTTGCCGTTTTCTGCCGTATAACAGGCACCCATTGCCGAGGAATACTTGTCGCCGAGCTTAAAGATATGACCGACCTCGATGCCCCGCGTCTCCCGCAGCGTTAGCTTCTCGGCGGGCAGTGCGGCTTCCGCATCGCTTCTAGGCACTGCCAAATCACCAGCTCGCGCCAGACGCAAATCGAGCGTCTTCGGCATTTCGAAATCGCGCCCCGGATTGACGTTCTTAATGTGCTCGTCTGTTTTATTTGCGCCGGTTACCGCATTGCTCATCTGCGCAACACTTTCGTCGGCCAGCAAAACTACGTCAGCTTTCAGTCCGACCGGTCCGGCGAAGCCAACTTCAGCTCCGGTGAAAGACTTCACGTCAGTATCTGCCGCGAGTTCGACGCCCAGCGCGCCTAGTTCGTTGACTAGTTTGACTTCATTGATATCGAGGTCGCCTCGAATCAACACGCAGACATGCTCTTCCTTGTCGGGATAAACCGCTTTGTAGAACAAAGTCTTAATAAAACGGTCAGCCGGCAGTTTAAAAAACGCAACCAGGTCATCAATTGTCTTCGCGCCGGGCGTAGAGACGTTTTCCATCGCCTCCGGGCTGCCGCCATCGCCGCCGGGAGGGACTTGCGCTACAGCGCTTTCCTGGTTTGAGGCGTAGCCCGTTTCGTCGCAGATGATAAACAAGTCTTCGCCGGTATCAGCAGTAACAATAAATTCGCTCGACCCCGAGCCTCCGATAGCGCCAGAGTCAGCCTCAACCGACATAAACTCCAAGCCGCAGCGGCGGAAGATATCGCGGTAAGCCGCATCCATCGCTGCGTAGCTCTTATCGAGGCCGGCTTCGTCCAAATCAAAGGAGTAAGCATCCTTCATGATGAATTCCCGGCCGCGCATCAAGCCGAAACGCGGACGAATTTCATCGCGGAACTTGGTTTGGATTTGATACAGATTTACCGGAAGCTGCTTATAGGAGCTGATATAGGTATCGGCGATCTTAGTACAGACCTCTTCGTGCGTCGGTCCCAGACAGACCTCGGCTTCTTTGCGGTCAGTGAAATGAAACAGGATTCCGTCCTGCACGTAGCGATTCCAGCGCCCGCTCTCATCCCAGATGCTGCGCGGCTGCAAAATCGGCATCATCAATTCCTGGGCACCTGCGCGCTCGAACTCAGGTCGAGCGCGATCCATTTCCTGACGCACGATTTCACTAATCTTCGAAAGCACCCGCCACATCGCCGGTGTATACGAGTAGATTCCAGCAGCTAATTTGTGAATAAATCCAGCCTGGGCCAGCAGCTTGTGCGAGGGCACTTCAGCGTCCGCCGGGGGGTCGTGCAGGGTGTAAAGGAAGATATCTGACTGTTTCATGGACGCCTACTATAAGCGAATACCTAGGGCCCGCAAGCACTTGTAACTCCACTGTGCAAATTGGCTGCAAATATTTAAAAAAATTCAGTTTCTTTTTTTATCTTTTTTTAAGAGGGCCAACTTGACAAAGGTCTGGGCCGTGTTTAAACACTATGCACCGTGGATAAAAGCCAGCTTTTATATGGGCTTTTTCACGCAAGGCGTATCGCAAACGGACTCGTAGCACCCGGAGTTCAAGATAATTGCGTCTAGGGGTGTCGGTTCTGAATGCGATCGTTTTTCTTAGCCTTTAACTGATTAATTAATCTTGTGTTGAACCATTAACGGGAGACTTATCGATATGGCTCTACGTCCCTTACACGACCGCATCATTGTAGAGCGGTTGGCCGAGGATGAGAAAACTGCTGGCGGAATCATCATTCCCGACAGCGCGAAGGAAAAGCCTCAAAGAGGCCGAGTAGTCGCAGTTGGCAAAGGTAAGATTGGCGAAGACGGCACAATCCGTCCGCTCGATCTTAAAGCCGGCGACACTGTTCTGTTCGGAAAGTATTCTGGAACAGAGATCAAAATCGACAACGAAGATCGTTTGATTATGCGCGAAGACGATGTCCTCGCCGTAGTCGAATAGCGATTTGCATTAGAGAGACAGACAGAAAAAGGAGGCTCCAGCACTATGGGAGTTAAAATTCTAGAATTCGGGCTCGATGCTCGTGACGAAATGCTGAAAGGCGTAAATGCTCTGGCAGACGCTGTTTCGGTAACCATGGGCCCCCGCGGTCGCAATGTCGTGATCGAGAAGTCCTTTGGCGGACCGACTGTCACTAAAGACGGCGTGACTGTTGCAAAAGAAATCGAAGTTGAGAACAAGTTCGAAAACATGGGCGCTGCAATGGTTCGTGAAGTTGCTTCAAAAACTTCAGACGTTGCCGGTGACGGTACTACTACTGCTACCGTTCTTGCTCGTGCTCTCTTCAAAGAAGGCTCTCGTCTTGTTGCAGCGGGTCACGACCCGATGAGCATCAAGCGCGGCATCGACAAGGCAGTTGCTGTCATCGTCGAGCGCCTGAAAGAGCTCTCGAAAGAGACTAAGACTCAGGAAGAAATTGCCCAAGTTGGAACAATTTCTGCCAACAACGACTCCTTCATCGGCAAAATCATCGCCGAAGCTATGGAGAAAGTCGGTAAAGAAGGCGTAATCACTGTTGAAGAAGCTAAAGGCCTCGAGACTACTCTGGAAGTAGTTGAAGGTATGCAGTTCGACCGCGGTTACCTTTCGCCTTACTTCGTAACTGATCCAGATCGTATGGAAGCTCACCTCGAGGATCCATATATCCTGATTCACGAGAAGAAAATCAGCAACATGAAAGACCTGCTGCCGGTTCTCGAGCAAGTTGCTCGCGCTTCCAAGCCGCTCTTGATTATTGCTGAAGACATCGAAGGCGAAGCTCTTGCGACTCTCGTTGTTAACAAGATTCGCGGAACACTGAATGTCGCAGCTGTTAAAGCTCCGGGATTCGGCGACCGCCGCAAGGCTATGCTGCAGGACATCGCTACTCTGACCGGTGGTCAGTTCATTAGCGAAGACATCGGACTGAAGCTCGAGAACCTCGAGATCAGCGCCCTTGGTCAAGCTAAGCGCGTCGTAATCGACAAAGACAACACTACGATTATCGACGGCGCAGGTGAGTCCAGCGCAATCGAAGCCCGAGTTGGTCAAATCCGCAACCAAATCGAAGAAACCACCAGTGACTACGACCGCGAGAAGCTCCAAGAGCGTCTGGCTAAGCTCGTTGGCGGTGTTGCGGTAATCAACGTAGGTGCTGCGACTGAAGTTGAAATGAAAGAGAAGAAAGCTCGCGTTGAAGACGCGCTTCACGCTACTCGCGCCGCTGTTGAAGAAGGCGTTGTAGTCGGCGGTGGAGTTGCTCTGCTTCGCTCCGTTTCAGCTCTCGACAACATCGACTGCAACGACGAAGAAATGATTGGTGTTAATATCGTTCGCCGCGCTGTTGAAGCTCCGGCTCGCACGATTATCTCTAACGCCGGTCACGAAGCTTCGGTAATCGTCAACGAAATCCTTCAAGGTGGTGAGACCGTTGGTTTCAACGCTGCGAGCGAGAAAGTTGAAGACCTCGTTAAAGCCGGTGTGATTGACCCGACTAAAGTTGTTCGCAGCGCGCTGCAAAACGCTGCCTCAGTTTCCAGCCTTATGCTGACTACTGAAGCTGTTGTTGCAGAGAAGCCGGGCGACGACGACCACGGACACGGCCACGGCGGAATGCCCGGCGGTGGAATGGGAGGAATGGGCGGCATGATGTAATAGCCCCCTTCCGAAGCGGGTTATTTCGCTTCAAAAATAAAACCCGCCGCGGCCCTAATCAGGCTGCGGCGGGTTTTTTTATGCAAATTTAAGGGAGTTCCCTGAGGCAATTCTCAAAATTCACCCTTTGCGCTGTGTTAGAATGACCGACAGTCAAGCAAGCGGCGACGGACGAACGTTGTAAATCAAAGCACGAGGAAAGAATGCTTATGGACAAGTATCAAATCGTCTACGCTGGTGAGAATCGTGAGTTGTCTTTTATTTGCGAACACTGCGCATCAGGCACACACGAGCTGACTTACGACACTTACAATCGACTGGAAGACACTTCCGCCCAAGCCGGGGAATGTCCCGCATGCCGCGGAACAGGCTTCATGCCGGGAACTGCCGATGACATTTGCCCCGAGTGTGCAGGCTGCGGACTTTGCCGTCAGTGCCAGGGCAAGCGCGCCCTAAGCTGGCTCGACTTGCCGCGCTCAACCCGCCGCAAGTGGATGTCTCGCTGGGAGCGCCACGGCAACCACCCCACACACTACATGGCCATCGCCTCCCTCTACCGCAATTGGTGACAGTTCCAACTGTCCCCTTTTTCGCAGCCTCGAAAGTCAGAGCACAGCGCCTGACCGCAGACATGAACCACCTTGCCACTTCAGCTTTGACTGAAGCAGATCCCTGCTAATCCTCGATGAGGGGATGGAGGGTTCCGGATAGATGAAACAAATGCGTATAGAAACCGACAAATTCCGCTCTGCAGCAGGCTGCACCGCGCTGGAATATACGATTATTCTCTCGCTGCTTTGCCTTGGGGGCCTATCTGCAACCGCCCTGCTAAGCCAGAACGCTGGAGAGACCTTCGAAGTCGCCGCATATCAGCTCGAAGCTGCCGGAGGCGGCACTATCATCAACGACCCTGAATGAGCTCAGTTTTCTGATTCAGACTCGCCGTCTGCTATTTCAATCAAACTAAAACCTCCAACAACGACGCTTGCTCTGGCTTTAGTATCCTGCTGCTCAGCACGCTGCGGACTAACATCCCTGTCATAAGGAACTAGGAACTCCCGGATGCGTCGATGATAAGCCTTGCTTTCTTCAATCAACCAGTCACGAATCTCAGCCTGCGCCCCAGGCTCGATATTGTCGTATTCGGTGCGGATATGAAGGTTCTTTTGCTCGGACGGCGCGCTGATGTTTTGCTCGGCTGCCGTGATTAGCGTCTGCACGTTTTTGGCCAGCAGCTCGTAGCGCCGCTCAAGGTTTGCGCTAACATTCAGCGTGTCTCTTAGTAAGCGCACGGTTTTCGCAGTTCGTTGCACCGTCGCGGTTCGCTCCAGTTCTTCCAAGGCGCTGCTAAAGCTCATATGACGATTTACTGACTCGACTAGAGCGCGAAACGAGCCTTGCTCACCGTCAATTCGCAGCACTTTCGGAGCGCCTCGCCGAGTCAGATATTCCGGGTCAGTGCTCCACTTTCCGACCAGCTGAGCAAGCCAGCTCAAGTGCGCTGATTGTTCATCGCCGTCCGCTTCAAGCAGCCTGCCAACTTCCCGGCGGTGAATGCCCGTCACCAAACTAAGCTTGTTGGTGTTGATTTTAGTACCGCCGGATTTAAGTTCGGCGGAAGCCGTGCGCACAAACACTCGCTTGAGCACATGCGAGACTTCGCGGTAGTCGTTGTTGCCTCTTAGCGCAAAGCGCACCAAGGGCTCCAACATCCACTCAAGCGCTTTGAGCCTAAGAGACCTCGCCACGATCCTCCGCCATAATGTGCAAAAGTATCAATTTACCCAAACCGCCCCCGGCCGAATAAAACGTCTATTCCACTTAACATTTTAGCACTCACTGCGCTGTCTCGGAAATACGTCCACAACCTTAGCGGCAAGCAAACAGCCGCAGACCTAAACTCACCTAACACAACCTACTCTAATTACTTGATATTCTTAGGCGTCGGTGAGAATTTCATAATTCTGATATTTTTTCACAAAAAGAGCACGCTTTAGAAAACAGCAGCTATAACAAACATAGTCTGCTGGTGAACGCTCTTGCCTCACTCAGCAAGTGCCGCAGAGAGCGGCATGCTGTTTATGTCTAGGAGAACTTAGGTTTGAATATCAAGGAGTACTCAATATGGTTTTGTATAAACGATCAACCTTGCTGCTAATCGCAGCGCTTTTCACTGCTTCGCCATGTCTAGCTAATCAGCTCGCACCGGCGCCCCATCCGACGGACTACATAGACTGCGATCCTGTCGGCGGCTTTTGCGAAGATGACGGCGATGTAATCGATATCTATGAAGACGGTGGGCACTGCTTTACGTGGGAAGCACCGGGACTAACAGGTTGGGAGCAGTGCATTGCTTGCTCCTATGACTCGTATAACGGAGACGCTCAGTATGGGCCTTATGAGTGTTTCCCGCTGGTCAGCGAAGAGAGTTAATAGCTGCGACGACACCCCGCCGATCTTTGCAACTCGGATCGGCGGGGTCGGGGGCTAAGCTCGCTCGGTTGGCGCCGGCGCAAGTCCTGACACCCCTCCCATAGCGTTTGGCAGTTCAACCCCTGCCGGGCGAGCTTAGTCCCCGACTCGTCGTCGCCTCTACAATAAGGTCGTTTACCTTATGAATCACCAAGTATTTCTAATTCGACCTTAGCCAGACCGTCGTCAACGAACCCGAGCTGCTTGGCCGCAGCCAAACTCAAATCAATGATTCGCCCCCGGACGAAGGGGCCACGGTCGTTTATCCGAACTGTAACAGTATTGCCGTTGCCGAGGCTGCGCACCCTCACCTTGGTGCCGAAGGGCAAGCTGCGATGCGCAGCAGTCAGCTTGTCGTTGCGAAAGATTTCGCCGCTGGCGGTGCGTTTCCCGTCGAAGCTGCTGGCATAGAGGGAGGCTATTCCTTTCTGCGTCTTAAGACCCAAAGCTTTGGGTTTGCGCACGCCCTCCACCGCACGCTGCGTTGGTGCCGGCGGCGACTCCCTCCGACCGATGCTGCAGGCCGAAAGCGTTAACATGCTCGTAAACAGTAGTGCAGCAATTAGACGTAAGCGAGGCATGGCTACCGGTGACAGTTCCAACTGTCCCCTTTCTAGCAGCAATCTCACCCCTAAGGGAGAGCAGCGAGGAGGCTCACGAAGGGAGTTTTTTGCGCAAGCGCGGGGAGTGAGAAAACACTTATGGCTTTGTCCCGCCACATAAGCCCAACTCTTTACTTTTACAGTAAATTCATGATAAAAAGTGGCGCTTAATTTGTCGGCAATTACTTCAAAACATGAGGCGATGGCGTAAATGTCTGATCCAAATCAAAAGATTGTAGCCATTTCTCCGATTACCGGAGCAAAAGTCGAGCTTTCGGCGGACGTAGAAGTTGGCGAACTGATCGACGACCCGGAAACTGGTGAAGAGCTGGAAGTTGTCAGCATTGATCCCCCTGAACTTAAGCCTGCACCGCAGGAAGAAGAAGACTGGGGAGAGTAAATATGGCGCGCCAGCCGCGAGTCGGAGTCCTGTGTTCACTGATTCGTCCCGAAGAGAAAATGCTGTTTCAGGCGTTTCGCTCTAGGGGGATCGAATTCGAGAAGATCGACGACCGTCAATTAATTCTTGATCTGAAGCAGGACTCCTGCCCATTCGACGTTGTTCTAGAGCGCTGCATCAACCACTCTCGGGCGCTGCATACGCTGAAATATTACAACGACCGCGGAGTCTACACCGTCAACTCTTACGAGACGGCGAATATCTGCGGTGACAAACTGCTAACGTCTTTGGCTCTGGCAAAAGCCAAGGTCCCGATTCCCGGCAACCTCGTAGCCTATACCGAAGAGTCGGCTATCGAGGCGATTGAGCAGATGGGCTACCCGGTAGTCTTGAAGCCTGCGGTCGGTTCCTGGGGCAGACTGCTCGCCAAGGTCAACGACCGAGACAGCGCCGAGGCAATTCTCGAGCATAAGAAAATACTCGGCTCGTACCATCACTCGATTTATTACATCCAGGAGTATATCGAGACCGGCGGCTGCGATATTCGTGCGTTTGTTGTCGGCGGCGAGTGCATCGCTGCGATTTACCGCAACGCCGAGCATTGGATTACCAATACGCACCGCGGTGCAAAAGCCAGCAACTGCGAAATCAACTCGGAGCTCAAGAAAACTGCTGAAGCTGCGGCCGAAGCAGTTAAGGGCGACGTTGTTGCAATCGACCTATTCGAAACAAAGGATGGCTACCTGGTTAACGAGGTTAACTACACGATGGAGTTTCGCAACTCCGTTACGACCACCGGCGTAGATATCCCTGGTTTGATAGTTGACCAAGTTATAAAGGCGGGAAGTCGTGGTTAAAGTATCGATAGTTGGCGGCTCGGGTTATACCGGCGGCGAGGCTCTGCGTTTGCTGCTGGGGCATCCTAATTTTGAGGTCGTTCAGGTAACCAGCGAACGCAATGCAGGCAAACCTGTTCACGTTAATCACCCGAACCTGCGCGGGATCACCAAGCTAAAATATTCGAGCATTAACGACCTCGAGCCGGTCGACTGCTTGATTCTCGGCCTGCCGCACGGCGAAAGCCAAGCCAGAATTAAAGACCTGACTTCGATCGCACCGAAGATTGCAGATTTGGCCGCTGACTTCAGGCTGCACGACACGGCGCTGTACGAGAAGTATTACGGCGAGCCGCATCACTGCCCGGAGATGCTGGGGGAGTTTGCTTACGGTGTTCCGGAAATTAACCGGGCTCAAATCGAGGGCGCCTCGATGATCTCCGGCGCGGGCTGTATTGCTACCTGCACAATCACCGGCCTGTGGCCGCTTTTTCATGCAGGGGTAGTTAAGGACAGCGAAGTCTGGGTCGATGCTAAAGTCGCCAGCTCTGCTGCGGGAGCTTCTTCAAACCCGGCCTCACATCACCCGGAGCGTGCCGGATGCCTGCGCTCTTTCAAACCGACCGGCCACCGACACACTGCCGAAGCAATTGAGCAGCTGCGGGCAGACGACATTGAGCCGAAAGTTTACCTGACCGCAACTTCAACCGATTCAGTACGCGGAATTCTTACGACAAGTCAGTTGTTTCTAAAGCGCGAAATGTCGGAGCTAGATATTCGCGGCGTTTACCGCGATGCGTACGGCAGTGAGCCATTTGTCAGAATCGTCAAAGAGCGACGCGGAATCTTTCGCTACCCGGAACCCAAGCTGCTTTCGGGCACCAACTTCATCGATATCGGATTTGAGATCGAAGAGGGAACCGGCCGGATGATCGTCATGGCCGCAATCGACAACCTCGTAAAAGGCTCGGCCGGAAACGTTATTCAGTCACTCAATATTGCCAACGGCTGGGAAGAAACCCTCGGACTTGAATTCCCCGGCCTTCACCCGGTGTAGTCAAATGATCATTGTTAAGATTGGCGGCTCTAAAGGTATCGACGACGCGCCGCTGCTTGATGACATCTCTCAGCTGATAAAGTCCGGCAAAGAGGTGCTGCTGGTTCACGGCGGCTCAGAAGAAACAAACCAAGTAGCAGAAGCTCTCGGCCATCCGCCGAAGTTCGTCACCAGCGTGTCCGGCTTTGAAAGCCGCTTTACCGACCGCAAGACACTGGAAATCTTCACGATGGTTTACTGCGGACGGCGCAATAAGTCGTTGGTAGAAGGCTTGCAGCAGCGCGGGATCAACGCAGTCGGGCTTTCCGGCGCGGACGGTCGAGTGTTCGAGGGGCCGATCAAGACCAGCGTCAAAGTCATTGAAGACGGCAAGAAAAAAATGCTGCGCGGTGACAATACCGGAAAGGTAACTAAAGTTAATACGGAACTTCTGGATGTGCTTCGCAGCGCAGGATATATGCCTGTGCTTTGCCCTCCGGCAATCAGCGAAGAAGAGTCAAAGATGATGAATGTCGACGGTGACCGCGCAGCGGCAATGCTAGCAGCGGCGTACGGCGCAGAGGCTTTAGTCATTCTCTCGAATGTGCCCGGGCTGCTTAAAAATATCGACGACGGCGTAGACAATCCGGACAATCTCGTCGCCGAAATCGAACTTTCAAGCTGCGCTGACCCGTATGAGTTCGCCAAGGGCCGGATGAAAAAGAAAATCATGGGCGCGGTCGAGGCAGTTGACTCCGGCGTAGAGCGTGTGGTTCTTGCGAGCGCCAACGTCGACAAGCCAATCAGCAGCGCGCTAAACGGCGGCGGCACGCATATCTACCGTGCAGCGGCCTCGGCGGCAGCCTCCAACGCGGGTTAGGTCCTATGACAACTCTCAGCACCCGCAAATTTGAAGAGAACATGACGCCTCGCGAGCGCGAGCTTGCGTTCGGCGCCGGAACTTACATGAAGCGCGACATCACGCTTGTTCGAGGTGAAGGCGTATATGCGTTTGATGACAGCGGCAAGAAATATATCGACTGTATTTCAGGAATAGCTGTTGCTGGGCTCGGCCATGCGCACCCGGAGTTGGTGCAGGCAATCTCTGAACAAGCAGGGGCGATAATGTCAGCGCCGGAGCTGCTGTGCAATCCTGTTCGCGCGGAGTACCAACGCAGACTGCTCGAGTATTTCCCGGAGTCATACAAACGCGTATTTCTCTGCAACTCAGGCGCTGAGTCGATTGAAGGCGCGCTCAAATTTGCGCGTTTTACAACCGGCAAGTTTGGAATTGCAGCACTTAAGAAAGGCTTCCACGGCAAGACCATGGGTGCCCTGTCGCCGACTTCCGAGCAAAAGTACCGCGAACCGTTTCAGCCGCTGCTGCCTGAAGTGCATCACATCTCGGCCGATATGAGCTCGGTCGACGAGCTGCTTGAGCAGCACGGAGACAAGCTGGGCTGTTTCATCTTTGAGCCGCTGCAAGGCGAAGGTGGAATTAATGTTCACGATGAAAGCTTCGTTCAGGAAGCAGTTGCACGCTTCCAAGAGAAAAGCGTGCTTGTAATCTGCGACGAAGTCCAAAGCGGCTTTGGTCGAACAGGTCGAATGTGGGCCCATCAGCATTATGGGATTACTCCCGACATCGTCTGCCTGGCCAAGGCAATCGCCGGTGGTGTTCCGATGGGGGCAATTGCTATCGGCGAAAAGGTCGCCGAACTGCCGCCGCAGAGCCACACCTCAACTTTCGGAGGCAATCCCCTGGCCTGCCGTGCAGGGCTGTGCGTGCTTGATGTAATAGAGCGCGATAATTTGGTAGAAAATGCGCGAGAGGTCGGCGAATTTATAGCTGAAAAAATTCGCGCTGCAGACGTCAAGCTTGTACGAGAAGTTCGCGGAAAAGGCTTAATGATCGGGATCGAGCTAAAGCAGCGTGCAGGGAAATATATCCAGGCGTGCGCAGACCGAGGCTTGCTGATTCTGCTTGCCGGCTCTCGGGTAGTGCGCCTGCTGCCGCCGCTAATCATCACCAAAGAACAAGCCGAGCAGGCTGCCGACATCTTGATTGAAGCGCTTTCGGAATGAGCAGCGAAGCCCTAGATCCCGTTTCTTTCCTGCGCTCCCTGGTGGAAATCCCCTCCTATTCCGGCGACGAACGCCAGGCTGCTGAATTTGTCATTGAACAGATGCAGGCTCTCGGTTACCGCAAAGCGTATATCGACGAAGCCGGAAGTCCGATCGGCCTGTGGGGCTCCGCAGGCGCAGCGAGAGTTATGCTTGTGGGCCACATCGACACGGTTAAGGGAGTTGTTCCCATAAGAACGGAATCAGTCGGCGGTGAAGAAGTACTTTACGGGCGCGGAAGCGTAGATGCCAAAGGACCGCTTGCGACATTTGTTCAAGCGGTCTCTCAGCTTCCTAGCGACATTGCCGCGGAAATAGTCGTGGTCGGCGCCGTAGAAGAAGAGGCTTCCAGTTCAAAAGGTGCGCGTAGACTGCCGCACGACTTCGAAGAACCGCGCGCAGTTGTAATCGGGGAGCCTTCCGGAACCAACGGCATCACACTCGGTTACAAAGGCCGCTTGTTGCTTGAGTTTAGCGCCAAGCGAGAAATGAGCCATAGCGCTTCTGCCAGCCGCAGCGCGGCGGAGATTGGAATCGCGTACGTTAAACGCGTTACGGATTACGTCGAGTCTGCAAATGTCGGAAAAGAAGGCATCTTTCAGCCGCTTGACTGCAGCGTTCAGTCCTTCAATACGAGTTCCGATGGTCTTTATGAAAACGTCGACGTTTGCCTCGGATTCAGGCTTGGCCCGGATTTCAACCCTGACGAGTTGACGCAGCAGTTTCAGCAAATCTTAGGCGAATTCGCCTCCGAGTCGCCGGATATGGTAGAACCATCTCTAAGCGTTGGAATGAGCGAGTATACCGCGCAGTATGACAAACGCTCAGAACTCGCGAAAACGTTTCGCATGGCAGTGCGTCAGGCCGGACTGGAACCGAGACTAGTTCTCAAGACCGGCACGGCTGATATGAACGTGCTCGCCAGAGATTGGAAATGCCCGATGATCGCCTACGGGCCGGGAGATTCCGATCTCGATCATACGCCGAACGAGCATATCGTGCTCAGTGAATACAGGGCGGCAATCAACATTCTTCGAGCAGCGCTCGAAAGGTTTTGTTCAAAGCTCTAAATCTTAGTTCTTTCGGCCATTCAATTTCGGGAAGAAGGCAGATATCCGCTGGAGGTGCGACGCTAGTGTTCGTTTGCCTGGGAATTCTGCGGAATTCCACCAGCTGTTTTTTTCCTCTTTTTTGGAGGTCGAGCGATGAAACGTTTCGCTCTCGTGGTGCTGTCACTCGCCGCCGTGATGATGTTCGTCACGCCCGCGTCCGCTCAGCACCATCGCCGCTCGGTGCACGACGGCTACAATCCGTACAGTCGCAGTGCCCACCATGGTCGAGCCTACACCGAGGCGCGTCACCACCGGGTGCGCAGCTACGGTGACGGCTACAGCCCCGTGCGCTACCGCAGGTCCTACGGTGACGGCTATTCGCCGGCGCAGTACTACCAGGACCCGGCTTACGGCGAGGGCTACACGCCGGTGCGCTACTACCGAGAGCCCGCCTACGGCGACGGCTACACACCGGTGCGCCACTACCGCGATCGTTCGCGAGGTGACGGTTACAGCCCGAGCTCCGTGGTGCGCTGCACGCCGCCGCCGCGCTGCACTACGCAGCCGCGCCGCGTGATCGTCGTGCGCCGAGTTCGCTGCTACCGCTAGATCTGCGGGGGCTGCGCTCAGTTGGGGACGCCGAAGCACTCGTGCACGGCGGTCCCCTGACCTCCGAGCCCGTTTGTGTTTCGCGCCCCCAGCGCATATCTGCCTTCGACGAAAAATGCCGGAGAGATTCCAGCCTAAGCTACAATGCCTCGCACTCACCTTCTGAACGCACTGATCTGCGGTTCATTTCTGCGAAGCAGGAGTTTGAGTAGGTCTGCCCGTCGCAGCCACACACCGGCTGATAAAGCTCGATGCAAGCTTCCGGCACTTCGCTGCAGACACCTTCATCACCAGAATCACCGCAGCTGCCGCCATCAAACTTACAGAAAAGTTCCACTGAGCAGCCGCCGTCCTGGGCGCCGCAGGTATCACCAATGCCGCCGCTGCCGGAGCTGCCGGAGCTGCCGGAGCTGCTCGAACTGCAAGCAGTCAGCAGCACCAGCACTGCAAAGATAGATTTTGAGTAAATCAGCTTCATCTCCGCGACCCTCTGGTGAACAATCTTTGGTCATACTATACTAATCGAATGCCCCGAGAAATTGTTCATTGGCTTGTTTTGGAGCGTGCGAAGGAAGCATTGCCAGCTAGAGGCGCTTCAGCGACCGCAAAGACGCTTAACGAATTTCCAGCCGCCGCGTATCTTGGTGCTGTCGCTCACGACGCACCATATTACTACCGCCTCGGAGCCGACGCGTCGTTTAATCATGTTGCCGAATCCCTTCACGGGCGCTTTGGACAGGACACCTTCGATCCGCTGCGAGCGATGGCTGCTGATATCAGCATGCGTCCCGACAACGAACGCGCCGAGCTATGGGCGTTTTTGCTAGGCATGGTCAGCCACTACGCGGCAGATGTCATCTTTCATCCGATGATTTTCTATTTTACCGGGGATTACTACGACCCGGACACCAAGGCGCGCAAAGCTGCTCGCGCACGTCATCGCCTGCTTGAGGTGTATCTGGACTCTTGGTTTCATCAACACATCCAGACTTGGAACAGCGACCTGATTTCGACCGTGTTGAAATCCCTCAGCAGTTCGCTGACAAACATTGCGGCGCTCCTTGAGCAAAACTGCGGAGTCGACATAGTACCCGAACACATCAGAAACGAGAACGCAGCAGAAGAAAACGGCGAAAAATGGGAGCGAAGCTTTTGGCACATGGCCAAGCTCCAAGAGCTGTTCTACTCAACCCCCGTAGGGTTTGTGATGCGCCAAGTTAATACCCTTAGTTTCGGAGCATTCGATGAGTACGACGCACTTTGCTCGTACGGCCGACGCAGGCCGCTGAAGTTTTTCGAAGAACCGCTGTCATTCGAAAATCCAATCGAGCGCACACCCATCACTGCAAGCATTACTGAACTGCTGGGTTCCGCCGTGAACGACTGCACATCTCTTTTTCTCCAATTCGAACCGCTAATCTCAGGCAGCAGCACGGACATAGAAGAAGCACTAGGAGGGATTGTCGGGAAATCGCTGAGTATGGGCGTAAAACCAATCGGCCCCAAAGTGCCGCGGTTTTTCTCCAGTCAGGGATTGCCCCTGCCGGGGCTGAAAATTTCATAACATTTTCGAGTGCCGCGCTTGCACCGAAACCAAACTGTTATTAGCTCTACCGAGGAGTGTAAACGATGCTTGAAACTATTCTGCTGCTGACGATGGTTGGTCTGCTGGGCATGATGAGCCCGGGGCCGGATTTTTTTCTTATTCTGAGAAATGCTTCTGCTTACAGCAGACGCGCAGCAATCGCCACCGCTGCGGGCATCACTCTCGGAATTGCGGTTCATGTCACCTATTGTGTCTTAGGTATCGGACTTGTCATCGCTAAGAGCGTATTGCTGTTTAATACCATCCGCTACGCCGGTGCCGATGCGACAGGCCTCGCCGCAGCGCTCGACGCCATCGACGTGACCAGCTGGACCGCGGACATGGGAGCGCGAGGCGGTCTGCCGTCGAGCCCGGACCTCGCGTCTGCGTTCAC
>JAUIIP010000247.1 GCA_030431555.1 bacterium
GCTGATTGGTGCTGCCTTAGTTCTCTTTGAATGGTTTGATCAAAGCACTGCCCCCGGCAGAGTCGGGATCCTCGTTTTGCATCAAGTGAACACTTTCTTGTTGATAAGCGCTATAGTCCTTACTGCGCGCTCAGCGGGCAGCCATTATTCTTTGAATCGCGATTTTACGAATCGGCACTCGCTGAAGTTTGTCCTTGGCTACTTGCTGCTGTGTCTGACGGCCGTATTTGGTGTCATCGCCGCACTCGGCAGCATGTTGTATCCAGCGCCGAGCCTGCTCGAAGGAATGAAGATGGACTTCATCTCTACATCGCCCGTTGTTGTGCGAATACGAATTTTGCATCCGCTTATCGCAGTCGTCGGCGCTATGTATCTTTGGTGGTTGGTACATGCGTTTAGCGCCGAAGAGTCGAAATCCGAGGGTTCAGCACCTGGAGGGCTGTTGTTGGGTTTGTTGGTTGTGCAGTTGGTCGTGGGCTTTGCTGCCTGGCTGAGCCATGGACCGGTTCTCCCCAAGCTGTTTCATTTGCTGCTGGCCGATTTGATCGTAGCTTCGTTTACAGCGTTTGGTTTTGCAGTATTTGCTGAGCGTCAAGACGCATTGGAAAACGCGGCTGCTTGAGCGAGGCTTTAGCCCTCTTCCTTCCCGGATTTAGTACAGCCGCAGTCTGAGCAATTAGTGTTTTCTCTAAACGACTTTATCGAAGAGGCGCCGCGGCGGGCCAAATAAACGACTGCCGCGAGGACCAGCAGTGCCATTATTGTAGTTTCAATGTTCATTAGGTTAGTAGGCTGCTGCTAAGGCGAAAGGTTACAAATGCGGCACCATAGGCCAGTGCAGTCATGTATACGAACATAACGATCGGCCATTTCCAACCGCCGGTCTCACGCTTGCAAACTGCGAGTGTCGACATGCATTGGCAGGCGAAGACAAAAAACACCATCAGCGAAAGCGCTGTCGCTAGATCGTAGCTGTGTTCTCCCGTTTCGGGATCTTTGGCGTTACGGATCGCGTCAATCAGTGAGTCGGATTCTTCGTCTACGTCCTCAAGGTTATTAACAAGCGCGACAGAGCTTACAAAAACTTCCCGTGCGGCAAATGAAGCAATTATGCTGACTCCCAATTTCCAGTCGTAGCCGAGCGGTTCAATTATCGGCTCAATTGCCTGACCAAGCTGGCCGGCATAGCTTTGGCGCACTGCCTCCGAAGGACTTCCATCGGTGGTCTTCGGGTAGCTCGCCAAAAACCAAAGTAAGATCGAGCAGGCAAGAATTACTGTGCCGGCGTTCTTAACAAAGACAGCGCATTTCTCCCAGATTGTTTTCAGCACTTGTCCAGCTACGGGTATTCTATATGGGGGCATCTCCATTAGAAAATGCGAAGGGCTACTGCGAAACACGGTCTTGCGCAGCAAGTAGGCGATCGCTAAAGCCCCGACTATACCGAGGAGATAGAGGCCCAAAAAAACCAGCCCCTGGAGCGAAAGGAAGCCGGCAACGGTGCGGCGAGGGACAAACGCGGCGATTAACAGGGTGTAAACCGGAAGTCTAGCGCTGCAACTCATAAGCGGCGCGATCAAGATAGTCGCCATCCTGTCGGAAAAGGAAGGAATGCTTCGTGTTGCCATTATTCCCGGGATTGCGCAGGCGAAGGAGCTTAGCAGAGGAATAAAGGATCGGCCCTGAAGGCCTACGCGCCGCATGAATGCGTCAAGCAGGACCGCAGCTCGTGATAAATATCCGGTCTCCTCAAGCACTGATATGAATAGATAGAGCACTGCGATCTGCGGAATGAATATCAGCACACTGCCTACGCCTACCACTATTCCATCGGCTATCAAGCTTTGAAGTTGGCCCGGCGGGATAATAGATTTTAATCCCACTTGGACATCAGCGAACAGCGAGTCGATGAAGTCCATCGGTATACTGGCCCAAGTGAAAATAGACTGAAACATCGTGCCCATTATCATGAGAAAAATGAGCAGTCCCCAGACAGGGTGCGTCAGGACTCTATCCAATTTCTCTGTGAGGTCTTTGCGCGTTCCGTCAACTTGGACGACGCTTCTGGAGGCGATGCTGTTAACCCAGCTGTACCTTTCTTCAGTCTCGTAGGCCCCGGCGTCAACGCCCTGTTCGACTAGCTGTTTTCGCATCGCGAGCAGCAATTCCCGCTGCTTAGCAGACTCGGCTTGTCTGGATCCGGAAAGCAGTCCAATGCCAATGCCGATTAACTCATCTGGGTCATCAGTGTCATCGCTTCTAGAGAGTCGGCCTATACTCTTGGCAGAGTCCAGGAACTCCTTATCTGAGCACCATCGATAGCGACCAGGTCGTTTCTCGCCGCTGCCGGCTTTGGCGACTGCTCTAAGCAGCTCATCGGTGTTTGTCTTAGTCCTTCCGGAAATGTCGACGACCGCGACTCCCAAATTCTTAGCCAACAATTCTTTGCGAACGCTTAGGCCGCGAGTCTTTGCGATGTCTAGCATGTTGAGTGCAACTACTACTGGGATGCCGATGTCGATTATCTGGGACGCAAGAAACAGATTGCGCTCGATATTGCAGGCATCGACTACGCAAATGACAACGTCTGGTTTGTCCTCTTTCGGCAGGCGGCCCATTAAGTGATCTGCTGCCAAGACTTCGTCGGGTGAGCCGCCAAACAGACTGTAAGCTCCGGGCAGATCTACGAGCCGTATATTCTCAAAGCCGGCGAGATGGCATGTGCCCACCCGTTTCTCGACTGTTACTCCCGGATAGTTGGCGACTTTGTAATTCAGACCCGTCAATGCATTAAACAGGGTGGTCTTTCCAGCGTTCGGAACGCCAGCTAAGGCAGTAAGCAGCGGTTTGCTTCTCGCCTTAGCAGCGACTGGAGGGACAGCAGTGACCGTGCTCATGATACAGCTCGCAGCGCACCTAAATTACGAAGGGCGTCAATGTGAGAATCGCCAACTCGTCGCGACGAAGCGAGAGGTTGTAACCTCGGCACTTAACTTCGATCGGACCGCCAAAGGGAGCAATGTTTGCAATCTCTATTACGGCTCCTTTAATCAGCCCCAGACTTAAAAGCCGCTGCGACAAATAGGAGTACGAATCACGAAGTGCTTCGATCCGATACTTTGCACCTGGTGTGAATTGGAGAATCGAACTTTTCATAGTTGAAAAAATATTAGGGATTGTGCACTTATGCATTCTGCCCGAGGCGTTGTTAGGTATATCAATTAAAAGATGCTAGAGCAATCTCATGAGTATCTAAAAATTCGCCACAATCTTGAAGACTTAATTAATCTTTTTGTTGGTCGGAGGCTGTGAGCAGCACTGCCGATCGGGTTTCAACGACGGGGGCTCCCTCTGAGGCGGTCGACAGGGTGGGAGTTATTGACGGACGGGGAAGCAGCCAACCGAGTGTTGGAATTTGGTCGAATGTCTATTCGATCCTGAAATAACTCATGAATAACAAGAGGCTCGGGTATGAATTTATGCTCGGCCAGCCAATAGTAAATTTCCTCAGCGGCCATCCGATGGGCGATTTCGTTAGGATGGAAATCTTTCGCGACTACTACTTGCACTCGCTCCAAGGGCACGCCGTAATACGCGGAGAATAAGTCCAGTGTAGGGATTCCGAGTTCGGCGGTCGCCTCGTGAACTCGCTTATGCAATTCGGCGAATGGATAGGATTCATCGAGCGGCAGCCCAAACAGCGGAAAAACGACTGCGACAACTTTAGTGTTGTGACTCGAACCAATTGAGGCGATTGCTTTTAGGGCGCCGGTAAATTCTGCCCAGTTTTTCTCGTTGTCAAACAAATCATAATAGTAGTCGACGTACGCATTTCGGGTCCTGGAATTGTGAACTCTGGCCGCCACGAACTGAGCTAACTTGGAGTGGGCGAGCACGCCGCTGGAAGGCGCATTGCCTGATAGGTCGAAGGGGTTCACTCCTCCCTTCCAGAGTCCGTGTGGTCGGAAGGGCTTTCGCTCCGGATCGTTGAGAGTTATCTCGACGATCATAAGATCAGCCCCGTCGCGTTCCGTGGCAAGTTTAGCACTTTGGATCTCGTGCGCAGTCGAGTAGCCCGGGACGCCGTAGTTAAAAACCTGGGCTCGTAAGGGCACAGTATTAAGATTTAACATCCGCTCCAAGCGCTTTGGAAAGGCATCATCGAATTGCATGTGGGTGGCGAATGTAAACGAATCTCCTAAAACGGCAATACGAAAGAGCTGATCGCCGTCTTTGCGCGGTTCTATCGGAAAATCCTGAAAGTATTTGGCCGCTTCGGGTTTGTAGTATGCACGCGGTCGATCTGTCCACTCAGCCGGCTGGCTGGCACCGCTCAATCGCATACCCGCTTCGATAATTAAGCAAACGACAGCGACAGAGGCTGCACACAACAGAGCGCTGGCGGCGAATGACTTGATGGCGGTGGGTAGACTCATACGACTGACCTAACGTTAGCGCCGCAGTATACGACAGGCTGGCTGGATAAACCAAGCGTTTGAGCGCTAGTCATTACTGGTCTTTGAGATGTTTACCGGGTGCTCTTCTCGATCGAGCCATCCGAGTTTCTTGAAGAAAAAGAGCATCCCGGCAGCTACGGAAAATATGACAACCCAGAAGAGCGGGTATGACCACTTGTAGTGCAGTTCAGGCATGTGTTCGAAGTTCATTCCATAAATCCCGGCCAAGAACGACAAGGGAATAAAGATGGTGGCAATGATAGTGAGCACCTTCATAACTTCGTTCATTTTGTTGCTGAGGCCGGAGAGGTAAACGTCCATCAAGCCGCCACAAATTTCCCGATAAGTCTCAAGAACGTCGATGACTTGAGCGCAGTGGTCGTAGCAATCGCGTAAATACGGAGTGGTCGAGTCTCGAAAGATAAGATTTTCGTCGCGAATCAGCGCGCTAAGAAGTTCGCGCTGTGGAAAAATAGATCGCCTAAGTACCAGCAGCTCCCGCCGCACCCGATATATCGCCTGCAAGGCGTCCGGTGTGGGATGCTCTATGACAACCGTCTCGAGTTCTTCAAGATATTCACCGAGGTCCTCAAGCACCGGATAGTAAGCATCAATCACCGCGTCCATCAGGGCGTACGCGAGATAGTCTGCTCCGGATTTTCGAATTGGACCTTTACCCTGGCGAATTCGGTTGCGCACCTGCTCAAGCACGTCTCCGTAGCGTTCTTGGAAGCTTACGACAAAGTTGCTGCCGACAAATATGCTGATCTGCTCCACCTCGACTTCGGGAAGCTCCGGTGCAGTAATCATGCACGTGATGACGAAGACGGAGTCGTCGTATTCTTCGGCCTTCGGTCGCTGAGGAATGTTGACGACGTCTTCCAACGCAAGTGGATGAACCCCGAAAGTATCTCCCACCTCTTTTAGAATTTCGACATCTCCCAAGCCTTGCACGTCAACCCAAGTTACACTCTTGCGGTCTCGAAACTCTGCGAGGCTTGAAGCTTGGGAATTCTCAACGTCTCGTTCTTC
>JAUIIP010000248.1 GCA_030431555.1 bacterium
TTGCCGCTGATTGCCTTGTTTATGGCATCCGCTGTTCTGGTACTGCGTTCGCGTGCTAAAGCAATTCGAAAAATCATTTTCGCTGCAGTGCTTGCGGTGCCGGGGATGATCTACCTCGGAGCAGCGGCTTATCTCAGAGCTAACGCCGCCTGGGACGACAGCGCCGAGAGTGTACATCACGCGCGGGTGCTGAATGTACGCTTGCGAGGCGCTGAGGCAAAAGTTTCACTTGCGTCCTGGCGGGAGCCGCAGGGCAGGGAGTACATAAGCCTCGACTCCTCAATTGGTCGCGAGCTTGAAGCTGGCCAGAGCATGCTGGCGATTAGCACGCGCGAGGGTTATTTCGGCACGCCCTGGGTGTCGAGCGTTGAGCATATGTCATGGAAATCCAAGCATTAGAGGCATTTAGTTTCTAGCTAACGGCTTTATTCTTCAGGCCGATGAGTGTAGTGTTTGACTCGAGAATTTCACAGAATCTCTGAAGGTGTCTCAATGCTGAAACGATTTTTAATTTGTTTGCTCCTGCTCCCCGCCGTCGCTTGCTCGAACATGAACAAGCATTCCTCATTTATGGATCTCACGGCTACAGACTCGCAGAAGAAAGGTCTGCTTCAGGCTAGAGTAGATAAATTCAATCGAGAAGTTTATTGGGGCGTGCTTGATGAAGCTGCTACATACATGGAGCCCGAGGCCCGAGAAGGTTTTCGTCACATCGCGAAGAAGCGGCGCAGGAATGAGAAGATTGTAGATCAGTCCGTAGATGACATGGAGATCAAGGCCGACGAAAATATTGCCTGGGTCGATGTGCGAACTCGCTATTACAAGAAGCGCGGCAGCTACTATGTTAAGGAACGGCTCGAACGCCAGACATGGAGATTCCATCGCACGCAGGGCGGTTGGTTGTTTGCCGCAATTGAAGAAGTTCCACTAGACCCTGATGAAAGCTCGGGGTCGCTTACCAGTCATTCGGGCGGTGCTAAGTCTTTGCTCGAGAACACATGGAGCAGACGCTAGTCGGCACTACTTGCCGTAGTACCTCGCGTCGTAAGCAAGTTGGCGGTTAATGTCCGCCAGTTCGCGGTTCATTCTTGCCTCCTCACGAAGCTGCCTGCGGTCCTCTACTCTTTCCCGGTAAGACTCCCAGTCGAAGCTTGAGGCGCTGCTTGAGCAGGAGGCGCAGGCCAAGCCAGTGAGTAAAATAATTAATATTTGCCAGGGTTTCACAGCCTATCTCCCATTGATTTGCTGGGAATTCTAGCTCAATTCGGTCCTACTGTCCAAATTGGGGCTTATTTTGGCCACACCTGGAACTCAGAGTAGGATTGAACGGTTCTTGCATATTGTTGATTAGGTTTGAATGTAGTCGGGTTTTCGCAAGTTACGGTTGTACCAGAAAGATCCGGCTGCCAAATTGTGTCCTAGATTGGAGACGATTTACAAAATTCGTCACCCACCCACCCCGTGAGGCCCGGATGAAGCAGATAGTAGGAAAATTCGTTTTAGCAGGATTGCTGTGTCCACTGATGCTCAGCTTTACCGCATGTAGTGATGTCAAGGATGCCGTTGAGGCACTGGAACTGGAACTTGATGAGCCAGGCCGTAATCCGATCGACAAGACTCGAATGGGGGTCAATAACTTCTTTGTAAATTCTCGTGTCGGCTCTCCCTCTCAGCAGTTTGCCGACATCAGCGGCAACCTGGGCCTGAAGCACGTCAGGGTGTTGTTTGCATGGACAAACGAAGTTCAGCCGTCACCTAATTCGACACCCAACTATTCTTTCTACGATGCGATAATCAACTCGATACCGCCTGGAGTTGATGTACTGATTGTTCTTACTCATACGCCGGACTGGATGATGAACCCGGCGAACTGGATTGCGGGGAATCCGCGAGCGACTTTTGTAGAAAAGTGGGTGCGACCGACTGTGAGGCGCTATGCGTCCAGGGGCGGAATCGTTGGCTATCAAGTTTTTAATGAAGAAGACGTCATTATCGTCCCTTCAGACGAGTCGCTTGGTCTGACGAACCCGGAGTTGTATATGGAAATGCTAACTTGGGCTTCCGCGGCAATTCGAGAAGAGGATCCTCAGCGTCTAGTAGTAATGGGAGCAACGCGCTCGATTCAGCAAAACGGATCAGGTAATTTAGGTTACAACAAACAGCTCAAAGAGCTTGGAGCGGAATCACTGGTTGACGTTTGGGCGATTCATTTTTACGGCAAGCAGTATGAAAAGGTCGTCAAAAGCGGCGGTGTGGCTGATTTCTTAAACGGTCTGCAAAATATTATCTGGATTACCGAGTCCGGCGAGGTCGGCCCGAATAGCCAGCTTCCGTATGTCGAAGAAGTCTGGCCGTTTTTGCGCAGCGAGATTCCGGGTATCGATCGCATCTACTACTACCGCTATACGGCACCCGCCAATCCATTTGAGAGTTTTGCGATGCGAACCGAGGATGCGACCTTCCCGGTGTCGGACCTATACGTGCATTTGAGCGGTGGTTAGCACGCTAACCGAGCTGCGCGGTGCAGCGGAACGAGGCCGAATCCTGAACAATTGTGAATAATTGAGCAGCTCGAGCATTGATTGCTCAGAGGCAATCGTTTACTCTCATCCCGATAGAAATCCTGATTAGGATAGGGGGTCCGATGCAAGTTACGTTCGATGAAATACGCGAAAACCTGAAGAAGTCGTACGAGCTTACGGACGATGAGCATCTGCTGCTGCGTTTTCTGTTCACTATTCCGGAAACAAAGCGTCAGCAGGGCATAGCGATCACGGAAGTCGAACTGACCGACGGCAAGCGCTACCTGCACTTGAATACCCCTGTTGCGAGCCTCTCAAGCATCGATCCGGTGCTATGCCTGAAGATTAATACGATGCAGCCAATTGGTCACCTAGCAGCAACTGATATCGAAGGCGAACCTTACATCATCATGTGCGAAAATCTGCCTTACTCAACGCTGAGCTTAGACGAACTTAAGTACGTCGTTGAGCACTTGGCCAGAACTGCGGACCGCCTCGAAGAGTCTCTGATGCAGGGCGAAGACTTATACTAAACGTCGCAAGCTCGACTGCCGCGAAATGCTTGCTGCTTCTTAGAATGTCCGAGAAAATGCGGCTTGACCGCTATTTGACAAGGCGCAGGTGCGAGCCTTTTTTCTTCTTTTTTTCGGGAAGATTGTCGCCTTCGTCAGCCGACTCGGAGGCATTTTCCACTTCAGTTTCGGCTTCATCCTCTTCGTCCTTTGAGCCGAATAACTTGCTGCCGAGTGCCTTGAATTGCTGCTTGGCAATTTGCAGCATTACTTCTTTTGGAAGGTCTTCTGGCCAAATAGCTTGTTGATTATCGCTGGCGGTAAAACCCCAAACTGCGTCCCAGGGAAGTATGCATTCATGATACTCGCCGTCGAACTTTAGGTAGCTTGTGACCGAGTCGTCTTCGACGGTGGTTTCGCCCTGAAAGGCCTGGCTTAGTTTAAGTGTGAGCGAGGCATTGTCCGCGAGGGACTCCGGCACACTTACTCCGTCCCTGCGGGCGTCAAGATGCACGAGCACGAACTCCTGTTCCATCAGCTCTTCGAACTTCTTACGCTTCTCGCTGGCAATGCCCATACAATTCCAATTTTCTTACGTTTTGCTGCTTCGACTTACAGTCTGCACTTATCATGGATTAGCTCCGATCGCCCGCGGGCGGCAAGTGCCGGCTTATTGCTTCTGAGTCGAAAACTAGAGCAAGTGTTTCGAGAATCGAGCGGCGGCCCGGCTCCGGGGCAGGGGCGAGCCCAAGCGTAGTTAAATTTAACAAGGAATATTAGTAGCTTAAGGCTCCGGTTTCTGGGGCTGCCAGCATAGCAAATTGCGCTTAAGTCACGCATGGATTTTGTCGATATTTTTATACGTAAGGTCTTTAAAATCGAAGCAATTTCCGATTTAGGTGTCAGCCAGCAATAAAGAGGTTTAGCAGTGCGGGTTCATCCTACAGTTTTGCGTTCAGCGAACGCCAAGTGGCATTTTCCGGTCGCAGTTCTACTGCTGCTGGGAGTGATCGTTTCAAATTTGATGCGTGGTTCAGATTCCACCGCTGATGCGGCCGATAGAGGTTCGCTAAAGCAGGTTGTTGTCGTAGCCAAAGCCCTGACGAAGGGCCAAGAGCTGAAGAAGGAAATGTTTGTTCTTCAGAACCGTCCGATTAACACGCTTCCAGCGGATCACATTACCGGGTGGGAGGAAATAGAAGGCAAAGTGCCGCTGGGAGTAGTTCCCGCCGGCTACCCATTGGCGAAAGCGCTTTTGGCAGATCCTAAAGAGCTGGACAAAGACAAACCTAAAGTCGTCGAAGCTCCCAAGAAGGAAGCGGAAAAGGCCGACCCCTTTACCAAGCGACTCAAAGAGCTATCCAAGACCACTGTTGCTGTGGGTGTAGACTTCAATTCAGCTGCTCCGCCGCGCGGCGCAAGGGCAGCGATCAGCTTGAAGGGTGCTAAAGGCAGGACAGTTCTTGTTGCAGACGACGCTTGGGTCGAAAGTTCAACTAAAAAGTTTGCTCAGCTGCGGGTTCCTACTTCGACAGCACTGTTCATTGAAGAAGCTAAAGCATTCGGCCGCTTCTCGTATTTCTTGATTAACGAAGAAGGCCAAAGTCCATTCGAAGGTCAGGCGGTCAAGAACATCGATGAATTGAAGGAGCGCCTTGGACTGGTTAAACCCGCATCTGTGCAGGACACAATTCGCAGTACGTTCAACCGAACCAAGAAACCACGTAAGCTGCGAGCAGACAGTTTCTCGTCATATGCGTGGGTCACAGGTGGTTCGGGGGTAAAGTACAGCGTTGGTAAAGATGGACGTCTGTTCGTAATTACCCAGGACGGCCAAGTCAACCCACTGTACAGCCACCGTCTGGGTATACCAACCCAGACCGAAGACGAGGAAGCCGGCTACGAACAGCCGCAGAGTTTCATGCCAATGCCGTCGGTACCCGAGTCGGTGTACGAATCACCGGTGCCGGACTCCGATTATTCTTCTCCGGAGAGTAAGGCGGCCCCGGGTCCACGCAGGGTAGAGTCCGGCCTTGAGCCGCTTTTTCCGCTAATGGGCTTGGGCAAGTAGTAAGTCCGCGGGAGGCGGTGCAGTTAAATGGGATTACTTCAACAGATTCAGAAACGAAAGACCGGCAACCTCTCGGTTGACGAGTTGATAACCACGCCGCAGTACACGCGGGAAGAGAAAAAGCCTGAACCTCAGAACAAGTCGGCATCGGGGGATCAGTCAGCGGAAGATCTGTTGGCTGAACTGGTAGCTGAGTCGAGCAAGCAAGTGGCGATGCCGACAGCGGAGAATGCTGAAGGCGGTGCAAAGAACACTAAGGCTGGAAGCAGGAAGCCGGCGCCTGTCTCTTCGGATTCGGATTCGTTTCGAA
>JAUIIP010000009.1 GCA_030431555.1 bacterium
CGGACACAGTACTCTAAGCCGGTTGCCCAAAGTATCCAGAGCATTCGTCCCGATCACAATGTCACTCAATGCGCCGCTGACATCTGCCGGGATAATAGTGAGAGTTCCAGCATCGCAGTTCGCAGTAAGTTCAGCAGAAACCACTTCCGCTACCCGAACAGCATCCGTCCAGTCAGTCCAAACCCGCAACTTAAAGCCGTTGTAGAGCCCGGTCCGCTGCTCCATCAAGCGCGTCACCGATTCCAGCAAATCCTCGCCGACAAGAAGCGGACGCTCTGTTGAGGCATCCCCTGCCAATCGTGCGGCGGCTGTGCTCGGTTCAACTGCCAGATGAACAACGCTAGGAGCGCTATTAATCAGTGAACGATTCGCGTCGCTGAGCAGGATGCCACCTCCGGTGGCAACAATACCCGCGCCCGAATCGAAAGCTCGCTTAAGCGCTTCGGTTTCTAACTCCCGAAAGCGCCCTTCGCCATCTACCCGTATTATCTCTGTAATTGGACGCCCTTCGGCCTGTTCGACCGCTACGTCCACATCCACCAACTTCCACCCCGTCAGCGCTGCAAGTTTTGACCCAACTGTGGTCTTACCCGAGGCTGAAAAACCAACTAAAACAACTTGAACCGACACCTAAACAACGCTTATGCCGCCGCCGCAGCGCGACAACTACATTAAGCTTGGGTCAAAACTACCTTCAACAATGTGCGGAGTAATGAAGAAAATAAGTTCTTCGTCACCCTTATCAACCAACGTTCTGCGGAACGCGTGGCCGAGGAAAGGAATATCTTTCAGGAAGGGTACACCCTGAACCTGGTCGGTATCCTCAATCCTATAAACACCACCCAGAGCGAAAGTCTGACCACTCTTAACAAGAATAGTCGAGGTAGCTTCACGCTCGAGCGTCGAAGGAATGTTGTCGACTACGGTCGAACCGAATGTGCTGGACTTCGCGTAAATGTCGAGCAGCACATAGTAGTCCGGCGAAGCATGCGGAGTTACACGAAGCTCGATACCAACGTCGATTTCTTCGAACGCACTGCTTCCACCGCCCGAGGCATTCGCGCCTGAGCCGGTTGCAACCGAGAGGCCTGAATCCGGAAGTCGGACTCGAACAGTTTCAACACTTTTAATTTCAGCTTCTTTGCTGTTGACCGTCGCAACTTGCGGCTGACTAACGACTCGGACCTTACCTTCGGTTTCGAGCGCGCTCAGTCGAGCGGAGAGTTGACGACTGCCATCTGCAGAGTCGAGCACCGCGCTGATTGCCGCACCGGCCGCATCGGTAATTGCTGCCGGGAAGTTTACAGCTGTTTGGTTTTCAGCATCCGCAGATCCGCCGATAGCAACGCTGTTCGGGAAGTTGTAGCCCGTTGCGTTACCCGTCTGCGGGCTCTGGATGTACTGGAAGTTCCACTGAAACCCGAGGTCCCGAAGAATGTTTCTCTGAGCTTCAACAATTTGAGTCTCGAGAAGCACTTGAGGGGTCCGTAGGTCTAGTCGCTTGATAAGCTCAAGAGCATCACGCTGACCTTTGCCGATATCCTTAACAATGAGCTGATTGGTGCGCTCATCGGTAGTGACCGATCCACGCTCTGACATAACAGTCTCAACTTGCTCAGTAAGGTCATCGACGCGGGCGTAGCTTACACGGATGTAGCGCACCTGCAGATCTTCAAGCTCCTCAGCAGCGCGCTTCGCTTCTTTCAAAGCTTCTCGCTCAGCTCGCAGCTTTTCGACCGGCGCAATTCGAATCACATTACCTTCTTTAACCTGATCCAGACCATTGGTCTTAAGAATCACGTCGAGAGCTTGGTCCCAAGGCACGTCAATCAAGCGCAGAGTAACTTTACCGCTAACATCGTCGCTGGCGATAATGTTGAGGTTTGATACTTCCGCGATGATACGCAGCGCGTTGTCGATATCGGTGTCTTGCAAGTCCAGAGAAATCAGACGTCCGGTGTAAACCTTCGATCCGTCAGCCGACAGAACTTGTGGTGCACCCGCTGCTGATGCAGCTGCGCTCGGTTCCGGGGCTGGCTCTTCATCGCCGTCTGCCATTTGAGCTCGAGCCGAACTCTGAGCAGCCGCAGCCTCAGGACGAACTAGGATTCGCTTACCCTGCGGCAGAGCTGCAAGGCTGATTCCATCGTCGACGAACATACGTACTTGAACATTTTCGCCCGTTTGGACTGCTCTCGCAGAGCGAATTCCTTCCTGACTTACTGGTGCAATTTGCGGGAGCGTAGTTCGCTCTGCGGCCACAGCCCCAGGAACGAGAAGGACATACTCATTGGGAGACGTCTTCATCAGTTCGAATGCCGCTTCCTCAGTCAGCTCGACCGCTACTTCACCGGCCGTATCACGACCCTTAGAAAAGCTTAGAGCATCAACGATAACTGCGTCGCTTACGGGCTTAACCGCCGGCGCCGCTGCAACCTCGATTGGCTCGTCGTTGCTTAAAGTCGGCTCGGCCGATGCAGTTTGAACATCAGCGATAGCGGCCCCTGTGCCGTTGAATGTTACCAGGATTTGGTCGCCTCGGACGTCAATGTCGTGCTGCAGCGATGATTCGTCCTTGAGGTCGAATACGATTCTTGTTCGATCAGGATGAATCCCAAAGCGAACACGCTGAAGATTTGCATCGCGCTCAACGTCAATCGCGTCGTTCGAAGTGCCCTTCTTACCCAGGACATCGACGACGAGCCTTGGTGGCGAATCGATGGTCAGCACGTCAAACGCGGGCTGCTGAGCCCCCGTATCGAGTACCAGCTGGGTTGTCGCACCCTGCTGGATCATTTTGACGCCTACCCCCGTAACCGCAGCATCCGCGAGTTGATTGACGACTGGATCGCTTTGAACCGTCCGTTCTTCTTGGATGATCGTCGCATCCGACAGTGCGGTATCAGTCGACTCGGCCGGAACCGCAGTTTGCCCCGCAGAAGCGGCACATCCGCTCGCCAATGACATAAGGAACGCGGCGCTAACAGCTTTGCTAAGCACGCTCATGAAGTTTTCTCCTCAGCCTCAAGACGGTAAAAACTTAGCCTCACTGCCCCGTAAAACAGCAAGCTTGATGTAGAAAGTTACTACTCGCAACGGAATTGTGGTTAACACAAGTTCCCGGAAAAGTCATAGCGCGTGGAGCGCCAGGGAGTAAAGCAGAAAAAGTACTTAAATTAACTTCATTTAGTTTTTATTCAGTTGTTTACTGAAAAACGAACAACTTCATCCAGGGCGAAATAAAACTCCTGAACGCTGAGCATGCTTCAGAAAGCGGCACAGGCCTTGTGCACTCAAGAATTGGACATTAACACTTGCGGAATCTGCTGCGGGGAAGTTGGGGCGCTCGAGTGAGCGCCGGGCGGCATTTTTTTTGACGGACCTCTTTAGAGCAGAACTACTTTCCGCGTGAAGCACGTCTGCGACGACGCTTTCCTTTTTCCTCGGTCTTTTTCGGACGCTCTGATTCGTCAAGAAAACGAAACGTTGTCGCAACGACTGTTGTACGCAGCGTTATCTGATCTCTTCCGCGGTCAGGATTATCCATCGAAAATTTGTCCAGATTCACTATCCGATCCAAATGTCCAACCTCGTCAAAAAACGTGGCAACCTGGTGAAATGAACCATAGACCTCCATTTCCACAGGCACCTCTGCGTAGTAGTCCTTCTTGGCTTCATCCTTAGGTTTGAACAATCGAATTTCAAGTCCGGCGTCCTGACCCACACTCGAAACTTTCGCAAGTAGGCTATCGATCTCCTGCTTGTCTGGAAGTTCTAGCAGCGCTTTCTTCAGCTCGATTTCGAGTTTTTCAACTTCCTCGAGATACTGACCGAGGTTCGCGGCAATTCCCTTTTGTTGTGCAACTTGGAATCGCAGTCCGTTGGGACCTTCGACTTTCTTCGTTATCTTTTCCAGCTCAGCAGTGCTGCCGGAATAAAACACCAGCCAGTAGCCGCCGAGAATAACGACGACCAAGCCAACGAGCGCCAATACCTTGTGCAGCATCGGCATTTCAAGAACGGCTTCTACGTTTTCGTTCATTTATGCCTCCGCCTTTTTCTTATCTTCATCAGCAGATTCACCGGGCTTAACTATTACCGCTTTCTTAAGCGGCAAAGTTATTTCAGCTCTCAGTCTGAACTCCTTAAGCGCCGCGTCATCCGTTACTACATGCCTGGAATGTATTAAATTGACCTGGCCGAAGTATTCCTTCGCCGACAAGGCGCCCATCAGCTCAGCAATTGTCTGGTTGTCCAGTGCCATGCCGTTTACCTCGAGAAAGCCGTCGCGTTCTTGAATACTCTCGACCCAGGCTCGCTCAGGCAGAGAGAGGTTAAGATCGTCGAGCACACGCACCGGACCGCGCTTCTTCGCTTTAAGGGTAGCGATCGTAGACAGTTTCTCCTTTAGCAGCGCTCGATTCTTCTCGAGCTCTTCGACCTTCGAAGTTTTCTTGCGAAGTGAAACCAGTTGACGCTCCAAGTCGTCCTGCTCAGCCTGAGCTTTTTCGAGCTGACCTGAAACATCAAGATGAAGGTAAGTCGCTCCGCCAAAGGCGACTCCAACCGCCAGAAACAATGCGAGAAGGTGCCCAGCTATCGCCGCGCTGTAATCAACTTTCTCGCCGAGTAGATTAATTCGAATCATCGTAACTTGCTTCTCTCTGCTGTCTTTAAACTAACTATCGAATGCGTGCGTTTTGTCGCCGTCACGCCTTAGGGCAAGACCTACGCTTACGCCCATCGAAGGTCCGATTTCTTTCAAATATTCTGAGTCGAAACTGTCTTGGCAATTTACCTTGCGAAACGTGTCAACAACCTCAACCGGAATGCCTGTCTTAGCACTGAGTTCCTCCATTAGGCCCGGCAGCTGTGAGCCTCCACCGCACAAGAATACTTTTTCGATCGGCTTTTCGGTAGCGGCAGCCGTCCAGAAAAAGCCGAGCTGTCGATGAAGCTCGGCTGTAACGTGCTCCGTTGTCCGGTCTATCGTCTCGGCAATTAAGTTCTCATCCATTCCATCGGGAACGTCGCCCATTTTGGCTTTTTCTGCGTCGGGCGGCTTAAGGTCCAGAGTTTCACACAGAGCATCGGTGTACAGCCGGCCCCCTACGCTGACATCGCCGGTGAACAATGACTCCCCGCCGGAAAGTATGTTGATGCTTGAGTAGCGCGAACCGATATTAACCAAAGCAACTGTTGAGTTTTCCTCTTCCGGATAATCCAGTTCAAACATGTTCTCGAGCGCGAATGAATCAACGTCTGCTATCTCGAGCGTCAATCCTGCGAGTTCCATGGTCTGAACGAAACTTTCAATTATCTCGTTCTTTACCGCGACCAGCAGAACCTCCATCGAAGAATCAGTCGCAGACAGAACCTGATAGTCCAGATGCACGGCGTTAAGCTTGTGGGGAATATAGTTGCCGGCTTCAAATTGGATATTGTGCCGTAACTCTTTTTCCGACATTCGGTTCAGGCTGATTTTCTTGGTGAACACGGCTGGACCGGGAAGCGCTGTGACGACGTGTTTCGATTGAACTCCGTTGGCTTCAAGCAACGCACGGATTGCACCAGCGACCTCGTCGGGCCGCACTATGACGTTATTCTTAATTGCTCCCGCCGGTGAAGGCACAACAGCCGCGTTCTTCAGGTTAACGCTTTCGCCGGCCAGATCCATCTCCATAAGCTTAATGTTGCTGGAACCAATATCGATGCTGACCAAATCTTCAGCCGAACCGCCTCCGAACAACTGCGCTAGCATGTTACAAAGCATAGCTCCGTCTGCCTCCTCCGAACGTGTTATAAAAAGACCTCATTAGGCACTATCGGTAAGATACTATAAAACTTTCACAATAGTGTTCATGAACATTGAGTACACCGCTCCAGTCCTGCAAGCAGGATGCCGGAGAGATAACCAACTGTTTTACTTAGGATTACGCTCGGCACCTGAGCTAAATTGGAACCCCGGTGACCCAATACGCTGAAAAATATGCTGCTCGCGTCCTGATTCCCGGCCTAGCCGAGCCGCTCTATTATTCTTACGACGAAACTTCAGGACCTGTCGGACTTGGCTCCCAGGTAAACGTAAAAATAGGTCGTTCAGCTCGTCAGGGCTGGGTTATTGGCCTTGATCCTCTAGAAAAAGCTGTCTTGGAGCTCGATGCCAAGCGAGGCGTGCAGGCACCTGAGAAAACCCAGCTTTCGCTGCTAGGCACCCAGGAGCAGTCCGCCGGTTCGCTGAAGCGCATCGAGCAAGCTCGCCAAGCATTCACGCCCGAGCTGCTTCGGCTGTTTGAGTGGATGTCCTCATATTATGGTGCGCGGCTGGCTGACGTAATCGATAACGCTGTCCCTAGAGTTTCTCTTGGTAGACCGGTCTGCCTTGCCGAACTTAGCGATGAGGCACGCACGAAACTCGCCGACGAACCCGAATGGCTCGAAGATCTGCGCAGGCGAGCACCCGTTCAAGCGGAGATAATCTCCTTACTGAGTGCGGCTCCTGGCGCAACGAGGATCCAAGACTTGGCCAAAATCAGCGCCACCGCACCACGCGCCGCCAAACTTCTTGCTAAGCGCGGAATTGTCCAACTTAGCGAAAGAGACCGCGACTTTGAAAAGCAGCCGCCCGCCCAAGCCGAGCATCCGGTCTCGCAACTGACCGACGACCAGGATGCGGCGGTCAAACGCATATACCAGTCGCTGGAGGACAATAGTTTCTCTCCCGCGCTTTTGCTCGGAGTAACCGGCAGCGGAAAGACTGAGGTATACATACGAGCAATTAAGAAGGTTCTTGCGCTCGGAAAATCTGCACTGGTGGTAGTGCCTGAAATTGCCCTTACGCCTCAGTTGGTCGACCGCTTTGCCTCACGCATCGAAGAACCGCTGGCGGTCCTTCACAGCAAGGTCGGCGCCACTGAACGCTGGAGCGCTTGGGCCGCGCTAATCGAAGGCAAGCTTCAGGTAGCAGTCGGCGCGCGCTCCGCTATTTTCGCACCGCTTCAGAACTTAGGTTTAATCATAGTCGATGAGGAACATGAATCTTCATACAAGCAATCAGACGGCCTGCGCTATAACGCCCGGGACGTCGCCGTTATGCGGGCAAAATTCTCTGACTGTCCTGTAGTGCTCGGCTCGGCAACTCCGTCTTTCGAAACTCTACTCAATGCAAAACGCGGACGCTACGAACTGCTTGAGCTGCCAAAGCGCGTCTCCTCCCGTCCAATGCCCGAAATTGAGGTCGTTGACCTAAGAACTATCAAACGAGCAGATATGCCCTCGGAGAACATTTCTCCCCGGCTGGCTGAAGCTCTCAAGCAGACTCTGGACGCAAAGGCTCAAGCTGTCATTCTTTACAACCGTCGTGGATTTTCGAGCTACTTGCAATGCGACACTTGTGGCGAGGTTGTTTCATGTCCGGACTGCTCGGTGGCTTTTACTTACCATAAACGCCGAAACACTCTGCTCTGCCACTACTGCGATTTGAGAACCGAAGTGCCAGAGCGCTGCCAGTTTTGCTGTAATCCTAAAACCACCAAACGCGAAGATGAGCATAAAGACTCCGATAGCTTCGGACTACTGCATCACCGCGGAGGGGGCACGGAACGAGTGTCCGAGGAGCTGCAGTCACTTTTCCCCGGAATAAACATAGCCAGAATGGACCGAGACACAGTTGGCGCAAAAGACTCTTACCGCCGCATCCTTGAAAGTATGCGCACGGGCGAGTCTGACGTGCTAATTGGAACGCAAATGATTGCCAAGGGTCACGACCTGCCCGGAGTAACCCTGGTAGGGGTAATTGATGCTGATGTCGGACTACACCTGCCAGATTTTCGTTCAAGCGAAAAGACGTTCCAGCTTATCACGCAGGCTGCAGGTAGAGCCGGCCGCGGCCAAGAGCCGGGGCGAGTCATCGTGCAAACGCGTCAACCCAACCATCCGACGATTGTTGCGACCGTAACTGGAAGGTTTAAGGCGTTTGCTCGATTCGAGCTCGATCAGCGCCACGGGCTGAACTATCCACCGTGGGGCCGACTGCTTAGAATCGTAATTTCCAGCCCCGATCTTGACGAATCATTTCGCTGCGCACATGAAACTGCAGCTGCATGCAGGCACTACTGCGAAGAATATCTAAACGAGGAGACCGGCTATTCCATCCTCGGACCGTCGACCGCGCCACTCGAGAAACTGCGGGGCCGATTTCGTTGGAACATTTTAGTTAAGTCAAACTCACAGCGCTTTATCTCCCGTCTTGCCGGAAGCCTCAACAAGTGGCGCGCGACTCTTCCCAAAGACGCACGGGTGACTGTAGACGTCGATCCGATTGATATGCTTTAGCGGAGAAATACAACAATCGATGGGTTTTGAGTTTCCGGCACTCTTAATAATACTAGCCGTTTTGAGCGGTTTGAGTATTTACTCCCTGCGCATAGATCCCGCCAGAATAAACCGCACTGCGTCACGACAGAATGTTTATTTATGTCTACTCGCGCTGCTGTTGACTTTGCTGGTTCTAGAATTCGCTACCCGCTTGTTCGTAATACAGTCCGATAACTTTGGATTCACCGTGAGCGCCAGACGCTGGGAAGAGAAGTACTGGAATCCGATAAATGCACAGGGCTATCGAGACAGAGAGTGGAGCGAATCAAGTCGCCACTCATTTATAGCCGTAGGTGATTCCTTTGCAGCGGGTGCTGGAGTAAAGTCGATCGAGCACAGGTTCTCGGGAGTACTAGAAACCCTTCTCGGCGGCAGCTGGCATGCGATAACGCTTGCTAAACCCGGCTGGCATACAGGCGATCAAATCGAAGCACTGCGGGAATTTCCGAGAGAGGTTGACTTTGTCGTTTTGTCTTACGTTATCAATGACATTCTTGGCGCTGCCGAGGAAATAGGCGAGCTGCCGACGTATGAGTTAAGTTTCCGACCGCAATATTTCTCTTGGTTCGTCGCGAAGTCGGCGTTTATCAATTATTTGTATTATCGAAGTTTTCGGCTGTTCAAAGCGCGGCTCAGCAATTCCTATTGGGATCACGTAGTCTCGCTCTTTTCGAATCCAGAAGTGATGGAAATTCAGAAACGTCAGCTTCGTGAGCTTTATCAAACAGCCAAATCAAAATCCCCGCAGGTAGTCGCCTTGGTATTTCCCGATCTAAGGTCGCTGACTTCGAGCGCAGCAATAACTCGCAAGATTGGCGCGATCTATAGTGAGCTCGGAGCTGAGGTGATTGACCTGAGCCCGCTGCTCAGCTCCCGCAGCGCCGACGAGCTGACTGTAAACAGTCTGGACTCTCACCCCAGCGAAGCAGTGCACAGCTTCGCTGCCCAACTCATCGCTGACAAAGTTGCAGCAAGGCATGCCCAAGACTCGAGTGCCGAGTAAGACTGCTGCCGCCTCAGGCTGTTGTCAGCACGTGGTGACAAAAGCTACCTAAACCCCTGTTGCGAAACAGAAAACCCCTGTGCTAGGTTTAGAAACAGATGGACGAGCCCATCTGTTAAAAAAGCGTGTATGTTTGAGTAAATCACTGGTTTTTGCGTGTTTCATTGAGTTGCCTCGCGCAACTCGCTTGAGAGGCGCATTTCGGCTTCAGGTTTAATTTGGTTTTTTTAGGTCGACGAGTAGTGCGTTTCACCCGCTGGTTGGGTTGAGTTTATTTGCTCGATCCACTCAGTGGGTGAATTCGTCTCTTATGACCTCTCTTTTGAAGCGTTGCTTGCCATCGGTCGCCTCTCTTCAATCACACAGGGTATAGTGATCCGAGCGCGTGAGGAAAAAACAGCCGCCGCTAGAAGAAGCGCGGCAGCTGGTTCATGCGAAAGGCAATGCAAAACGCAAATGCAGCAGCCGTTAGCAACGTTACAAACACGGCTGCTGCGCTTGTCGTAGGTAAGAGTTATGGCCGCACCCAGGTG
This sequence comes from bacterium, assembly GCA_030431555.1. Classification (GTDB taxonomy): domain Bacteria; phylum Bdellovibrionota_C; class UBA2361; order SZUA-149; family JAGRAN01; genus JAGRAN01. Next base: position 9,913 of record JAUIIP010000009.1, read on the forward strand.
TACAGTTGCCTGACGGAATCTGTGCGAATCTGGAGATAACCGCGGTCACCTGCCCTAAACTCACAAAACAAAATGAAATTTTTTCATGGGGGAATTCCCATACCCTTTAGCATTCCCATAAATTCGCCGTCTTCTCGAACTGCAGGGGAGGCACACAGGGATGCCAAACGCAGTTATTATCAGCCGCAACAAGACCTTGGTGCGCGCGCTAAAGCGGGCGGTGGACAACTGCGACCTTTTCAACACAGTAGAAACTCAAGACGACCTCGACAAGGTTGGAAGCGCTCTCGTGTCCGGCGGCAAATTCGCCTTTGTTTTTATCGATGAAACCTTTGAGAATATTGCCCTAGCTTCATTTATTGAGAATGCGAAGCGGACTGACGGGGCTAAGAAAGCGTGCTTTGTTCTAGTCTGTGAGGAAAAAAGCCGCAGCCGTGAAATTATCGGCAATGCTTTGATGACTGGTTTTCACGCTTTTCTGTCTAAACCGTTCAACGTGAGTAACATCCAAGAAACTATTGAATTGGCCCTGAAGGTAAACGGCAGAGGCAGCAAACACCGGCTGCGAGCGGCAACAGGCTTGCTGCTTTCAGAGATTGTACACGGCAGCAAAGACGAAGTCTCCGGACCAACTAATCTATGGAAGGAAGTAGAAGCCTCATGTAACTGGTACAAGCAGGTCACGGGCGATTCTGTTACGCTGTCCGTCGTAGATCCGCTTCATCAGTTCTCCGCTGTAGAACGGGTCAAGCACTACAAGGGCGTGAGCGAGCGGGTGCGCAGCCTCATTAAGGAGCGCCTGAAGAATTTGTTTCTTCCCTCTTAATAGGCACGTTCGAGAGTTCTATCTTACCCCGAAGCGCCGCAAGCACTGCTCGACCCAACGCTCGGCCCTGCATCTCTGCCCCCAGCGGCGTAAAGTGGCAAATGTCCACATAATGTGCGCTGTCTTTCGGTATCAAGCTGTCGAGCCTAACAAAAGGAATATCCATCTTCGATGAGATTTCCGCCAGCACACGGTTATGCTGATGGACACCATACACAGTCGAACGAAGACTACCCCAGAAATGCTCCATTACTTTTGCATCCTGCTCGTGCCTTAGGGCCAATTCGGCATCCTCAGTCGGACTCGAAACCGCGAACTGACCAAGCACCACCACAGCGCCTCCTGACCGCGCTTCCTCAATCAACTGTTCTGTGTTTCGCGCTAGAATGTCTGAACTGCGCAGAGCCGGCTGGTCGTAAAACTGAGGATTAGAGAAAAATATCTTGTCGATTAAGTAGTACTTTAGCACCTGGTAGAAGACCGAAGAATTAGCAGCGCGCCAATTGAAGAACCCTATCTGAGGCAGCTCCGCGACCCGAGGAAAAGCATTGTAAATGTTGTCGTTAATGCCGAGGTAGATTATCACCGCATCCGGCTCGTACGCGGCGAGGTTATTCTCGTAGTTCACCCGATTTATATATGATGTGTAGCGCGGTCGTCCGCAGGAAAAGCTGGTGACCTTGCGACTAGGCATTCCCCCGCTGATTTCACTATCAACTGCATCTACATATGCCTTTGAGAAGGACGTAGATCCGCCAAGCATTAAAACTCTGACTTCATTTTCCCCGCGCTCGGCTGCAACGTAGTCACCGATGCAGCCTACGTTGTTAAGCACCACTCCCCCTGGTGCAGAGTTCGGCTGGTATGAATAGATTATGTCATCCCGAAAAATCATTTGGGTCGGTGTGCGGGAGTAGATCAGCAGTCGCGCCCCAAGTTCCAGCAAGAAGAAAAGGCCGAGCAGCGTGCCCTCGAGCAGCATCAAGTTCGAAGTTCTGCTGGAAGGTAGTGTCATATCCTCTACTTAGTGCGCAAAGCCCCGACACGAAAGGGTTTTTAGGGGGCCGTTTATGCTACATCGCCTAGGGGCGCTGTCATAACAAACACAAGACAGAGGAGGCTTGATGATGGCGGCAACATTATTCGAAAAAACTTTCTTAGTAATTAGCTTTTCGCTGACTCTGCAAAGCTTCATCCCATTTCTTTAGCCTTCACGGCTGCCGAGTTGCTTCTTCAGCCGTGGCAGGAGTCCGGCGAAGTCTCCATTGCTCATTACAACAATCACATCGCCCGCTCTTGCCTGATCTTCAAGCTGAGTGAGGATTTCGTCTACCGTGCCGCAAAATGCCGTCTTTCCTTTCGCTTGGTAAGCGCCAATAAGCTTTCCGGCATCAAGCGCTGCTATTTCACCGGAAGTTGCGCTGTATCCACCCGCATCTTCGACTTTTTTGATATAAACAGCGTCCGCGGAGTCAAACGCTGAGCCATACGCGTCTTGGAAAAACGCACGGCGGCTTGTATTGGAGCGAGGCTCGTAAACCGCGACAATTCTGGACTCGGGATAACGTTCGCGCAGTCCTTCAAGCGTTAGCCTAACTGCGGTGGGGTGGTGCGCAAAGTCATCAATTACCAGGATATCGTTCGCTTCGTGCACTACCACTTGGCGCCTCAAGACCCCTCGGTAACTCGCAAGACCCTGTTTAATTTGTTGCGGGCTCAGCCCAATGAGTTCTCCAACGGCGGCCGCGGCAAGCATATTCTGAGCATTGTGTAATCCGGTCTCTGAAGTCCTGAGCTCCAGCTCAAAATTGCGCAGCTTAAATTTTAGCTGCTGAAACTGTCCGCCGGCGTCCTCCACCGCTTCCCTATCAAGTATTTGGTAATCCGAATTCTCGTTTGTGCCGTACCAATACAGCGGTGCGTTCAGCAACTTGTGCTCCTGCCAACCTGCGCCCAGCTCCCTCAGAGATTCATAAGCATCGCAAAGCAGCACTGCCCCGCCTTTCGGAATTCGCAGCATCAGACGCGTAAACTCGAGAGCTATCTGATCGATATTTTCGTATATATCTGCGTGATCAAATTCCAAGCTGGTAAAGACTACAATGTCCGGGCGGTACGAATGGAACTTCGGCCACTTCGCAAAAAGGCGCTGTCGTATTCATCACCTTCGAAAACAACACAACGCTGCTCTAGCGGCAGGTTCTTATCAACTGCACGCACACTACCGGGCAGGGTTGTGGGAACTCCCCCGATGAAATAGCCGGGCTTTCGTCCGGCGCTCTCAAGCATCGTAGCAATCATGCAGCTAGTTGTTGTCTTGCCGTGCGTTCCCGCCGCAACAATTGAGCTGGAGCACTCCTTCCGAGTCCCGGCCAGCAGCGCTCCCAAAGCCTCCGGCATCGACGCATAGGGGATGTTATCGCGCAAAACTCGCTCTACTTCGGGGTTACCTCGGCTTAAATTGTTTCCGATTACAACCAGGTCCGGAGTCTCGTCGAGATTGCTTTCGTCGTACCCTTCGTAAATTTTATCGAGAAAGCCTCGAACGACATCACCCATCGGCGGGTAGAATGCTTTATCGCTCCCGCTCACGGTGAAACCCATGTCTTTAAGAAGTTTTGCTAAGGATCCGGTCCCCGTCCCGCAAACTGCACTTACGTGCACATGGCTTCCCGGAGGCAGGGCGCGCACAAGTTCTTCTCGTGCTTCGCTCGCTGGATCACGCTCAGGCAGTGCTTTCATTCTTTTAAGCCGTAATCGACTATAGAGTGAGGCGAGAATCCTTCTCGAACACTTCGCTGGGCCTCGCTAATCAGCCAAAAATCCGCCAGCACAAGCGCAAGCATTGCCTCGGCGATCGGCACGGCGCGCATTACAACACAGGGATCGTGACGGCCTTTGGTGGAAATTCTCTGCGGTTTGCCCGAAGTGTCGATTGTATCGAGTTCCCGCGGAAGCGATGAGGTAGGTTTGATCGAGAGCGTAACGTCGATCGGAGCTCCAGACGAAATGCCGCCAAGAATACCGCCGTGGTTATTCGATGCAAAACCCTCCGGATACATCAGGTCGTTCATCTGAGAGCCACGCATCTCAGCGCAGTCCACACCAGCGCCAATCTCAACCGCCTTCACTGCCGGGATTGACATCATCGCCGCAGCGATCACCGCATCGAGCTTTTCAAACACCGGCTCACCCCAACCCGGCGGCACATCCGTGGCCAAAACCTTGAGCCGCCCACCGACAGAGTCGCGGTCTTTACGAGCAGCCTCGATCTCAGCGATCATTGCGTCAACCACATCCGGGTCAACTGAGCGCACAAGGTTTTCTTCGACCTGCGGCCACACGCAGCGCTTGGCATCTACGGTGCCGATTTTCGTAACACCGCCTTTGATCTCGACGCCGATAGACGAAAGAAGCTGCTTGCAGACAGCTCCACCAATTACTCGACCGATCGTTTCTCGGGCGGAAGAACGCCCTCCACCACGGTAGTCGCGAATACCGTATTTGGCGTGATAGCTAAAGTCGGCGTGGCCGGGCCGAAACAATTCCTTAATTGCCGAATAATCCTTCGACTTGGCGTCCTTATTAACGACCATAAACGCCATCGGCGTCCCGGTAGTCTTCCCTTCGAAAACGCCGCTCATCAGCTCAAGCGAATCGTCCTCTTTTCGCGGACTAACTAACCGATTTTGCCCGGGCTTTCTTCGCGCAAGCTCCGCCTGCACTGCAACAAGGTCCAGCTCTAGTCCAGCCGGACAACCGTCAATAACCACGCCAAGCGCCTTACCGTGGCTCTCCCCGAAGGTTGTAATCCGAAATAATTTACCAAAAGTGTTACCCGGCATGCCTACCTTTATCCCCAGCGCTCATTACTGCTTGGCCAAACGCATCTTAGCAAATGCGGCCCCCGAGTAAAGCATTGTAATCATTATTAATGTCAGGAGGGCATAAAATGCCGCGGCTGCAAAACTATTGGAATACTGTTTGCAGTAATAAACGCGAAGCACGTTCTTTAAGTGAGGCAGGCATAAGGCATACGACGATGGTCAGCAGTCCCCAGTTTCCGCTCTCGAACCCCCCGGTTCGCATTCTCGTCGTCGACGATGAGGAGAGCATTCTTTGGTCGCTCTCGCAGAATCTAACGATGGCGAACGACTCATACTGCGTTGGGACCGCTGAGAGCGCAGAAGAAGCACTCACGATGATCGACAGGACCGGCGTTGATGTGCTGATTACAGACTACAAATTGCCAAAGATGGACGGCCTGCGCCTGATTGAATCAGTTAACCAAAACTCCCCTGACACCCGCTCAATACTAATGACCGCCTATGGCAGCCCGGAAGTAATGGGCAAAGCAAATTCGCGCGGGAGCTTTGCATATGTCGAGAAGCCGTTTACCGTCGACCAACTTCTGCACTACATCACCGAATCGATAAACTCCGATGGCCGCGCCTGCGTAGATGCACAAATGCACGGCGTAGATATCGGACAATTGCTTAGCTTGTACTGTGCCCAGCAAGCTAGTGCCAATCTCGAGATTCGTGCGCAGAATGCGAGCGGCAGACTTGTCTTCGATAAGGGCGTGCTGCGCTTCGCCGAATTTGACGGCATACGCGGCCCCGAGGCCCTGGTGATTGCATTAGCCGCTTCAGAACAAGTCGAGCAAACACAATCATCGAATGATTTTGATATTGCCAGACTGCCGCTCGAGCAGCAGCTTGTGCTCGATAAGCGCTCAATCGACCAACTTCTGGTTGCACACACGCCTTTAGAGCAGCTTAAAATCATTATAGATGCGCAAAGGGCCGCCGATGGTATCGACACGGATCGGTCCTACGATTTGACTAGAATTATGCGTGCCAGCGCCTCGACCAAGGCGGACGAAGCTCCTAAGAAACGTGTTGTAATCGGTCGCGATGCCCATCCCCAATCCGACGAACCGAAAAAAGACTTCAAACAGTTCTCCGAAGATGAATTAGTGCTTAAGCCTGAAGAGCGCACGGCTGCCGCCAGCGCTGAGTCCTTAGATGGTTTATCACTTCGCCAACTCTTACTTCAGTCAGGAAGAGTCCCCGGTGACGAAGTCGAGGTATCTGATCGAGAGTTGCTGAAGAAGCGTGCCGGCGCGTATGTAAACCGTGGAGTCAAGCACTTCAAACAACGCGAACTCGACAAAGCCCGCGCCTGTTGGGACAAGGCGCTTGAAATCGATCCGGACTGTGGTGCCGCGCGCAAAAATTTAAAAATTTTAGATAGTCTAAAAGATCCCAAAACCTGCTAGCCCTCCAAGCCGTAAGTATATACTGCACTACTTGCTTACGGCATTGGAGGGCACTCTTTAGTGCCGCAGCTCCCGGCTGCTCCATTGTGCAAATAACCCAATTACCTCAGCCACGCTCGACCCGATCTCTCCAAGAAACATTCAAGATACTGTTTTTATAGCACTTTCCGACCCGCATCCTTGCCGTTAATAAAAAATATTCGTGCAAAGTGCACAAATTCGAGAAGCGGCGTCATAATAGGGTTAGTGTGTGCAGCGTATGCATCGCGGTTTCAGTATTTTATTAACATTGGATCGCAGACAGTGAATCTCCAGAACGCTCCCCTTTTACGCTGCACGCACCTTATTAGGATTTTCTCCTGAAGCTTGGCTGGGAACTTCAAGTCTCAGGTTGTTAGGAAACGTTAAAGATAAGGTTTAGTGATTATGGATGTGTTAAATCGATTGTTTAAATTCGATCTAGTTTTTTGCCTATGCTGTCTGCTTGCAGCATCTATCTCCCCAATCAGCATTGACTCGGCCCACGCTCAAGTGGAGAAACAACAACAGGTCCAGGATGACCCCTACGAGGGCAAAGACTGCGTTGTGGTGCTTTATACCGGACGCTTTAAGAACAAGAATGGAGACTGGGTATACTGGTGCCCACCTTGCCAGGCCTTTCATGACACTTGGCACACATTGAGTGGAGAGTTCTCGGAGTGCGCCAAAACACAAGTCGTAACTAAATCCGTTAGAACGCTCCCGAAAGGTGTCAGTGCTGTGCCCGAAATCCACGTGTGGACTAGAAAGTGTGACGGATCCGGTTGGACAGTTAAAAAGATCCGCGGAGGAAGCTTTATCGGGCCACCGCCTTCATTCATGCCCTTCAATCTAGACCCGATTAGAGACGCCGTAGAGGAGTGCAAGAACGCTTGCGAAGACGACGATGATGACCTGCCCAATACCGAAGAGCAGTGCTCAACTGAGGTCCTGCCAGGCACAAGCGGTCCTAACCCCCATTGTCAGAGAATCTAACAAGGAGCTGGAACTACGATGATTAGAACAATTCTTAAAAACTTCGGCTGTATGCTGTTGCTTGCGAACATTCTTCCAGGCAGTGCGGCAGCGAGAGATCTCGATGCAGCTCTCGAGGAGCTGCTGACAGAGGAAGCCGCAAGCTACTTTTGCACTTGCTGCCAAAACGGGACCTGCAAGTCCTGGTCAGGCAGCCTTACTTCTGAGCAACTGGCTGAAGTTCAAACACTCGGCTGCGATAAGGAACCTAGTTCAGTGCTTGAAGATGCCCTTTATCAGGCGGTCTTCGGAAAAGAGGCCCATAGTCGCTCCCGCAACGGACGGCGCGGAGATGGTAAATGGGAATGCTTCGAGCAAAGCGGTGCAGTCTATTAGGACAGGACTAAAACATCCGACAAAACCAACAACGGCTGCTGTCGAGTGCCTACTCGGCAGCAGCACTCTTCCAAGTAACGGCGATTAGTGCTGATGTTTGTTCGCAAAGTAATAATTACCTCCGTTATCATCCTTGCGCTGCCACAGCTAGCATCAGCGCAAAATCTGTTTTCACTTAACTGCACCGACCCTTACGAGTGCGAAGTGTTAAATCTCGAGTTAATTGAGTTAATCAGCGAAATCGAGTTCGCTGAAGAGGGCGGCAGCAAGTGCGAAGTCTATAAGTTCACAGCGGACAACTGTCGGCCCTGCGAAGAACTCGATAAACCCATTTCAGTCGAAACCATTGCCGAGACGTACAAAGACTATCCGACCAGCTATTGCTCGGTGCATGCAAATGACATGTACGGCAGCAAGGAAAACGCCGGCAAGGGACTTAAGTGCTACAAGCGAATTCAAACACGTCTAAAAGGACAAGATGCGATTCGCACAGGGCTCGGCTTTCCGCAGGTAATCGCACTTAAGATTTCCGAGGAAGGCGAAACTGCTGCAGCGTATGACTCCAAAGCCGGCGGCAAGAGCCCGGCCCCGGACGAAATCAAAAGTGCTTTACAGGAATTTCTTGAGTCAAACTGCCTTAAGGACACAGACGATGACAGTCTAGCGGAACCTACTCAACATCTTCCACAAATTCGTCAGAGAGCAAATAACCCTCGATAAAACCGTCGAGATCCCCGTCGAGCACGGCCTGAACATCACTAGTTTCGATATTAGTGCGTAGATCCTTGACCATCTGATAGGGCTGCATAACGTACGAGCGAATTTGGCTGCCGAAGTCGATCTTTTTGCGCTCGCCAGCCAGAGCATTTGCTTCTTCACGCTTTTTTTCCAGCTCTAAATCATACAACTTTGCCTTAAGCAGCTTCATCGCCCGAGCCTTGTTTTTATGCTGAGAGCGGTCGTTTTGGCAGGCGATTACGATCCCCGTCGGCGTATGCGTGATCCTGACTGCCGAGTCCGTCTTGTTAATGTGCTGCCCGCCGGCCCCGCTTGCGCGGTACGTATCGATTCGCAAATCCTCTTCTTTGATGTCGATGTCGATCTCATCTTCGATCTCGGGAATCGCACCGACCGAAGCAAAGGAGGTGTGGCGGCGCGCATTTGAGTCAAACGGAGAAATCCGCACCAGACGGTGAACACCTCGCTCGGCTTTTATGTAACCAAAGGCATTTTCTCCTCGCAGCGAGAATGTCACGTTCTTCAGTCCCGCTTCCTCGCCAGCATTGATGCTTAAAATCTCGGTCTTAAGGCCGTGCTTTTCTGCCCATCGCAAGTACATCCGCAGCAGCATTTCGCACCAATCCTGGGCCTCCGTGCCGCCTGCACCGGAATTAATCTCCACAATTGCGTCGCCTGAGTCGTGGCGTCCGGACATCATTCGCGCAATTTCGAGTTTCGATAATCCTGTTTCAAGCAGTTTGAGTTCGTTCTCCGCGTCAGCAAGCAAATCCAGTTCACCGCTTTCCGCAAACAGCTCAAGACCTGTAGACGCGTTTTCGGCATTGGTTTCTAGGCGTTCGATTGAACCGAGCAGCTCCGTTAGGCGCGAACGCTCCTGGAGCACACGCTGCGCGCTGTCTTGATTATTCCAAAAGTCTGGGGAACTCGCCTCGCGCTCAAGCTCCTCTAATCGAGTGCGCTTACTCGGGACGTCAAAGATAACTCCCCAGCGACTCTAGGCGAGCACGAAGCTCACCGAGCTGCTGTTTAATCTGGGAGGCATCAACGGCTGAAACCATTTAATTTATTCCGTCCTAAGCATTGGAAGAAGCTGTTCGAAAAGCTCCTCTTCTTTTTGCCGCATTCGGGCGGCAATGTCATCCGAAACGTCTTCGTGCTCATATCCGAGCAGATGCAGAGTCCCATGAATTGCAAGCCTCAGCAGCTCCTCATTTGCTCTAACTTCAAGCTCGGCAGCTTGGCGCAGCGTGGTCTCTATCGAAATTACGATATCTCCGAGCAAGTCTTCAGCAAATTTGTCTTCTTGGTCTTCCTGGAGCGAAAAAGAAAGAACGTCCGTAGCCTTGTCCTTCTTTCGGTAGAACAGATTTAAGCGGTGGATCTCTTCGTCGTCCGTCAGCAGAACGCTCAACTCGCGATCACTTGTTTCCAAGTCGCTTAAGAGTTTCTCGAGAACCGTTCTCAGTGTCTCCGTCGGAAGAATTTCGCTTACCGCGCTGCTTACCGTCTCCCTCACTAGAATCTCTACGGCCATTTGACTTCGCCTCTCCTACCAAACCAAGCTGTTTGACGCTCATGCGCTGCGTAGCTGCGGTCTGGTCTCCCTCTTCTTCTACGACCTTAGCGCGCTTCTCCGCCGGCTCGGAATACTCAATCCTGCGGTGATAGATCCCGGTCAGCACTCGTGAGAAACTTTTCGCTATTTCGTGCAAGTCTTTAAGCGTTAGCTCACACTCATCCAGTTCGCCGCTGGCAAAAATCTTGTTGATAATTTTCTGAACTACGCCCTGAAGCTTTGCGGGTGTCGGGTCCTGCACAGTTCGAGCGGCAGCTTCGACACCGTCAGCCAGCATTAATATCCCTGCTTCTTTGGTCTGAGGCTTAGGACCCGGGTAGCGGTAATGCGTTTCATCTACCGTTTCACCCTCTTCAGCCTCCTTTTTTGCCTTCTCGTAGAAATATTCTATCAGTGCGGTACCGTGATGCTGCGGAATCAGGTCGACTATCGCCTGCGGCAAGCGCCGGCGTTTGGCCATCTCGATTCCGTCCTTCACATGAGCGCGGATAATTAGCGCAGACATCGACGGCGTTAGTTTATCGTGACGATTCTCTTTCGACGTTTGGTTTTCAACAAAATACGCCGGTTTCTTGGCCTTTCCAATATCGTGATAGTACGCACCGACACGAGCCAGAAGTGCATTGGCACCAATCGCTTCAGCTGCAGATTTTGCCATCTGCCCCATCACCATCGAATGGTTCCATGTGCCCGGGGCCTGGACCGAAAGATCTCGAAGCAGCGGGTTATCGAGCGAGGAAAGCTCCAGCAGTTTTACATCGGTGATGTAGGAACCGGCGTGCTCGGCAACAGGTGCAAGCGAGGAGCCGAGCACCCCCGAAGACAGCGCGCCAAATAATACACAGAGCAGCATCACCGCTATTTCCGGAACGGTGTAAGTCGGCTGCGACAGCAAGAAGCAGCAAAGAACGACAATACTCGCAGCGGCTACTCTGAGTGAGGCGCTGATAAATGCCGAGCGTCGATGGCAGTCTTTTACGCTTAGCGCGCCGACGAAATTGGCGACAATAATGAGGATTGGAATTTCCCAGGACAAATCAAACACAACTGCCGACAGCAGCCCATAAGCCAGACTGAAGAGAAAAACTGTCGGCAGACCAAGTATCACTTGCAGCAATATTCCGCCGGAGGCGACCGGAGTGGCCCAAATCAATGCATCCTGACCCAGCTGCGGGGCATAAACCGTCAGCGGAGCGGCAACTACCGCGAAAAAATAAAGCAGCATTATGCTGATTACGAGTGTCACTGACAGCACTGCCACATCCGGCACAGTTGGGCGAAACGAGCCCCAAGCGCCCTGAGCAAACGCATAAAGCAGCCAGAGCGCAAATAGCGTTATGATCGTATTTGCGACTATCGAAGGCAGCAAGGTCGACGCGGACGAGTGATCGCGCATTTGTACCAGCTTCCAGTGCTGGAGCGGAGTAACGACGTCGCCGGTGCGAATTATAACCTCGCCACGTCGAATCTTGTAATAAATCGGCTCAACCTCCAAGCGGGCATTTGAGATTCTTCGCTCAGTCTCCTGCGCATCAAAAGAAACGTTCGGGCGAATAACGAGGCCGAGAAGTTTATTTACCAGCGACAGGTAGGCTTTGTCGCGCTTAACCGAGGTGCGCGCAGTTTCGCGTGCCAGCTCAAGTGCATCAGCCAGGCCGTATAGGCTGTTTGCATCTTCTAAATCGCGCTCAGCTCCAGTTGATTCCAGTAGAAGCTTTGCTCCTTCCTCCGAAACCAGATCACTGATCACGCCCTTATTTGCGACCACGCCGCGTCTGACTATCGGCTCGCCGGCTTCCGCTACGAGCTGGCGCAAATGCTCCCACTCCGACCGCTGGCCGAGAATGCCCCACTCATCCCCAACAAAATCAATTCTAAATCGAGTCTCTATCTCAACGCGGTCTTCCTTAGAGAAAGCGATTGAATCAATCGGCTGGTCTTTATCGTAGCTGGCAACAACGTCAAAGAACGCTTGAATCTGCCCACGTACATCGGTGCCGCTCTTATCCTTAAACAATAGGACGGGCCTAATCTGTGACGAAGCAGCAAGACGCTTCTCTTCCGTCCCCGAGACATCTTCTATCAGCAGATCGCGCGGCGCCGTGATCGTGCGGGTGGCGACTTCGCCGACCGCGTAGACGTCACTGGAAGAAGTGTGCGCCTGCGAACCGATGATGCTGATGGCAACTGCGGTAAGCAGCAGTAGAACGAGCTTTTTAACCAGCTCAACATTCCCGCCCAATACAGATTCGAACAGACGCTTAAACATCTAGGCCACCAAATCCTGAAATTTGTTAAGAGCACTTTCCAGAAGCTCCGGGTCTCCTCCTCCGGCCTGCGCCATGTCTGCTCGACCTCCGCCTTTACCGCCGAAAATCTTCGTCATCTCCTTCACCAGTTCTCCGGCATGGAAGCGGTCAACCAGGTCGTCAGTCACAGCAGCCAGAACAATCGCCTTTCCGTCCTGCACACTGCCGAGAGCGATGCACCCAGAGCCCAGCCGCTGCTTTAAGTCGTCCGCCAACTCTCGAAGCTGTTTGGGACTTGCATCGTCCAGCACACTGGCCAACACCTGAGTGCCGTCACCAAGCTTTCGCGCCTGAGACGTAAGACTGTCTCCTCGCGACGAATTCTGCATTTGCTTCAGACGGTCAAGGCTGCGCTCCAGCTCGCGGTTGCGCTCAAGCAGCTTCGCCACCCTGTCGCCCAGCTCATCTTCCCCGGCGCGCAGCAGATCTGAAATTTCATGCATTACCCGCCGCTTGTCGCGGACAAACGCCGCCGCACCAGGGCCTGAAACTGCCTCGACTCTGCGCACACCGGCGGCAATGCCTGATTCACTCAGCACGGAAAAATAGCCTATGTCCCCCGAACGTGCGGCATGTGTCCCGCCGCAAAGCTCAAGGGAGCGCGGGCCAATCTGAACAACCCTGACGTTAGAGCCGTATTTTTCGCCGAATAACGCCATCGCACCACGCGCTTTCGCCGCTTCAAGCTCCATCACTTCTGTTTCGACCTCGTAATTGGCTCGAATCTGCTCGTTGACGATCGATTCAATCTCCTCCAACTGTGTCTGAGACACTGGTTCGAAGTGAGAAAAGTCAAAACGCAGAGTGTTCTCCGAAACTCTAGAACCCGCCTGTTGAACGTGATCTCCCAAAACGTCACGGAGAGCCAGGTGAAGCAGATGTGTGGCTGAGTGGTTCAAACGCAGCATTGCGCGACGCTGATCATCAATGACCATCCGCGCCGATTGATTAGCTGAGATATCGCCTTCCACTACCTTGCCGATATGAACTATCGTCCCTCCGGCAGCTTTCTTGGTATCAATAACATCAACCGTCCCGGTAGCTGTGCTGATCCGGCCAGTGTCGCCTATCTGACCGCCCGACTCAGCATAAAAGGGAGTTTCTGCCGCAACTATTGCAACATCACTGCCTTCGCCGGCGGACTCAATCTCACCTTCGGAATTGAAGATTCCTGAAATGCTCGACTCGTATTCCGAATTGCTTCGTTCATAACCAACGAACTTGGTATCAAGCGGCTTAACAGCGCGCTGCAGGATTAGTTCTGTGTCGTCTGCGCGCGCGGCGCGTGAGCGCTCACGCTGCTCGTCCATCGCGTCGGAAAAGCCTTTGCGGTCAACAGTAAGCCCGGCATTCGCTACAATGTCTTCAGTCAGGTCAAGCGGGAAGCCGTAAGTGTCGTGCAGTACGAACGCAACGCTTCCCGGCAAGACTTTCGACGACTTCTTGGAAACTTTCTCAACTTCCTTCTGCAGGATACTGAGTCCACTGCCAAGCGTCTCAATAAATTTCTCTTCTTCGCCTCGAATAACTTTTTCGATCCGCCCTGCTCCTTTGCGCAGCTCCGGATAGGCTGAGGACATCAGTTCGACTACTTTGCCGCAGACTTTAAATAGGAATGCCTCCTGAAAACCGAGATTACGTGCGTGGCGGCACGCCCGACGAATAAGACGGCGAAGCACATAGCCCCGTCCATCGCTGCCGGGATTGATTCCGTCCGCAATAAGAAATGCACACGCGCGAGAGTGGTCCGCAATGACGCGAAACGCGGTGTCTACCGCGTATTGTTCATCACTCTCGATATTGCGAATAGTATAGTCCTTGCCGATATATTTCTTGCCGCAAAGATCCTCGGTGAAGGAAATTATCGAGCGCAGCTCGTCCGTATCGTAGTTTGCCAGGACGCCCTGCTTCACCGCAGCTATCCGCTCAAGCCCCATACCGGTATCGACTGAGGGTTTGGGCAGCGGTTCAAGCGTTCCGTCCGGCAAACGGTTATACTGCATGAAGACAAGGTTCCAGACCTCAAGATAGGTGCCGTCATCCTTACGAAAGCCGGCTTCACTCTGAGCGGCCAAATCTTCGCCTAGATAATAATGTATCTCGGAGCAGGGGCCGCAGGGTCCGGTTTCTCCCATAGCCCAAAAGTTGTCCTTTTCTCCGCAGCGAAGAATTCGCGAAGGGTCAACGTCCGTCTCAGATTTCCACAGCTCGGCTGCTTCGTCATCAGTTTCGAAAATTGTCACCCAAAGACGCTCCTTGGGCAGCTGCATCACTCGTGTCAGAAACTCCCAACCATAATTGATCGCTTCTTTCTTGAAATAGTCTCCGAAGGAAAAGTTTCCGAGCATCTCGAAGAAAGTATGGTGCCGGGCAGTACGGCCTACATTTTCGAGGTCGTTATGCTTGCCGGATATTCGCAGACACTTCTGGCAGGTGGTAGCTCGAGTGTAGCTGCGCTTTTCAGCTCCCAGGAAACAGTCCTTGAACTGCACCATCCCGGCATTGGTGAACAACAGTGTTGGATCTCCGTGCGGGATCAGTGAGGAACTTTCAACTTTTGTGTGATCAACGGACGCAAAATAATCTAAGAATGCGTCACGAATTTCATTCGTTTTCAATTAAGATTTCCTTTTATGATCAACTGGAACCAGTAAAACGATATTCGAAAGGCATATACCTACGGAGATCTACACTTTAATGCAATAATATCAGTATATTAATAAACAAGGTAACATCGACATGCTGCTGGACGAGCTGCCGGGGCGGTTAAACCTAGCAATTAACTGATATTACTTGAGAAAAAACAGCTCGGATATTTGAGAAACATTATCAATAATATGGTCCGGCCTAGCCTGCTCAAGCACCGAACGCTTTAGACCTCCGCTGAGGACCCCAATAGTCAGCCCCAAGCCCATCACTCGCGCGCTGGAAATGTCCGGGGGAATATCGCCTATCATCGCAATCTGCGAAGGACGGAGACCAGACTCTTCGATAATCGAGCGAATTGAATCTCGCTTGTCTGACCAATGCAGGTGATCACAACTGCGAGTCCGGACGTAACTCATATAACTGAGCAAACCTGTATGCTCCAAGTCCGCTGAGAGCTGCTCGTGGGCCACTGCTCGAGAAGTCACTATCCCCGACTTTCTGCCGCTTTCGGCAATTTGCTCGAGTAAATTATCTACCCCTGCCAGCACCTTTGCTCGCGGGAAGTTCTTCCAGTCGAAATTCGTCCAGAATTGGGTAATAAACAACTCGCGGCGATGCTCGGGAATAAAGTCAAAGAAACTGAAATCCGAGAAGTGTCCCTCAAGCACGGCATTTGTGACCGGCTCATGGCCGAGCTTCGCTAAAATCAAATGTGCCTGCTCAAACAGGAAGTCGTGATGGAACTCAACCAGAGTTCCATCTAAGTCGAACAGGATTAATTCAATATCGCTGAGCATTCGTATTTCCTAGCACAGGCCGCTCCGAGCCGCATCTATCGCAATCTTGGATCTAGGAAGTGCCGCCTTGGCGTCCTATAATAGGTTCATGAAATGTCCAGCCTGTGGCAATACACTACTCGAAGCCGCTTTTGGTGAGGTGCTGCTTGACGTGTGCGCCGGCGGCTGCGGCGGTATCTGGTTCGACAAAGACGAGCTGGATCGTTTCGACGGCTCAAACGATCAGCAGATCGAGAGCATTTTCAAAATTGAACGCGGCCCGTCTAAGGCCTTTGACCTTGAGGCTGTTCGCAACTGCCCGCGGTGCCCCGAGCAGACTCTTTGGCGCCGCTACTACGATCCTCAGAACAGTGTGGTAGTTGACCAATGCCCGAACTGCTCCGGCATTTGGCTTGACGTCGGTGAACTTGAGCAGATTCGAGCTCAGTTCGGTACCGAGAAAGAGAAACGGCAATTCGGAGATTCCTACCTCGACGAGGCACTGCAAAAAACCCTCAAAGGCTTCGCAGCGCCTGAGACAAGTTCTGCGGAGCCCAGCGACTTGCGCGAAGGCGTGAAAGGCTTTTTTGAAGCCTTCAAGCATTTGTGGAAAAGTTAGCGGGTGCAAATAGCCGCGATTTCTACGTGCGACGTTTGGGCGAACATATCAAAAGGCTGAATTTCGCGAACTGTCCAGCCGCGCTCAGTCAGCGCCCTGAGATCTCGGGCAAAACTAGGCAGGCTGCAGGAAATTAGAATCAACTTTTCCGCGCAGTCGAGCGAGCCGACCAAGCTGCCCAATCCCGATCTCGGTGGGTCCGCCACGACAACCCCGAGCGGAGCCTTGCGATGCTCGTCCAGGAATTTCTCCACAGACAGCTTTTTGTAGCTTAGCTTGTCTGCGACCCCGTTTAAACCCGCGTTCTTCGCACCAAATGCCGCAAGCTGCTCATCGCACTCGACTGCAACAACATTCACCCCTCGCTTTGCGAGCACTAAGGCGAAGTTGCCGGCTCCCGCATACAGGTCGTGCACCAGGTTCGGCCGGCCTTCGACGACAGCAGCCCCGACGTACGACGCCAGCGCCTTATTCACCGTCCAGTTCACCTGCGAAAATGACGCGGCGGGCAGACGCAGCGTTGTGCGGCGCGCTTCGTCGATAAGCAGCTCTAGATAATCTCGTCCATGGGCCGCGCGCTGCTTGCCCGCAGCTACGCAAACTACCGAGGGCAGCGATTTTTTTACTGTGCGCATCAAAGATTCGACTTCTCGCTCCCCCAACTCATACGGTGCACGCAGCACAACGACTGCACCATGGTCGTCAGAGGCTATCTCGACTGCACTAACCGCCCCGCATATGTCTTTGCCGACTGATTCTAACTTGGGGATAGTCTCTCGAATTGCATCAGTCGCTACCAAGCAGTCCGACACAGGCACAATTGAGCGCGAACCCGCCCGGAAGAAACCGATTCGGCCACCGCGGTCGAGATGCAAAGAAATTCGTCTACGATAAGCAAACGGCGGGGAATCGATCATCGGCTGCAGCGACTCCATCGCCGCATAAGGCAGTCGCCCTGCCCTCAGCGCACCTAAGATCATGCTGTTTTTTGCCTCAAGCTGCTGGGGATAGCTGATATGCTGAAGCTCACAGCCCCCGCAGCGTCCGAAGTACTCACACGGTGCTTCGACGCGATATGGCGAGGCCGTCTCTACCTGCTTCAGCTCTGTATCCAAGTGGCGTTTTTTTCGCTGAGTAACCCATGCTTCAACCCGCTCGCCCGGAATCGTATAGGGGACAAACGCCGTGATACCGAGCAGGTCCTGGTTAAAGCCTTCCTGCTCGCAAACTTGCCCGACACCCGCGCCCCCGACCGCAAGTCCGCGAATATCAACTTTTACAGCTTTATTAGACGCCATCGTTTTACCAGTCAGAGCTGCGCCTTAGTGCAGCGCACGGCGCAGAGCAGCGACATACGTTTCGTGCTGCTCGGGATCGAGAGGCCCAAAGGACAGCCTGAAAAAAGAATCAAGCGGGGACACGTAGTCGTCCGCCCCTCGGGCCATGTCGCATAAGACGCCCGGCAGAATCGCCGCCTTGTCCTGAAACAATCGAGTGTTGAATTCTTCAGCGCTCAAGCCGCCGGGCAATTTACACCAATGGTAGAAGCCGCCTTCGCCGGTGAACAACTCTAAACCCAGCTCTGCAAGCGACTCGCGCCAGCGAGCGCGCTGCTCGCGATAAAAGGAATTTACGGTCTTGCGCGCATGGGCAGCACGTCGAGGTTCGAGCAGCGCAATCGCCTCAAGCTGCGATGGACGGGAAACTCCTCCCATTCCAAACGACGAAAATGCACCTAGGTAATCAATCGCCTCCTCCGAGGCAACGATCCAGCCGATACGCAGTCCGGGGTCTTGATAGTTCTTAGTCGTTGCTCCGACCACGAAGAGATTTGACTGGTTTATGTCATCGACATACTGCAATGCGCTGACCGGCTCACCCTCGGTAAACCATTCATAGGCCTCGTCAGAAAGCAGTCCGAAGTCACCGTTTGCCCGCTTAACCAGCTCCTCAAGTGCGGCCCCGCGTCGCGTCTGTCCGGTCGGATTACAGGGGTTGCTCATCAAAGCCAATATTTTCCCGGAATCCGAACCGATGAATTTTTCGTTGCTCGGCATAAAGCCGTTTGCTTCGCTGCTTTCTACCAGCTCATGGCTGCGGTTCAGGAGACGCAGCATATCCCAGTACGGCGTATACTCCGTCGATGCGATCCTTATTTTGACGTCCCGCCCGAGAAACATCAGCAATGCAAACAGACCGGGACGTCCGCCGGCAAAAACCATCACGTTGTCGGCTGTCAGCTTCGCTCCGTAGGTTTCAGCATAATAGGCCGCAATCGCTTCACGCAGACCAGGCTCCCCCCATGCTTTTGGGTACATTCGCTGCTCCGCAGCTCTGCCCGAGAAGTTTGGAAACTCAGGTCCGCCCGGCAGCTGCTGAACACGCGGGAAGCCTTGGCTCATCGGCAAAGTTCCCGGCTCACCCATAGCGACACCTGCGGCATCCTGAAACGCGTAAAGAGTCTGGTAAATGCCCATTGGCCTAATCGGGTCTAAAAGCGACATGTTGTAGTTCCTTAATCCACTGGGTCCTGAATGCGCGCTTGAATCGCTGCTCTAGAGATACCAAGTACGTAGAAAAGGGAAAAGCAAAGCCGCCCGACTTAGCGCCGACCGATCTGCCGCGGCTGCCGGGCTCTAACTAGTTGATTGTGCTGATTTTTCAAACGCTTCTTGAACCGGAACCTGCCGCCGGGAAAGACCCTGATAATGCTCCAGTGTCTGCAGCACCTTCTTTAGGTAGACTTTATCGATCCTCGCTTTCTTGCTGAGATTGTCGATCGTCGGCAGTTTTATCTTCATCGGATCGACATACTTGCCG
This sequence comes from bacterium, assembly GCA_030431555.1. Taxonomy (GTDB): domain Bacteria; phylum Bdellovibrionota_C; class UBA2361; order SZUA-149; family JAGRAN01; genus JAGRAN01. The sequence goes on from JAUIIP010000009.1 coordinate 28,899, forward strand.
CGATCGTAAAAGCTATAATGCAGATGCGGGCCGGTGGATCGCCCAGTAGTTCCCACCGCTCCAATAACCTGGCCGCGCTTGACTCGCATCCCGCGTCTGACGCCTTTGCTGATTTTTGACAAGTGCAGATAGGCGGTCGAATAACGATCGCTGTGTCTAATCTTGACCATTTTCCCGGCAGCGCCCTTCCAACCGGCGTAAGAAACTCGGCCCTCGGCCACACTTCGCACCGGCGTACCGCGCGGTGCTGCGAAATCAACTCCATTGTGCGGTCGGTAGCGTTTGAGCACCGGATGAAATCGAGCGCGTGAGAACTGACTTGAAATTCGCGTAAAACGCACCGGGTAGCGCAGGAAAGTGTTGCCGAGCAGCTCGCCGTCTTCATTGAAGTAGCGCACTTCATCGTCGGCACCAACATAGCGAATCGCGGCGTAGCTCTCTCCTTGAACGGAAAGAGATGCCGCCAGTACCGGTCCAATACCAACTGCTGTGCCGTCTTCGAGCAGCTCCTCGCTAAAAATCACCGAGAAGCTGTCGCCGAGCCTAAAATCCTGGCGAAAATTGATCCTGTCGCTAAAAAGGTCGACCAAGTCATCCACCAAGTCGTAAGTCGCTCCAGTCGAAAGCGCAGCTTGGGCAAATGTCCTAGTGCTGGGAGTTATCGACGCGGTAAGTACTCGCTCATGAAGTATGCGCTGCAGACGGTGCACGCTTGCCAAAAAGTTGCCATCCGCCTGGCGGTCCAAGAAAAGGGTAACGCCTGCGGTGGGAGAAGTCGTGACGCGGGATAGAGTGCCGTCGGGAGCCTGCTCCATCTCCAGGCGTTGACCGATTTGCAGAGTGCGTCCAATATCGCTTGAGGCTTTAGCGATTTTGCGCATAGCTCTGTCGAGTTCGATTGCGTCAATCGGGTCGTAGCCAAAACGTGCTGCAATTGACCCCCAGGTGTCGCCACTCTTTACCCGGTGAACCAGTTTTTCATCTTCCGGCACCGCTAATTCAGGCAATACAGTTTGCAGTTGGGAGGCCATAGGCGTAGGCCCGGCAAGCTCAAGCGCCACAGACGGGGTGAGCACCGAACCTCGCGTCCAAAACATCACCACGGCTAAAGCCAGCACCAACCCGATCATCAGCAGTGGTTTGCGCAACCGCCTCCTGCGAGCACGAAAGCTTCGCGGCTTAGGCGCTCTGTTAAGCCTAACGCTGCCGCCGACACTCAGGCGCTCGCCCTGCCCGTCGAGGCCCGAGGCAAATTTCGCGTTATTTCTCTGGAAAGCCATATTTCATCACGTATCGCCGCTAAATTGCGTTTCGTCAAAAGCGAAAAAACGACGAGGGTGTGCATGGACCTTGATAGGAGCTATAAGCTCCCGTGCATGTTTGACTTAGCACTGCTTATACTCTAGCTTCTCCGGGTTAATTAGTAAGGAATAGTATGCGACGAATTTTGGCCTTGGATGTCGGTGACGCGCGCGTTGGGGTGGCGATGAGTGACCCCCTCGGACTGTCTGCAAATCCGCTGGAAACTATCACCCGACAGGACGGAAAAGCCTTCGAAAAGCTCCTCAAGCTCGTCCAGCAGCATAAGGTCGATACAATCGTCGTCGGCAAACCGCTGATGCTCGATGGCACAAGTGGTGAACAGGCCGCAAAGGTAGAAGCGTTTTACAAGGGTCTTGAATCCTATTTAAGTGAAAAGCATGCCGAGAGCGTGAAACTCGTCTATTGGGACGAGCGTCTGACAACCGTTGAGGCTGAGCGGTATGTCCAGGGGCGAGGTTTCAAAAACAAGGACCGAAGAGCGATGCTCGATCAAGTAAGCGCAGCTATCATCCTCGACGCCTATTTGCTCTCACTCGGCGGCTGAAAGCAGCGACACATGATTCTCGCCAGAATTGGGACTGTCGCATTTAAGGCTCTTAGAATATGATGTAACCTTAAGCGGTTGCTCAATTTTTCCGCCAGAGCAGTTTCGTTGATTGCTCCAGAGGCACCGGAGGTAAAGTTTGCGCGATATACTGTTGTTCTCAGCACGGATGACGCCATATTTGCTGGCGCTGCTGATCGGGATTTTTGGCACCCAAAGCCTGCTCTCGTCTGCATTCCTCGAGCCTGCCGATCCGGGCAACACGAACACTGTTTCATTTCTCGTAGAGAAGGGGTCGAGCATCAAGAAGATTGCCGAGAATCTCGAAAGCGAGGGCTTAATTAAAAGCCCTTGGAGCATCACGCTAATAGCCAAACTAAAGAAGATCAAAGGGCCGGTTGTCGCAGGAGA
>JAUIIP010000010.1 GCA_030431555.1 bacterium
GGCAACCAGATGCCACCACCTCCACCCGTATCCAGCACGCGCACGGCGACGACATTGCCCGAAGGGCGCAAATACTCGGCCGGCACCATGTAGGTTCGCGGCGTATTCCACCCCGGAGTCGTGCCGAGCAGGTGGCCGTTTACCCAAGTGGTGTCGACGTCGTCCACTGCACTGACATGGAGCGTGACATCCCGCCCGTTCCAGTCCGCCGGCAGGTCAAACGAACGACGAAACCAGCGTCCCCGCCAACATGCATCTCGTGACGGTGTACGTCGGCTCGGGGCTCTCGTTCTAGCGCGACATGGCAACGGTCTGCGGGGGTGGCTTACGTTCCGCAGCACAGATGATTTCTTACGAAATAACGATGGGCGTAAGTATCGTCGGGGTGCTTGCAATCTACAGCTCCCTCGACCTTGCTAGGATTGTTGAGTATCAGTCCGGCACTTTTCTTGGGATCTTTCCGAACTGGGGCATCTTCCTCAATCCGGTCGGCTTTATCCTGTTCTTTGTTTCGATGATGGCGGAGACCAAACGCGCCCCGTTCGATCTTCCTGAGAGTGAGTCTGAGCTGGTTGCCGGCTACCTGACCGAATACTCCGGCATGAAGTTCATGCTTTTTTGGCTCGGTGAATTTGCAGAGATTGCGGTCGCGTCTGCGATAATTACTCTGCTGTTCCTCGGAGGCTGGCAGCTGCCTTATGTAGATATCACTCAAATAAGTTCAGACTGGGGTGGGGTTCTGCCGGCGTTTTTCAACGAATGGAATTTTCAGTGGGCTCCGTTGATCGGAGTGGCGGTCTTTGGTGCTAAAACCGTCTTCCTTTGCGTTGTTCAAGTCGTGCTGCGCTGGACACTTCCGCGTTTCCGCTACGATCAACTGATGAATCTTTGCTGGAAGATTATGCTGCCGATTGCTTTACTGAATCTGGTTGCGACTGTTGTGCTTGTCTTAATGGGTTTCTACTAAAATGAGTCTCGCGGCGATTATATTCAGTATTCTCACGATTATCAGCTCGCTAGGGGTTATCGGCTGTGCCAACCCCTTAAACAGCGCATTGTGCCTGGTGCTCACTCTGTTTTTCGTTGCTGCGCACTACGCGATGATGGGAGCGCATTTTGTCGCGGCGATTCAGGTATTGGTATATGCCGGCGCGATCATGGTGCTGGTTATCTTTGTTATCATGCTGCTGGGACTTGAGCGAGACGAAAGCAGTTCCGATTTCAAGAAACCGAGGAATGTCCTCACAGCGGCGGTAATCGGTCTATTTATCGGGATGCTGATCGTCGCGGTGCAAAGCGGAGTCGCTGGGGCACCTGTTGACGGGCTTGCCGATGCGTCGATCGTAAACGATGGCGGCGGTCACGCAATCGGACAGGTGCTTTTCACCCGATATGTGCTGCCTTTTGAGATAACCGGAATGCTATTGCTCGCGGCAATAATCGGCGCTGTCTACATAGCGCATGAACAGCGAAAGCCTCTCGCCGAAGGCCGAGGTCTGAAGGCAGTCAGGAACAGGGAGTAAAAGGCATGGGTGCCGTTACGGGATATCTTTATTTGAGCGCTCTGCTTTTTTCGCTGGGCGTTCTCGGTGTGCTGGTTGGGCGAAATACGATAGTTATTTTGATGTGCGTAGAACTTATGCTTAACGCCGTGAATATTGCGTTTGAAGCATTGTCCGTTCACTTTCAAACGCTTGATGGTCAGATCGCAGTATTTTTTGTGATGAGTGTTGCCGCAGCCGAAGTAGCGGTGGGATTAGCGATTGTGATTACGCTGTTCAGAAACTACCTGTCGGTCGAGACACACGACGCGGTAACGCTAAGGGGATAGGGTGGAAAAGACACTTTTACTAGTTCCGTTATTTCCGCTTGTAGGCGCGCTGCTTACATATGTGATCTCGGGGAAAGACGAACGCCACCACCGTATGGCCGGCTGGATTGCTACGTTTGCAGCGGTGGGCTCGTTCATTCTCACGTTTCAGCTTTGGCGAGCGCTTTCGGCGGTCGAGGGCTCGGTCATAACCGCTCATGCTTGGACTTGGTTCGAGGTTCTTCCGTTCAAAGTAGAATTCGCGTTTCTCTTCGATCGGCTTGCGGCTGTAATGACTCTGATCATTACCGGGGTGGGTTCGCTGATTCATCTGTATGCAATTGGCTATATGTCGCATGACCCGGAGCGTCCGCGCTTTTTTGCCTATTTGAATTTGTTCTTATTCGCGATGCTGCTGCTGGTTCTGGGAGACAACCTGCTGGTGATGTTTGTCGGCTGGGAAGGTGTAGGGCTTTGTTCCTATCTGCTGATTGGGTTTTGGCATCGGGACATGGGCAACGCCGTTGCGGGTCAAAAGGCGTTTGTTGTCAACAGAATCGGCGACGCCGGATTTTTGCTTGGGATGTTCCTGCTGGTAATGATGACGGGCTCGCTTGAATTTCAGCAGCTCAGTCAGCAAATTCCCTATGTCGACCCAATGATGATTGAACTCGCGGCAATCCTGTTGTTCATCGGGGCCGTAGGTAAGAGTGCGCAAATCCCTCTCTATGTTTGGCTGCCGGACGCCATGGCCGGTCCGACGCCGGTTTCGGCTCTTATTCACGCCGCGACGATGGTAACAGCAGGTGTGTATATGATGGCACGGATGCAGGTATTGTACAGTTTTGCGCCGGCCGCCTTGTCCGTTGTGTTGATTGTGGGAACCCTGACGGCTTTCGTTGCTGCTACTATCGCAATCGTTCAAAACGACATCAAAAAAGTGCTCGCCTATTCAACGGTAAGCCAGCTCGGATACATGTTCATGGCGATGGGTTCGGCTGCATTCAGCAACGGCATTTTTCACGTAGTGACCCATGCTTTCTTCAAGGCTTGCCTGTTTATGGGAGCCGGTTCGGTGATTCACGGCTGCCATCATGAACAGGATATGCGCAAGTTCGGTGGCCTCTGGCGCAAGATGCCGCTGACGTTCGTAACTTATCTGATCTCGACACTGGCGATTGCCGGTTTTCCGTTCACTTCGGGCTTCTTTTCTAAGGACGCAATCCTCTGGACCGTATTTAACGTCGCGGAGGATGCTCCGGCAATGAACCACACGGTGGTTGTATTCGGCGATATACCGCTCAATCTGTTTTGCTGGGGGGTCGGCGTTCTGACTGCTTTGATGACCGCATTCTATATGACTCGCTCGCTGATGATGACGTTTTTCGGCAAGTATCGCGGTCATCACGAGCCGCATGAATCGCCGATGGTAATGACTATTCCCTTGATGATTCTCGCCGCGCTGGCGGCAGGTTTTGGATTCGTCTACGGCGAAGCCTTTATGGAATATCTCGTCGGGTGGACAAGGATCGACATGCAGGTCGGGCATCATGCGCTTGCCGAACACAACGAGGTGTATCACACGCTTGAATTGTTCTCGATGGGAGTAGCGATTCTGGGGATAGTGATCGGAGTTCTTTGCTACTCGGTATGTTCGGGTATTCCGAAAGCACTGGTGAAGCACGCGAAGGGTCTTCACAATTTTCTCGTCAACAAGTGGTGGGTCGATGAGTTTTACCAAGCAGTTCTTATTCGACCGCTTTCCGGGTTTTCGACGTTTTTGTTTAAGTCGATTGACCGCGTACTGATTGACGGCATCCTGGTTAACGGATCTGGGATGTTTGTCGAGGCAGGAGGGGACGTATTGCGTCGTCTGCAGTCCGGACGCACAAGCTCTTATGCTTTCTTGATGTTTGTGAGCTTGTTCCTGCTCATACTGTTGTATCTCGTATTTATGCCTGTGCCGATCTAGGGAAGTCGAAAGAATGGAGCACTTATTCAACCTGACAGCTTCCGGCGATGTTGTATTGTCATTGCTGGTATTTCTTCCGCTGTTTGGTGCGATCACACTTTTTCTTCTGCCTGAAGACAACGACTCGCTTGCGCGTTCAGTCGCAATGTTTTTCGCCGGAGCAGCCTTCCTTGTTTCGCTCACTTTGCTGAAGTTGTTCGAGGTCGGGACTCCGCGCATGCAGTTTGTCGAGATGATGGATTGGATTCCATCGCTGGGCGTGAAGTACATCCTCGGTGTGGATGGACTATCGATTTGGCTGCTGATTCTGACCACGCTTCTTTCGCTTTTGGTGATTTTTGCATCGACGAGCATCGCTCAACGTTTGCGGAGCTATCTTGGGTGCTTGCTCCTGCTTGAGACTGGAATGCTCGGCTCCTTTGTCGCGCTCGACGGAATCACTTTTTACATGTTCTACGAGCTGATGCTGATCCCGATGTATTTTCTAATTGGTGTCTGGGGCGGGAAGCGTAAGATTTACGCCGCGCTTAAGTTCTTTATTTATACCGCGCTTGGCAGTTTGTTAATGCTTGTAGCTATTGTGTACCTCGGATTGTCGCATGAGCAGCAGTTTGGCGAGTTGAGTTTTTACTTAGGAGACTGGGTTAATCTGCGCTTCGGCGCCAAGGAAGAACTTCTGTTGTTTGCCGCGTTTGCCCTGGCTTTCTCGATCAAGATACCGCTATTTCCCCTACATACTTGGCTGCCGGACGCGCACGTTGAGGCTCCGACCGGCGGCAGCGTAATCTTGGCCGGCGTATTGTTGAAGCTGGGTATTTATGGACTCATTCGTTTTGCCATGCCGATATTTCCGGGCGCGATTGAGGCGCTTGCTCCTGTGTTTGTCGTGTTGGGTGTTGCCGGAATCGTTTACGGTGCACTAGTTGCCTGGGTTCAGACCGATATCAAGAAGTTGGTAGCCTACTCATCTGTGAGCCACCTAGGGTTTTGTGTTCTCGGCTTGGCGGCGCTGAACATGCAGGGAATGCAGGGCTCAGTCCTGCAAATGATAAACCACGGTATTTCGACTGGGGCGTTGTTCTTTCTGGTTGGAGTGCTTTACGACCGCAAGCATACGCGTCTTATCGCTGATTACGGCGGATTGGCGCAGAAAGTCCCGATGTTCGCCTTCGTCTTCATGGTGTTCACTCTGAGTTCCGTTGGTCTGCCGCTTACCAACGGCTTTGTGGGTGAGTTCTTGATACTTTTGGGCGGCTTTCAATACAATCCCGTCGCCGGGGCTGTTGCGGTTACGGGAGTTGTTCTCGGTGCTCTATATATGCTGTCGCTTTATCGGCGCGTAATTTTCGGCAGCTTCAATGAGGAGCGCAACGGTGATCTGACTGACCTGAATCCCAGAGAAAAGCTTGTGTTTGCTCCGCTGCTGGTGCTTGTTTTTCTTATCGGAGTATACCCCCAGCCGTTTTTAAATCGAATTGAGCCCTCGACTCGAGCAGTTCTTGAATATGTTAATCAGCGTAACGCTGTCGCTCCGAGCGTTGTTGCCGAAAACCCTGCATTGAGAAGAACCTCTGTTCCGCAGGGTCCAGAGAGCCGGTTAGAAGTAGTAGAGAACTAAGTGATGAGTACGATCGACATAATCGCAGCAGCACCGCTTTTTTGCATGACCTTCGGCATTCTCGCGCTGCTGGTGCTTGATCTCTTCAGGATAGACGCACTTCCTTTTCCCCGACTTTGGTGGGGTGTTGGGATTTGCGGAGCAACTGCATTTTTATTCTGGCCTTTTCTCAGCATGAATGAAACCGCATTCAGCGGCATGATGGCGGTTGACACTTTTACCTTTGCATTTGCTCTGATGATTCTCGGCGGTTCTGCGGTGACTTTTATGCTCAGCGACGAGCTGCTTGAAGGGCAGCGTGTAGAGCCTTCGGCTGATCTGGACCTGCTAGTGCTTTTTTCGGCTCTTGGCGGAATTATGATGGTAGCAGCGACTCATATGATGCTGCTTTTCGTGGGCTTCGAGCTGCTCTCAATTTGTGTGTATGTGCTGACCGGTTCTGCTAGAAACCAGCGAGCATCATCGGAAGGAGCGCTAAAGTACTTCATCCTCGGTGCCTTCAGTTCCGCATTTCTGTTGTACGGTATGGCATTAGTATACGGGGCGACCGGCTCAATGTACTACAGCGGTATTGCAGCTCATATAGGTGAACCTTCGATGATGCTGCTGATCGGTATCGGCCTGATGATTTTCGGCTTCGGCTTCAAGGTCAGCTTGGTCCCCTTTCATTTCTGGACACCGGATGTGTATCAGGGTGCTCCGACATCGATGAGCGGGTTTATGGCAGTCGTTGTTAAGGCAGCGGCGTTCGGCGCTTTCTTCCGCTTAATGGCAAGCGGCTTCGGTTCCGTTTCCGCCTCTTGGTCGGCAATGGTTGCCGTGCTTGCTGTATTGTCGATGACGATTGGCAACGTGATCGCTCTCAGACAGACGAGTGTAAAGCGCATGCTGGCATATTCAAGCATTGCGCATGCTGGATATGCGATGGTCGGCTTCCTCGCTCTAGGCGAGGGTGGTGGTGCTGCTGTTGTATTTTACATGCTGGTCTACTCGCTGATGACGCTTGCAGCCTTCGGCGTTGTGTTGGTTGTCAGCTCGGGGACCGAGGCTCAATACGACCAGGATTCAATCGAGTCATTGCAAGGGCTTGGATGGACTCACCCACTGCTGGGAATTGCGATGACGGTCGCAATGCTTTCTCTGGCGGGAGTGCCGCCGCTAGGCGGATTTATCGGTAAGTTTTATTTGTTTTCGGCGGCGGTTAGAGCGGGTTATACCAGCATCGCCGTTGTAGCAGCACTGAACTCAGTCATATCCCTCTACTACTACTTGCGTGTCGTAGTGGTGATGTATTTTTCAGGCGAGCGTCAGCTTTCCTGGGAGCCACCTCGCGTGCTTGTCTTCGGTCCTCGTCTGGCGCTGATTCTGCTTACGACCGGAACTTTGTATATGGGAATATTTTCGAGTCGTTACTACGAAACCGCGCAGATAGCCGTTCGCAGCTTGATGCAGTTGTAGCGCAGTGTGTGCGCTTGGTCAGCGATGTCTATTTCTTGGGATTGTGCATTTGCTCGAGGAGAACCCGGGGAGGGTAAGTCGCTGGCGTCGGCTCAGACGCTAGTATCGCTCGGACTCGATCGTTCCCCGGTATTGGCAGCGGCAGTCGAAGCCGGTGACGACGGGTTTGCCAGTCAGATTGCCGTAAAGATGTCGGCCGAAGCGATTGTCGAAGCAGGTTTCACCGCGGCAGGCGAATCACATGATGCTTCCAGCATAGTTGCCGCGAGTTTCAAATCAGCCAACGATAAAGTCTACGAATATTCGCATCGAATGGCCGCCGGCGGCAGTTTTGCTGCAAAGGCAGTGCTGGCCGCGATCGATCGCTCGAGGATTTGTGTAGGGCAGCTTGGAGGCTGCACGGCGTTTCTACTGCGTGATGGAACACTGTTGGACTTCTTTCAGAATAACTCGATTCAAGCCGACGCGCCGAGGGACACTCTTCTCGCCCGATTCATTGGAGCGAATGTAAAAATCGCGGTTGATCTGGCTTCTATGGATGCGCAAGCAGGAGACCGAATTGCCGTCTGCACTAGGGTGCTGGGAAAGGAAAAGCGCGAAGCGCTTGGGTCTTTGCTGGCGCAAAGTGACAGTGCACGAACAGCGGCTGACTCGATACTTCAGAACTGTCTGGCTTCCAGCTCACTTGTAGGTGAGTCGTTCGTTCGACCGATGATGTTTGTTTTGTTTGTGAACGGAGAAGATGGACAGTTTTGACAGCTTGGAAGTTTGTGTGCTGGCAAGCTCAAGTAAAGCCAATGCAACACTCGTCGGCACGGGCAGAACTCGGATCTTGGTCGATTGCGGCTTAAGCCTGCGCGAACTAGGCAGGCGACTAGCGTCTATTGGCTCATCGCCCGCCGAAATTTCCGCTATTGTGCTGACGCATGAACACAGTGATCACATCAAGGGTCTGCCGCGATTCCTGAAACACCATCCAGTCCCGCTGTTTATGACTGAGGGAACATGGGAGGAGGTTAATGAGTATTTGGGTGCCTCGGCTTCTCTTTGCGAAGTGGTCGATGTAGAGTCTGAATTTTCTGTAGGCGATCTCGGCTTGCTCCCGTTTGCCGTGCAGCATGATGCTCGTCAGCCGGTAGGATATACGGTTAGTTTCGGAGGATTGACTCTGGGAATAGCGACGGATTTGGGACACGTGACGGAAGAAATCAAGCGCCGCCTTGAGGGTATGGATGCGCTTATTATAGAGTCGAATCACGATCCGGAGCTGCTGAGAGAGGCGCCGTATCCTTGGGTCCTGAAGCGAAGAATCGAGGGAGCATACGGTCATTTGAGTAACACTCAGGCGGGCGAGTTGCTGGAACACCTCAGTCTTCGCGACTACGCGAGGCTTCAGGTTGTGATTGCTGCGCATGTTAGCGAGAACAGCAACTGCCCTGAGTTGGCACTAGAGACGCTGCGGGAACATTGGAATCGCAGCTGCCGGGGATATCAGCCCGTTTTCGCAGCCGCCGGGTCGAAAGCTCCTACGGAATTGTTTTGCATACGGTCAATTGTTGAAATGTTTGATGACGAAAGATACGGAGTAAGTAAATGATACCGCGATATACACGCGATGAGATAGCTGAGATTTGGTCGGACGGCTATCGATTCAAGCTTTGGCTCGAGGTTGAGACTCTGGCCATGGAGGCCATGGTTGCAGAGGGTGTGGTGCCGAAAGAAGCGCTTGAAGCTGTTAAAGCCAAGGCATCTTTCTCCGTCGAACGAATTAACGAAATCGAAGCAGAAGTTAAACATGACGTCATCGCGTTTTTGACAAACATTGCTGAAAACGTCGGGGAGGGCGCACGCTATTTGCATCTCGGGATGACCTCTTCGGACTTGCTCGATACCTCCTTCGCGGTGCAGCTAGTGCGCGCTACGGATTTGATTTTGGCTGAGCTGGACAAACTGCTGGAAGTCGTCGAGCGGCGCGCCAGGGAGCATAAAACTACCGTCTGCATTGGACGCTCTCATGGGATTCATGCGGAGCCCACTACCTTCGGCTTGAAGCTCGCCGTATTCCACGCCGAGCTTCAACGTGCGAAGTCTAGAATTCAAGCGGGTCGGGCTGATATCGCAGTTGGAGCTATCTCCGGTCCGGTGGGAACCTTCGCACATCTAACTCCGGCAGTTGAAGAGTATGTTTGCAAGAAGCTGGGACTGACTCCCGCTCCCGCATCTACGCAGATAATTCAGCGTGACCGACACGCTGCGCTTTTCTGCGCTTTTGCATTGCTTGCATCGACACTGGAGAAAATGTGCGTTGAAGTCAGACATCTTCAGCGTACGGAAGTGCGGGAGGCAGAGGAGTTCTTCTCGAAGGGCCAAAAAGGCTCGAGCGCGATGCCGCACAAGCGCAATCCGGTTCTCTCTGAGAATGTCAGCGGGCTTGCGCGACTTGTCAGAGGCTGGGCTTGGGCTTCTTTAGAAAACATTCCATTGTGGCATGAGCGTGACATTAGCCATTCGAGTGTTGAGCGTGTCGTTGGACCGGACATAAGCGTTACGGTCGATTTTATGCTGGCGCGCACTCGCGCTATCTTCGATAAGCTTCTGGTATACCCGGATGTGATGAAGAAGAATTTAAATGCGACCGCCGGACTTCATGCATCGGGAGGCTTGCTAGTCGAGCTCGCGGCGAAAGGACTGTCTCGTGAAGATGCCTATCGCTTGGTGCAGAAGCACGCGATGGAGGTTTGGGAGGAGTTGTCTGAGGGCAAATTGCCTGAGGATGTCGTCAGCTTTGAAGAGCGAATTCGAGCAGATGAGGATATTACCTCGCTGCTTTCGCCTGACGTGATAGAATCCGTATTGTCGCTGGATCGCCATACGGCGCATGTAGATATGATTTTTGATCGTGTATTCGGAAAAGAGGCAGCGAAATGAGGGCGCAAATTTTGATTCGACTGAAGGAAGACGTCCCCGATTCAGCGGGTCGAGTGCTTCAAGAAAGGGTGGCGCACCTGGGATTTACTGATGTTCTGGAGGCTCGGGTCGGTAAGCTTATTGAGCTTGAGTTTGAAGGTTCGGATCGTGACGGCGCAATGAACCGAATTAAAAATATGTGCAGGCAGGTGTTGGTAAACGCCCGAACGGAAGACTACGAGATCTTATCGGTAGAGTAAGCAAGTGTTTCGAATCGCAGTTCCTAAACTTCCTGGAGCATCCGGCGCGGATGATTTGATTTACGCCTACACTTCCGTAATTGGGGGAGTGGAGGCGTATGCGGTGGAGCCGGAGGCGGAACGGCTCGGTAAGCCGGATGCTGTGGTTCTACCCGGAGGGTATTCGTTCGGCGATTATCTGCGCCCGGGGGGCTTGGCGAAGACTTGTAGAGTGACAGGCGCTGTCAAGAAATTCGCACGCGATGGTGGTCCGGTATTGGGTCTAGGAAACGGGTTTCAGATTTTGTGCGAACTGGATTTGCTTCCCGGCTCACTGGTTATTAACTACTCCACGAAGTTTATGAACGAGCAGGCTTATATCAAAGTCGCCAGCCGTGCCTGCCCATTTACTAAACACCTTGAAGAAGACAGCATTCTTAAGCTGCCGATATCTTGCTACTACGGCGCGTATTTCGCGGATCCTCGAACACTCCGAGAGCTTGAAGCGGACGATCACGTGGCATTTCGCTACTGCAACCATTTGGGCGATGTTGACGACCCTATCGGTTTTAATGGTTCGCTTAACTCAATTGCCGGCGTAATAAGTCGTCACGGAAATGTAATGGGTATGATGGCTCATCCTGAGCGCGCAGTGGAGGCTATTCGTGGTGGCACGGACGGAATTGCAATTTTAGAGTCGGTATTAATACCTGATGCTGAGCCCGAACATGAGAGCGGTGCACAAGAGGCTCCATCGCAAGAAGGGTAAGAATCAATTGCCTTAGTCGCGAAAATACTGCTGCATTAAGGCAGCGCGAGCGTGATCTTCAGGGGTTGCACCTTCATCGTTCTCTTTGCCCGGCGGTGCAATGCTCGTAAAAGCATCAATCACCAGCTCATAGTATGTGGACATAAAGTCAGGCGAGAGATCGTGGAAAGTCTTGCAAGCTTCGACGATATGAGCGGAGATGGCGCGTTTCGACTGCCCATTCTTGCGAGCATGCGCTGTGGAGTCGATTTCAGCAATTACCATCGAAGTCATCAGCTCAATCGCTTCCATTAGCCGGGCGCGCGAGTTTTCAAGCTTTGTTTTCTGAGCGAGCGTGACTACGTTCTGGAGTGCTTCCTGCGTAAATGGTTCGACTATCCGGTGTTCGATTCCGAATAGACCCTCGGGAGGCTCCTCGCCGCTCTTGCCGACTGACACGAGAACAACGTCTTCTCCCACAGGAGTTTCTTTGGCGCCCAGCGTAAAGCCAAAGATTTCTTCGGAATCGATAAGCTCTGAAATGAATATTGCGTCGAAGGGAGTATCTTGAATCAATTGAGATAGGGCGCTTGCGAGGTCGGCGGTCACCACGGCTCGAAAGAACGAGGGAAGTTTTTGCAGCTCCGCTTCTAGCTGGAGCGCGGTCTCCTGTTCCGGATGAATAATAAGTGCCCTAAACCGTGTCGTCATATCGCATGTACGCTTGCCTTGCGCGCCTCCATGAGTTAATCGGCTAGTTTAGCCGGTAGCTTAAGCCCGATGCCTGGATTTTTTGCTGTGATTGCAGTAGTTTACATGTTGATGCTTTGGAGTGGTCTATGCGCCAGTTAAGTAAGAACGATTCAGATCGCCTGCGAGCGCTTGCTACGCAGTATGGTACACCGGCTTACGCCTACGATGCTGAGATAATTCGCCGGCAGTATCAGCGACTTGAGTCGGCATTTTCCGCCTCCAATGCAAAGATTCGCTTTGCAATGAAAGCTCTCTCGAACCCCGCCGTCCTTTCTTTATTGGCTGACTTGGGTTCCGGTGTCGATGCCGTTTCCATTGGGGAGGTTAGGCTTGCTCTTCACGCGGGAATTCCTAGCTCGGATATTTCCTTTACTCCCAGTTTGCCACCGATTGAGGTGGTTCAACAGGCGATTGACTTGGGAGTTCACGTCACAGTTGACTCGCTCTCGCTGTTAGAAAAGTTTGGACGAACTTTCGGGTCTGAAGTGCCCTGCAGTTTGCGAATTAATCCGCATATCAAAGCGGGAGCAAACAAAAAAGTTCAAACCGGACATAAGAAGTCGAAGTTCGGTATTTCCGTAGATTTTGTGGAGAGGGCAGCCGACTTGGTGTCGAACTACGGAATAAAGGTTGTCGGCCTTCACGTGCATACCGGCTCGGATGTGGCGGATGCGGAGATCTTTGTCAGAAGCGCCGAGGTGTTGTTCGCTGCCGCCGAGTTGTTCGAGGATGTCGAGATATTTGACTTGGGAGGCGGTTTCAAGGTTGCGTACCGCTTTGGGGAAAACGATGCCGATGTAGAGTTAATCGGCGCCAAGTGTGCCCAGATTCGGGAGCAGTACATCCAGCGAAGCGGAAGACGGGCGGAAATTTGGCTTGAGCCCGGAAAGTATTTGGTGAGTGCATCGGGGTGTTTGCTGGCTGAGGCAACCACTGTGAAAAAGTCCCCGGCAGTGACGTTCGTGGGTGTAGATACGGGGCTGAATCACTTAATTCGCCCTATGTTTTACGACGCTTATCACGAAATCGAAAATATCAGCAATCCCTCTGGGGTGCCGCAGAAATATACGGTGGTCGGTAATATCTGCGAAACAGATACTTTTGCGAAGGATCGTATGCTGCCCGAAGTTCGAGAAGGTGACCTGTTGGTGTTTCGCAGCGCAGGGGCCTACGGATTTACTATGGCTTCGCAGTTTAACTCGCATCCTCGCCCGCCGGAGATCTTAGTCGACGCTGAAGAAAGCAGGCTTATTAGACGCCGAGAGACCTTTGAAGATCTTCTTACTGCGTATGCCTAGCTCGCAGCAATTGCTGCTGCGGCAGCAATTGCGATTGTCATAACAAGCGCCTGGCGCAGTGTGCGCAGAAAAAGCTCAGTATTACTTAAGCTGCTTGTTTGATAGGCTGTCGCTAGGTGCGGAGCTGAGAGCAGCACGATTCCGGCCGTCATGAAAGAGACAGGCAGTTTGCCCGCGGTGGCCAGAACAAAAACGGTGGTAGGTCCCACGAACAGCAAGCTCGAATACAGCATAGCCAGCAGACCTGGGCGTTGAATCGATTCTCCTTTGCGAGTGTTTACCAATCGCAGCCTGCGCCACCTCTGAGATTCAAATACCGCGCTATGCAGAGCGGTCAAAGCGGCTCCAAGCAGTGTCGACGGGACGAAACCGATAACTCCGACTGCCGGATTAATCACATGTGTTTGCGTAAACACTCCGAGAATTGACATGGCAGTCATTGCGGCAATCGTAGAAACCACGTGCAGCAAAATTGTTTTAGGAGTATCGAGCTTCAGTTGTTTAAGAAGTCCGAGCAGGGAGCAGACGCATATCAGCAGTGCCGTTGCTTGGAGTGATACCGAGAAAGAGAAAAACGCGAGCAGCAACGATACTAAGATGATGCCGTGAACTACTGCCTTTAGTTTTACGATTAGGCGTTCGTGGCCCTGGTGAACCGCTCCTTTGTCGATGCTTCGTTTAAGTTCTAAAATTGAGTGATATTCCTTTAGCGGCGCGAGCTTGCGAAGCTGATAATACAGAGTTCCGAAAACTGTCGCCGACAGCAGAGAGCTGATTAGCAACACAAACAGCAGTAGATTCTTCGGCTGGTAGTCTAGAGCGATCACACCGGCGACCAGCGCCGGGGCAAATAGCACCAGGACGTAAATTAGGCTTTGCTCATGGGAGGGGACTTCGAGTTTTATTCGAGCCGGAACGGGCTTCTGTTTTTCCCGGCGCTTTCCAGCTGCGCGCTTGGGCTGCTGCGGCTTGCTCCGTTTTTTCTTTCGCGGCGGGTGTTTTTTCTTCGGCATGAACTTCTAAATACCCCGGGGGGCTAACCCCAAGCAATTATTGTTTGAATTTCGCGAGTTAGCACGTAGTTCCACCTCAGCGCTGTTTTCACTTTACCTGGAGTTTAGAAATGCCGATTAGACTACTACGGCAACGGAATGCCTGGCTTTGCACGAAAGCCGCTTAAGGAAGAGCAATTCGCTGTATGCAGTACACATTGGGGTGCGAAAGTCTGGTTTCTCGCCCTTATCCTCTGTCCCTAAGCGTGCGTATCGATTTCTTTTAGTGCATTCAGGCGTGACGACCACCTAGTTAATTCGGCACTTCTTTACTCAATATTCTGTTGTGGGTAAGATGCGCAGTGAGCTGCGATCTTTAAGTTTCAAATATCGACTAATGAAGAACGCGCTTTCGCGAGAAGCTATTGCTGTCTCGCGGAAGGCGCGTCGTTCCTCTCAGGTTCGAGCCCTTAGGTAAATTTTGTCCCCTTTTTCGGAGAGACATCATGCTCAAAGTTCGCCGCGATCAGGCGGGCAATCGGCATATCTCCGTCTTCGGCGGGGCAGTGCAGATTGTCGAGTTGCGAGAAGGTGCCAGGTTTCGTGTCAGCGTAGGCGAAACCACACTGGAAGTTCCGGCTAATGTTGCGGATTTATCCTGGCAGCGCGATTGCGGTCGGATCGAGTTCCTGTTGACGAATGTCAGCTGCCTCGGTCACGGCAAGCAGCCTGTCTGGATGATTCGCTTCAAGAAAGTTGCCACCAAAGATGGGTGGAAGCTTCCCAAGCCGCAGATCCGTGTCTGGGTCTCAGTGGTGATCCCCGTCAGCGAAGAGATCAAGCCGTTCTATGTTCAGTCCTGCGCACTGCCTGAAGGCGAGCGCAGCATTGAGAGCTATTTCGGTGATGATTTCTGGCAGGCTGATGTAATCGGTCGTATGCGGCATGAGGCAAAGCGCAGCCACTACAACTTGCGCCAGATGCTGAGAAATCCGCTGGCATGGCTGCTGCTCCTGTTGATGGTGGCAATGCTTCCGTTTGCTCTGCTGTCATTGGGAGTCGTCTTGCTGTTCGCACTTGCTTTCACCGGTTTATTCGGTGCAATCGCAGCGTTGGTCACCTTCTGGGACAGGTTCTCAGGCAAGCGGTGGCAGTGATGGTTTAGAGGAACGGCCTGTCGAGACACACTCGACCCTTCCTCCAATTTCAGCTTTAAACCGCTTACGCGTTGACAACTTCAGAAAATAAAGTCATGTAGGCATATCCAAATGGGGCAGTCGGCAGTCTTTCCGGCGGCCCGTTCTTTTACAGCTCGCCTTGTTTTAGCTTTGTCCCACAACTAGCAGTCCGCTCGTTATGAAGTCGCTTGCTTTGGCAATATGCCGGCGAGCGGATGACTCGTTGTGGGAGCCTCGCTTTCACGGTTATATCCCTTTCCCTTTAAGCGGTGTCATTACCGCAGGTTACTCATGCAAGTTACACCCGTTCCACCCACCGATCGTCTGCGGTGGATCAAGTCGACTGCGTCGGCTGCGATCCCCTTCGAAGCGGCAGAAATGCTGCTGCCCTACGACAGAGCGCCGAAGCCTGGTGATTCTGTGCTCGTGCGCGTATCCAAGCTCGGCCACATGCGAGTTCTCGAGAACCTGCGCGGATGCGAGCGTCCGAACTACTGCCCGAGAGAGCTGATTCTCGGCTCGTTGATCTGGGCCGTTTTTGGCTCGCGCTGCGGCATTCGTCTCGGCAAGGTCAATGTGCCGACTTTCGCTGCTTCGACCGTGCATCTGCATGCGCAGGGCGGACTTGTCGGCATGATGGAGCATCATGTCGTAGAGAATCAGCCGCCGACCGAAGTCCAGGTGCTGGGATACCTCGGCAGCTCTGAGCGCCGGAACCTCAACACTCGTGAATTCGGGCCGGATATTTCGGCAGAGCCGCAAGAGCAGGGTGGGCGTCGCACGATCATCGTTGTCGGCTCGGATACCGACGCCGGCAAGACGCAGGCATGCCGCGCAATCATCACAGCGCTCTTCAAGGCAGGACGCGAAGTCGTGGCTGCCAAGGCGACCGGTGTCGCTTTCGCTCAGGATGTTGCACTGTTCTATCCACAGGCCCACTTCGTGACAGACTTCGTTAACCACGGTGTCGAGTCTACGATCGGTCTGGGAGAGCATGCGGCTGTAAGCCTGTTCCACCGCGTGCGCAACGAGCTGATCGCCAATTCGGGCGAGCAGGCTGTTTGCGTGATCGAACTCGCTGACGGGATCATCAATCCCGAGACGCGGGCGATTCTGGCAGACGCTACCGTTCGCGAAACCACTACACAGGTCGTTTTCGCCAGCGCTGGAGTGATGGCTGCCATGACAGGCGCATCCATCCTTCGTCAACTCGGCTATGAAAAGCCGATCTTCTCCGGTCGACTGTTCAATTCAGGAGTCGGTCGAGAGCAAGCGATCGAGCACATCAGTCCCGATGTTCGCTACTTCAACTCCGGGATCGAGCCGGAAGCTGAGCTGGTGAAGATGTTCGGTCTTGAGGACTGAGCGTCGCTTGAGGGGCCGTTTGAGAGGTTGATGCAGTGCGTTAATCAGCGAGGTCCCCCAATATATTTCCGGTCCTTGATGTTTTGCTAAAACAACCGCAAGATTGAGCTATGTCCAAGCAACGGAGGCTGCCTTGAAACTTGCTTTAATTCAGCACGACATTCATTGGAACCAACCTGCTAAAACTCTGGAGCATTGCTCCGGTCTTGCGGAGCAAGCGCTTAGTAATGACGCCCAGCTGCTTGTGTACCCTGAAATGTTTAGCTGCGGCTTTTCGTTTCTCAGCGGAGATGAGGCGCGGGAGGCTGAGCATAGGAGTAGTGAGTTTCTCGAAAGCTTGGCGGCTAAAAATAACTGTTATGCTGCCGGAAGTATGCCGGCTGTAACTGAAGACTCGCAGCGGCCGTTTAATATGCTTCGCGTCTACGGGCCGCAAGGTCTGCTCGGGCAGTATTCGAAAATCCATCTTATCTCGTACCTCAATGAGTCGGAGCACTACAAAAGCGGTGACAGCTTGTTGACCGTTCCGATAGGCGGGGTTTGCTTCACGTTTTTTATTTGCTTTGATCTGCGTTTTCCAGACGTTTTCGCGATGTCTGCCAAACGCACTGACTGTTTCGTTGTCGCCGCAAACTGGCCCGACACTCGGCAACAGCACTGGGAGCGGCTGCTGGAGGCTCGAGCAATTGAAAATCAGGCCTTTGTTGCAGGAGTTAACCGAGTCGGCAGGGGAGGCAGTCTAGGTTTTGTCGGTGGCTCCAGAGTGATCAGCCCGTCGGGCGAGTTAGTCAGCGAAGCCGGTTCAGAGGAGCAAATATTGTACGCAGACATTAACTCAGCGGACGTAATCGACTACCGCAAGGAGTTTAACTTCTTGCAGGACCGACGAGAAGATCTGTACAGGCGTCTTTAATCAACCGGCCGCTCGGTAGCGAGTCGTCTTGCGTCGGCGGCCTGCTCCTCAGAGAGCTTGAGCCGAGTTTGAACCTGCTTCGCAAACCGCTTCTCAAACTTATCGACCTTTCCGTCCGCCATTACGACCTGCCAGACCATAGACAGTACCAGAACTCTTTGCTCATCGGAAAAATTATCGTTCAGAGTGCTGATGAAGCGATCGATCTTTTCCTGCTGACCTCTAAGTTTGTCCGCGAGTTCGAGTAAGCGCAGTGCCTCGTCTTGGTCGATCTTGAATTCTCGCTCCATAGTGCGAAATACCGTATGCACCTCTTCGGGGTCGTAGTCTTTGTCGCTACCGGCCATTTCCAGCAATAGGACACCGGTTGCGATCTGCATGTCTTCGCTTGTCGCGTCCCCGCTGCTGTCAACGTCAAGCGTAGCCTCGCCCTTAAAGAAATCCATTACCTTTTCAAACATAGAAACTCTCCGCTAATTCCACTTGGACATGCCTATTTGATCATTATCTCAGAAAAAATGGAACTGAAAGAATCTTTGTTTTTTGCTAATCTTGGCGGGGAATTGCTTTTATCGCGCCAGGAAGGATGAAGCGGATAGGCCTGCTCGACATTTTTGCCCTAATAGTGCTGCTGAGCTTGGCTCTTGGCGCGCATTCTCTGGCGGGAGATCCCGGGGTTGGCTGGCACTTACTTAACGGCAAGCTGATTTTCGCTCAGGGTGCGGTGCCGCAGGTGGACTTGTTTCTACTTCGAGAACAGCCGCAGCCTTGGGTCGCAAACCAGTGGTTATCCGACGTCATCCTTTGGCTGAGCTACAGCTACGGCGGCTGGGCAGTGCTGCACACGCTGGTAATCGTGATTTTTCTTGCTACTTTTTTTGGCATTCTTGCGCCGATGGTTAAGCGGGACTGCGGCAATTTCTTATGTGCTTTCTTTGTGCTGCTGCTGGTTTTATTGGCTGCATCGGTTCAACTATTCATCCGCCCGGTGATTTTCTCGTTTCTGCTGTTTGCTCTGAGCTACCGGATAGTCAGGTCCTGGCTCTTTGCTGAGCCTTGGCCGGGAAAAACCTCAATTTGGACTTTGCCGCTGCTATTTGCCGTTTGGGCTAACTTGCATCCGGCATTTCCCCTCGGCGGTATGGTGCTAATCGCCGCAGTTGTGCATTTGCTGTGGATTGGCGAGCGCACCAAGGCTTTGACGGGAGTTGTCGTGGGAATCCTTTCACTCGCCGCTACGCTGATCAACCCTTACGGTATACGACTGTATTCAGCCGGGGCAGGTTTGGTCGGCGACTCCTACTTTATGAATTTAAATGTCGAGTGGTACAGCACTGACTCACACATGGTCTTGTTTGCCGGCTTTACCGCGATCATTTGCGCGGTGCTGTTGTTTTCTGCGCGAGCAGATTCTCGACTGCAATTGTTTGACCGAGTGCTTTTGCTGCTGTTTCTGGTTATGGCTTCTACGTTTCGGCGCTACATCCCGTTTTGTGCAATTGTCGCCGCTGCGCCGCTTAGCGCTTTAATGGGGGCCGGTGTCATTAAAACAAAATCGGCCTTAAGAACGGCTATTTTGTCGCTTAGCGCAAAAGAGCAGCGTTCAAGCAGCTTTCTCTACACAGGAATAGCAGCGCTGGTGCTGATGTTGATATGCAGCCTGGGGTTCGATCCTGCTGGCCGTCTCTCGCCGCAGGCAATTGGAATTGATGCTATACAGCCGGCCGCGGCATCGCGCGCACTCGGTGAGGAGCTTGATCAGTTTACGGGCTCGCCGCGAGTTTTTCACTCGCCGGATTGGGGAGGTTACCTGACATTCAGTCACTGGCCGGCGCTGAAGACCTTTATCGACGACAGAAATTTGTTAAACGGCAAGGAGTATTACGAAGCATTCTTCATTATTTCTCAGGCTCGCCCCGGCTGGGAGGAGCGTTTGGCGAAGGGTCGTTTCCAGTACGCTCTGCTTCGTCCGGACATGCCGTTGAATACGGTTCTGGCGCAAAGTCAAGATTGGGAGACAATTCACCAGGACGACTCTGCCGTGCTACTTAAGCGAAAAGCTGAAACTCCTACTGACCCATCTCGCTGAGAATGTCGAGCAAGGCCTCTTCTTCTGCTGCCATTTGCTCTTCTTGAGCCTGTAGTTCACCTTCGGGGTCGAACACAACGGTCTGCGGTTCCTCATCGATAAATTCAGGTTCCTGCACGTCGGGCGGCGGCGGCTCCGTCTCTGCGGTGTTAGCTGCTTCGTGCTCCATCGGCTCAGCGCCTTCGTTCTCCTGCAGGTCGACCACACCTCTACGTGCTGCAGGAGCAGTCGGGTTTTCACCTCGCATTGCTTTCATCTGCTCGGATAACTTCTCAAAATAGAGATTGCGTTGCTGGGTCTGGTGGTCCTGAATCTTCTTCTGCTGAATGGCGTCAAGAGTTCCGCCAAAAGGATTCTTTTTTGCCTTCATCCAGTACCCGCCCGACTCAGCTGCTTGGGTTGGCTGCTGCTGGTTTTTTAGCAGCGCGGAGTATGGGTTCGCAGCGGGGCCGCGGTTGCCGGACGTCAGTGTACGCGCCTCCACCGCCTTGTCCGGCGCGGGTGAGGGAGTAGCGGCGGGTTTAGCTGTCTGCTCCTCAGACTCCTCGAACCAACTGAAAAAGCCGTCTATAGATTCAGTGATCGTAGTCTTGCGGTATCCGGCAACAAAAGCCAGAAAAGCAATCATGCAGATGGTCAGCGCTGTTTTTCTATTATTCAAGGATAGCTTTACTCTATTCTCGGCATCTGTGAATATTTTAGCTTATATTTTCTACTGTGGACAGTAATAGGCACAGGGTCCTCTATGAAGCTTAGCTTGCCCCCGCATGTCGTCAAATATCCCGATTGGCTCTTAGGTGTGCTGCCGGACGTCGACTCTTCTTATGGCAAAGAAGCTTTGATGGGGCTTGCGCATGCGATAGCACTTGCGAATGTCTCGCAGGGGGGTGGCCCGTTTGGTGCGATTGTTGCGACCGAGGAGGGAAAGTGGGTGTCACTGGGTGCAAATCGTGTTGTCGCAGATGTTGATTCGACCGCCCACGCCGAAATTATGGCGATCAGAAATGCGGAGAAGGAATGTGGCACTCACTATTTGTCTGCTGAAGGGCTGCCTCCACTAGAGTTGTACACGAGCTGCGCTCCTTGCATTCAGTGCTACGGAGCAATTTGGTGGAGTGGGCTGAAGACAGTCTACTCCTCCGCCTCAAAGGAGGACGCGGAGAGAGTCGGTTTTAGCGAGGGACCGGTTACACCCGAACTATGGCAGGCGCTGGAGTCAGAACGCGGAGTCAAATATCATGCAGGCTTTGCGCGAGATGCTGCAGCTCTGCGTCCGTTTGAACTGTTTGCTAAAGCCGGAGAACTTTACTGATGCCGGGGCCTGAGCTTTGTGGGCAGGATCGGCTTCCAATCAACCCGGCTGGAGATTACTTAGAGCAATTCGCCGGGCAGCTTGATAGCGCGGCGATCCGGCGCGAACGCATCAAATCTTCCCGCAAGATCCGATTACCCTTCTGGGAGCCGCATCGTAAATTAATATCTTCACTGCCGGTTCTTAGCGATCTGAACGTCGGATCGAGAGCAGGGTCTGTTGTCGTCGGCTCTCCTGAAGATTTGGACTCAGGAGGGGCTGAAGCAGTTCGGGAGGGGATCGAGCTGTTGATCCCATGGCGCAAAGGGCCATGGGAGTTGTTCGGTCAACGAATCGAGTCTGAATGGCGAAGTGATCTCAAATGGGACAGGGTCGCGCCGCTGCTCGGAACACTGAAGAATCGCATCGTGGCAGATATCGGCTGCGGCAACGGCTACTATATGTATCGCCTGGCGGAGCTTGGTCCCAAGCTGGTGCTGGGAATGGATCCCTCCGATAGGTTTTACTACCAGTTCCAGTTTGTGCAGCACTTTGCGCGCAGCAGCGGGGTGCATTTAGAACCTTTCGGCGTGCAGCATGCACCCCTGTATCCGGACTTTTTCGATCTAGTTCTATGTATGGGGGTGATTTATCACCGGCCTGACCCGATTGGTATGCTTAAGAATCTTTATCGCTGCACCCGCCCTCATGGCACGCTTATCCTTGAGAGCCAGGCGATTGCGGGCGAGGGTGATTTCGCGCTCTTCCCCAAGGAACGCTACGCCAAGGCTCGGAATGTTTTTTTTGTACCAACTGCGAATTGTTTGCTCAACTTTGTTGAGCGTGCAGGATTTTGCGACGCGCAAGTCTACTCGATTGAGAGAGTTACATTCGATGAGCAGCGTCGTACGAAACATGCGCGGTTTGAGAGTTTGGAAGATTTCCTGGATCCCGATGACTTGGATAAGACCATCGAGGGGTATCCTGCACCTTATCGTGTAATTGTAAAAGCAACTAAGCCTAAAAAGTGAAGGAGGACGGCTCCCGGAATAGCCTTGCGAAACGAACCGCAAGACCGAGGAGAATCCGAGAACCGTCCTTTCACTCATAGAGGCTTGGCTCATACTCTGAACCATGCCCCATCGACGATCAGCGAGCAGTCAGAGCTCGCAGGTCGAGCTTCCCGTGTGCCAGCAGCATCTCGGCGATCTGGTCGAGGTTGCCGATCGCGACGGGGACGCGATGCTGCTCGGGCATCTCGAGCCAGGCTCGATAGGCCGCGATGACCATGCCGTGACCGGCGCCGAAGCACTCGATGAGAGTGCCGGGCTTGAGCTCGCGGACATCGACCCAGTCCCAGCTGAGCAGCTCGCGTCCGTCGATGCTGACCTCACCCTCGACATCGCCGACGATGATGTGGTCGGGGACGCCGTAGTGGGCATCGACCGTGATGTCGGCGATCTCCGGCGGGCAGTGACCGTCGGTGATCTTAGCGAAGCTCTTGCCCGGACGCACGTCGCGGATCAGGTCGGAGATCACGAGGGCCAGTCGGGGGTTGGCGATGCGCGAAGTCGGCTTGTCTCCGGACTTCTTCACACCGCCGGCCTCCTGTCCCCACTCGGCGATCCCGCACTGAAGTGGAGTCTGGCCGCGGCCGATCTCGGTCTTGCCGCCGACGATGACAGTCGCCGGATTGTCCGAGCCGTCGCGGGTGGTGAACTTGGAGCTCGCAAACAAGGCGACCTCCCATGGATTGCCCGGACGAAGCCCGATGACGGACGCGGTCGGAACAGCGATGTGAGCGGTCTTGTTGCTCATCTAACAGATCCTCCTGTGGAAGGGGGTTTGTGGATTCTTCTCGGCTATAAACCCAACGAAAACGCTCGTCGGGAGCCGTACTCTTATCTGAGTTCTTGAAAGATCGATTCTTCGATGAATCGTGGGGCAGTCTTGGACCGTAGCGGAACCTTGACTGTTCTTCCCCAGCGAATGGAGACGAACTTACCGGTTTGGCCTGGCGCGGACTCACTAGGAGCCGCGCCGCTTTCCGGTTTTCTTCGGGGACTTCTTGGCAGCGGCCTTCTTTCGTCCGACCTTCTTGCGAGTGGACGATTTGCGAGCGGTCGTTTTGCGACCGGTGGTCTCGCGACTGGCCTTCTTTCCGGCACTGCGGGGTCGGCGCTTAAGCTCCTTGCCCATCATGCGCTGGTAGCCATACCAAGCCTCGTCGATGAACTTGAGACCCGAGCGGAACTCCCACTCGTCGACCGGGTCGTTGCCGTAGATGCAGGCGATGACCGGTCGAACTCGGTTCAGAGCATGAAGCGCCGGCTCGAAGGGTTCACCGTTGATGGTGATCAATCCCTCGCGCAGCTCAGCGACCTCAGCGCGCTTGCGCTTGATTCGCTCGGGCTGGCCGTGGATCATCGCGAACTCGTACCAGTCCATGAAGCGCGACCAGAACGGCCAGTCTTCACCCTCGACCATCAGGATCGCCGGCTGGCAGAACTCGAACGCAGTGTCGAGCTGCCGAACCAGGGTCGGTTTGGTCTGGGTTTTGACATAGGCGAACTCGTCGAGCGTCGCGTCGCCGCCGGCGAAGTGCACTGCCGCGACCGGGTGGCCCAGAGAATAGAGCCGCCCTTTACGCAGATCGAGGTTGCGCGTGGGACGAACCGCCCAGCCTGGTGTGACGTGCGGGTTGCTGGCTTCCTCGGCAATAGCGAGGTGAACGCCTGCGACACCGCACTTCTTCCACAGCTCGGGCTCAGGCCAGAGTCGGGCGGCGGCATTGATGCCTCGCTTATGCCCTGCCTGTCCCACCGCCATCATCGACTGTCCACCGCCGGCGATGCCCGAGACGCGAAGCATCCCGCACATCAGCCCGAAGGGGACCATGAAGGTTTCGGCAGGGCGCGCGATCGGAGAGCCCGGAGGGAACTCCTTGCCGCCTGCGTACACGATCGCCGGCAGATGGGTCATCCTTCGAGCGACGTGCTCGAAGTCCATCCCGGCTTCGTCGATGAACGCGATCGAATCCGCCGCACTCCTGGTGACTTTTGCCATGTGTTGGGAACCTCCTTAGGAGCGGGATAGATCGCTCCGGGTTGGTCTCAGATTAGCTGCTGCATTCTCTGCCGCAGTTTCCTCCAAGATAACGTGTGAAAAGTAAATACGGTCCAAGCGAACCCCATTGAGAGCAGCCTTAAGCTGACTCTCAATGGTTCACTTGAAATTACTTCTGCTCGTTTGGGCTCAGGCGGACAACGATGCGCAGCTGTGCTCAAGCACATGAAGGCGGCAATAAGCTTTATATGAAAGAGCACCGGCGCTTGGGGTTAGGTTGAATAACCTAGTGTAATCATCGGGAAAATATAAGGGAATAATTTACCAGGGTCAAGGTCATGAACTAACTGCTAACACTTAGTGCCGGCAGTTGAATCCTGCCCAAGGTGCGCTATTATAGTCGAAGTGGCTCAAAGACTTAACGTATCGAAAGGACTATGATAATTGCTGAGTTCAGTGCCGGTTTAGCGCCGAGGCGACCTCTAGTTGGTTCTCAGCTCAGCCAGGCAGCGTTTCAGCTTCTCCCACGGGCGCATTATCCGGCTGAGAGGTTGGAAAAGGGTCTTCGCTGGCAAGGCCAGTTCATTGGCGCGCTGCCTGAAGATTCCAAGCGAAATATGAGTGTGATTGGATTCTGCAGCAATTTGGAGCAGGCTCGGCTGCTTGCCCAGTCGCTCTCAGTTCAGAGCTACCGTCAATTCGATTTGCAGATTGTTCTTGTTGCGGGTGAACAACAACGCAATCTTGAACAGCTGCGGCAAATATTTTCAAACTATTCCCTTAGCGGCGCTGCTGTGTGCACCGAGAACTTCGAGTTTTCCGGCGAGCTATTGTCAGAGGTTTTAAAGCATACGACAGGTGACTATGTCTTCTTGCTGCCGCCGGGGATGTTCTTTCACCCCCAGGCCTTGTTCGCGCATCTCAAAGCGATAATCGAGCACGATCCGGCGCTTATATATTCTAACGAAGTTGAACTGGCGGGTAACCTTCAGCGGACTGTCCAGTATTATCGAAAATCGTCCGGAGACAGTCTCGGCTTGTTAGCTAGGAATACCTTTGGAGGTGGGATCTGCTTGAAGCGTGAGGTGCTTCTCGAGGCGACCCGTCGCATTAAGCATCCGGTTTGCGCTGATGACTTGATTTGGATCTCGGCTGCAGAAGCCAGTAGACGTGAACTCAATATCCACTTTATTCGCCTCGGACTACTGTGTCGAAATTGCGACGAGCAGGTACCTGAGCCTGCTGAAGATGCCCGCGGCTCCTTATTTGAATCGCTTAAGGAGTATGCTGCTGCGCTCGGAATAGAGACGGAGAAATTCGAGCAGCAGGATAGCAGCTGTCTGCGACCCAGAATAAAAAGAGTCCGCTCCAAAGTTCAGGTCGTGATTCCGTTTCGAGACAAACCCGAATTGATGGACGGCTGCTTAAGAAGTCTCAGTATGCAGACCGTTGCCGAAGACCTTGATATAACACTAGTTGATAACGAATCTAATCAGCACACGCTGTATGAGGTGCACTCCCAGATTAAGCGCCATAAGAATCTTAGGATCTCGGTTGTCCCCGCGGTGGGTTATTTTAATTACGCATGGCTCAATAATGTCGGAGCGGCGCAGAGTTCTGCCCCATACATACTGCTGCTTAATAACGATGTTGAGCTGATCAGCTCGGAGACGATTTCGGAACTGTTAGCGTGGGCCGCAGTGCCGAAAGTTGGTGTTGTTGGAGGTCAACTTTTTTATCCGGACGGCGATGTGCAGTGCGCCGGAATCAACTTCAGTCCCGCAAGGCCCGCTGCGGTTCATACTGACAACATGTTCATGGATGTCGTGCGAGAGGTAAATGCGGTCACTTTTGCGATGGCGCTAATTAGGCGTTCAGTATTTGAGGAGGTTGGCGGTCTTGATGAGTTTCGCTGTCCGAACGGCTTCGGAGATGCTTTGTTTTGCCAGGCAGTCGCCGCCGCGGGCTACAGAACGCTGTATACGCCTTATGCCACTGCAATTCACCTTGAGTCCCGCAGTCGGGACTTGATTCCGGAGGAGCTTGAGTTAGTGGAGTTGTTCGAGCAGGGTGTTCCGATATCAGATCTTTTCTCGGACTTCGAAGCGAGTAAGCAGCCAACGCGAGTTGTTTTTGACCGGCTTCAGGAGCCCCCGGTTGTCAGGCTTGCCGGCAGAGTAGCTGCAAATCCCAAAGTGGGCAGCGTCGCCAACACTGTGGCAGAGCGCTTAATCGATATGAATCGAATGAGGCGGATCGTTCAAACCAGCATTAACGGGCGTCGCAGTCGATAATGATTTCTTGGCTTGATCGGCCCTGCCATCCTTCCAGCTATCACTCCGAGAGCGTGCGCATTTTAGGCTGGGTGCAGGGTGGTGATGTTGGTGCCATCGATGAACAGAATATCGAGTTGCTGCTTGAAGCCGGCAGCTCACAGCCCGAGCCGCAGCCGCGAAGCGGTCTTAAACTCAACACAACGGCTGCTAGCGACAGGCCCCATCTCAGCGAACTGCGCCTGATTCCCGCCGAACAGGCAAGAAGTGAAATTAGCGATTTTTATCCGCCCGCCGGTGCTTTAGTTTTGGATGCATTGCTGGATACCTCCGCAATTTTGCCTTCAGTCGGGGAGGGCACCAAGACCTTTCGCCTGACTTTGTGCGTTCGGTCGTCTGAGCAAATCTGCATTTCAAACTCGGTGCTATTTGAACTCTACCCCAGGGAGCGCTGGGGTGATGCGCTGGGCGGGTTCACCTACCCGACGAATTTCCCCTTGTCGTCTGACTTCCTTGCGGTTCGCGGATGGGCCGGCCGAAGGGGCGATGCGATTAGTTCTGTTGATCTTCTGCTTTGCGGTGAGCATGCGACGCGCTGCGAATGCGGTCTATGGAGTCCCGAGATCTTTGTTTCGCTGCCTGACGTTGCCGGTAAGCACAGTTGTTTCGCAGGCACGATTGCACGGCAACAATTTGTCGGGAGACTGGAGGCAGCGCAGCGCTCAAGAGCCGGTTGCTCGTTGCAGGCGAATGTTCTGTTTGAGTCGGGAGAGGCACTGTTGCTAGATGCCCCTCCGCTTTTTTGGGCACCTGGGAATTTCCATTCTTTACTGGAGTCGGGATGCGGTGAAATTGAGGACGTAAGGCTTGAAGAGGACGGCCGCCTTCGGCTCAGCGGCTGGTTTATTGGGCCTAAGGGCGCTTCGGCAGATTTTGAACTTCACAGTCCGTTGCGTTCGATTAGCGTTTGCGGGAACAGTAACTTCGAGATTGAATTTGAGCGGCTGGAGCGGCAGGACATTGCAAACCGTTTCCTGCCTTGCGCCGCGGGGTCGGATTATGGCTTTAACGTAAGATTCAATCCGTTCGTACTGGGCCGTGTTCCCGGTGAATTAGACTTGTTGGCATGGGTCGAGGGTCGAAGACTGAGATTCTCAAGTGCGGATGCGCGGCGAAGAGTTAACGCATACGTGAAACAGCTTAGCGAGTGGCAAGGTTCTGCCAAACGCGGAGTTCGAAAGGCAGCAGGTTTCGCGCTGGGTGCGGCTTCGAATGCGGCGCGAATCCTGCCCGAGGGACGCAGTCGCGCGGAGCAGCGAGCTAGGTCTAAGCGAGTTCTTTTTGCGACGCACAATTTATCAGATACTGAAGGCGCTCCCGCGGTTTTGTTTGATGTTGTAAGCAAATTGCAGGTTTCCGACCCCGGGACTGAAGTGATGGTGGTATCATCTCGTGATGGAGCACTTCGTACCAAGCTTGAACGCCTCGGAGTTGAAGTCCGGATTATTGAAGACAGCAGCATGGTCGCGCAGACTTGGAGTCGCTATCATCGCGCGCAAGAGGCATTTCAGTTGTTGCTTCGAGACTTCGAGCCCGCGGTGGTCTTCGCAAACACTTTGGACTGTTTTTGGGCTGTTGACGGTGCTAGGCGCTGTTCGCTGCGAAGCGTCTGGACAATTCACGAATGCATTAATCCGCTGGAGGCTTATCCGGACACTGACCCGCGGATACGCATGCAGTTTTGCGATATTCTCTCAGGGGCTAGCGAGTTGGTGTTTGTTTCGCATGCCTCAGCGAATATTTACCGAGATATCGCCCGCACGGCAGCGATTCATGTAATTCCAAATGGTATCGATTTGCGGCTGGTAGATCAGTCGCGCGGCAGTCTAGATAAGGCAGCAGCGCGCAAACGCTTAGGGCTTGAGCAAAACGTGCGTGTCGTTTCTATTATCGGTACGACCACTAAGCGCAAAGGCCAGGATGTGTTTATCAAAGAAATGGCGAAGCTTAAGAGTGAGTCTGAGGAATCGCTTAAGTTGTTGATAGTCGGAGCGAGGCGCGGGGAGTTTCTTGATGCACTAAAGATTCAGGCCAGGGAGCTGGGGCTGGAGAGTTGTCTGCAGTTTGTCGAAGAAACCGCGGATGTCGTTCCCTATTATTTGGCTAGCGATGTGGTGGTTGTGGCGTCGCGCGTTGAGTCAAGTCCGTTGGTTCCCCTTGAAGCTTTCGCGTATGAAATTCCGCTCGTAAGCACTACGGCTTACGGTTTAAGTGAGCAGATTCGCAACGAGGAAAATGCCTTGGCTTTCGATCTCGAGGCTGAAGGCAGTTTGTCGGATGCCGTGGCGCGGGTATTGCGCGACAAAACGCTCAGGGAGCGAATTGTCCGGGAGGCTAGAAAGGACGTGGAGCGGCGGTTTATAC
This sequence comes from bacterium, assembly GCA_030431555.1. Classification (GTDB taxonomy): domain Bacteria; phylum Bdellovibrionota_C; class UBA2361; order SZUA-149; family JAGRAN01; genus JAGRAN01. The sequence goes on from JAUIIP010000010.1 coordinate 28,395, forward strand.
ATGATGCCGCTCTGGCGCAGCACGTAAGTATTCTTTCTCAGCCTTGACCCAGGCAACGCCGGCAGATACAACTGCCTGACGCATCGGGCCCGATGGCCAAGTGGTAAGGCGGAGCACTGCAAATGCTTTATTCCCCGGTTCGAATCCGGGTCGGGCCTATACTCTATATATATAGTCGTGAATTGTAGCGGTCTCCTGCTCGACATCCCCCGTAATTGATGATAGACAGTGCCGGTTTTGTAATCGTTGTCGCTATTTAGCTGGCCCGCTGCAGTCCTTAGTACACGCTTTTCAAAGCCCGGGACGGGTAGTATAGACAAACGGGGGCTAATTCCGCGATAGGACGGAGGAAAATATGGCTTATGTCGTGACTGAGCCGTGCGTCGGCACTAAGGATCGCTCCTGTGTGGAGGTATGTCCGGTAGATTGTTTCTACGACTACGGCAGTCAGGAGTTAAACGAGAAGGCAGGCAAGGAGCCCGCTAAGCCGGGTGATTTCGGTATGCTTGTCATCCACCAAGACGAGTGCATTCACTGTGGTGCCTGCGAACCGGAATGCCCCGTAGAGGCGATATACGAGGACGACGAAGTTCCGGAAGATCAGAAAGCTTATATAGACATTAATATCAAGGTAACCGAGGGCTACAGTGACGAAGAGCTCGACGAGCACCGAGTCACCTCGCGCGACTAAGCAGTCAAGGAAGGCTGACGGAGCTGTTTGCCTTCGTCAGGGTTAGCCTAGTCAATAAATCCTTTATCTAAGGACCTGAAATAATGCCTGTCGTAATTGTTGTTGGAGTTCAGTGGGGCGATGAAGGTAAAGGCAAGATTGTCGACTACCTTACAGAGCGCGCTAATCTAGTAGTTCGTTTTCAGGGTGGAAACAACGCGGGTCACACACTTGTTGTTGAAGGTCAGAAAACGGCACTTCAGTTAATACCCTCAGGCATTCTCAGGTCGAACACCAGATGTCTGCTGGCATCCGGTGTTGTTGTGAATCCCAGCGCTCTGCTCGACGAAATTCAGCGCCTTGCCGACATTCAAGTCGCGGTTACTCCGGAGCGCTTCGGTATTTCCGGTGAAGTTCAGCTTATCCTTCCTTATCACGTCGCGATTGATAAGGCGCGTGAGGCTGCAAGGGCTGATTCCAAGATCGGCACTACAGGCAGAGGCATCGGCCCGGCGTATGAGGATGCCGTTTCTCGGTCCGGCATTCGCTTGTCTGATCTGTTTAACAAGGATCACTTGCGAGAGCTGGTGAACAGCAACGTTGCCGCCAAGAACGCCTACCTCGAGTCGGTCTTAGGCTCAAGCGAAGTTTTTAACCCCGACGATATTTTTTCGTATCTCTGCGATATCGGCGAAACGCTTCGGCCTTTCGTCAGCAACGTAAGCGTAGAGGTAAACGATGCCGTCGGTCGAAACGAAGTTGTAATGTTTGAGGGAGCGCAGGGCTGCTTGCTCGATATCAACCACGGAACTTATCCGTATGTGACCTCTTCCAACACTGTCGCGGGTTACGCCTGCGTCAGCGCAGGTATGGGCCCCAAGCACGTCGATTACGTTGTGGGGATCTGCAAAGCTTACTGCACCCGTGTGGGAGGCGGCCCATTCCCGACCGAAGATCATGGCGAGCAAGGCAATATGCTGCGTGACAAAGGTGGGGAATACGGCACAGTTACCGGAAGGCCGCGTCGCTGCGGCTGGTTTGATGCGGTAGCTGTTCGGCGCGCAGTTAGGCTAAACGGCATCGATTCGATAATCTTAACAAAGATGGACGTGCTAAGCGGTTTAGAGCAGGTCAAGGTCGGCACATCATACGATCTAGACGGTGAGGCGATTGAGGATATTCCGCCGTCGAGTCTAAACACCGGCCGTATTAAAGCTAATTATACGAGCTTTGATGGTTGGAGCGAAGACATTACCGGCGTTCGCGCGTTCGAAGACCTGCCGCAGACGGCCCAGCAGTTTATCAAGAACATCGAGCAGCTGGTAGGCTGCCGCGTCGGTGGCTTTTCAGTCGGACCAGACAGAGAGCAAACAATTATACTTGACGAGAAAGTAAAGCAGTTTGCTGTCGGATAGGCAGCGAGGAGTGAGAATGCAAGCCGCACCCACGAGTCATGAGACAACTTCAGGCACCAGCCCCCTGGTGCTGATTGTGGATGACGAAGCGCCGATTTGTCAGACCTTGTCTGATGTTATCAGCGATGAAGGCTACAGGACAGTCGTTGCGCATGATGGGCCGCAGGCGCTTGAGCAGGTCCATGCTCAATCTCCGGCAGTGGTTTTTCTGGATATCTGGATGCCGGGCTGGGACGGCTTGGAAACCCTTGAACGAATCCGACAAGCAGCTCCGCAGGCGCAGGTTGTAATGATTTCCGGTCACGCAACGATTGCCAATGCGCTCGAGGCAAAAGATCGCGGCGCATTTGACTGCATAGAAAAGCCACTGGATGTTGAACACGTGCTGCTTGCTCTAAGGCGCGCGCTTGAGGCTTTCGATCGACAACCCACAGATGGCGTCGATGTGTCTACGCTTAGTGCGGGCA
>JAUIIP010000249.1 GCA_030431555.1 bacterium
GTCGTTCTTTAGTCGTTCTACTGTGTGTTCTTTTCTGTAGTGGTTTCATCACTGCCTCGACTGCTGCATCCGATGCCCTTGCCGAATCCTCTTCAATTCTTTCGCCTGACGACACAATCCGCGAAGCAGTAAAACGCCTCAAAGAATCTAACAGTTTGTTAGTGCTGTTGGAGTATGTCGACTGGGACAAGGCTTTTAAGAAAATTCCGCCCGAAGAGCTGGTGATGATGAACCTGCGAAACGGGGAGGACTATCGAATATATGTACACACTAAGATCGCGACGCCAAGAGAGTCTCTGCAGCAGGAGGCAGAAGCTTTCGTTCAAACCGTTCCCGAGAAAGAAAGAAGCAGAATTGACCGAGATCATTTGAAGATGACTGTCACGCAGATGTCTGCAGACATGAAGGTCGCCTTCGACAAGGTACGCGACACTTTTGTCAAAGCCACCTACAAAGTAGGTTCTTCACGAATCGAAGGTGACAAGGCCTACGTAACTGTTACTTCAGATCTTGAGGGCCCGATGGAGACCGGAGAAGTACTGATGGAGAAGCGGGATGACAAATGGCTGTTTCCCTCGCTGGAAGTCTTTTTGGGCCCAAACGAAGAACGCCCCGTACGAATGCAGACAATGGAAGAACTGCTTCGCAAGTAGAAATCCACGCAGCCAAGTTAATGCGCCGTCATAAACGGCATTCGAATCGAGAATAGAGGTCCGCCTAAAATCGACGGTCTCATGATTGTATTTACCCGATCCGGATCAACCTCATCCGGCTCGGGCAAATACAGCCGAAATGCCAGCTGATATCTTACAGAATTCAACACATCCAGCCGGATTTTCGGATCCTCCAAAGCCCCTTGAGGGTCTCTTGGTCCGTTGTACATCATAATGAAGCCATACTGCAGTGTATAAATGTGGTAAGAGACAAACCGGCTTATGGCCAAAGCTCTCTCTTCAAACGTCGCTGTGCTCGGGAGTTGTACGAGCTTCAAATTCTCAACGATCGAATATGCGAACGGATTATGCGGCTCCAAATTGCTGAAGTAAGGCTTCACGTTCTCAAATCCAGCCGCTTTAATCGTACTCCAGTAAGTCGGCCACTCGTTCGAAGGAAGCGGCCGCTGTGTGCCGTATTCATCTGGAGGCGTAAGTTCATCTATTCCGTTGGCATTCATCACAGCGTATCCACCCTTCGACAGGCGACGCCTAACGAAACTGTAAAACTCTCGCGAATACAAACGTGCGATGTTGTAGTCCGATGCGTTGGGAAAATCTAAATAGATTGCGTCGAATTCTTCCTCACCGTTCTTAACGAACTGATAGGCATCTCCGATAACGACATTCACTCTAGGATCTTTCAGCGACCCTCCGTTCATCTTCGACAAAATCGGATGAGACATCGCCATATCGATCATTACCGGATCGATGTCGACAAGAGTTATCGATTTTACGGAACCATATTTGACGAGCTCCTTCACGAGCAGCCCGTCACCCGCCCCAAGAACAAGAACCTTCTCCGGCACCATCCGGTGATGGATGATTGGCACATGAGCAAAATACTCATGGTAAACCTCGTCAAAGCTGGAAAACAATTGCGGATCGCCGTTAATAAACAGCGCTTTGCCTTTGGGATATTGCTTGTCTCGCTTGTACTTCTTGCTGTACGCGTCTACCAGGTAGTCCGAGACATCGCTCTTACCCAGGTCGACGAAGTCAATTTTCTGATATGCAGACATCCGACGGTCGACATAAGGAAAATTTTCCATTCCTGTTAGCATCTCTCCCAAAGAATCGGGATACGATTGAAAATAATAATATCTGCGCAGAAAATATTGTTCTATGCGGGAAGATCCGACTAGACCCGCCAGCAGGCATAAGGCAATACCTGCAACCAGAACGCTTCTAAATGGCCAAGAAGATACCCTCCGAAGCTTCCAAAAAAAGATCACGAGCGCTGCAAGCAGGTTAACTGCAGACACTACAAATCCAATTGAGAATTCGTTTAAACTCGGAACAAGCAGCAGCGGAAACAATAAGCCTCCGGCTAATGAACCGAGATAATCCGCAGCTAAAACACGGTTAGCCGGATTATCCTCCGGCAAACGCTCTGAAGCTGCACGCATCAATAATGGCAGCTCAACACCGCTTAATATTCCGACTGAGATAATGCTGAACAACGTAGCCGGAAAGAACGAGAGCATGACCAGCATCGCGTCCCCATGCAAGACGCCAAACGCCGTAACGGTTCGGCCAAAGTGCAGCAACATTGGAGCCATAGCGCCAAGCACTGAAAGCATTAGTTCGATCTGAAACAACCGCTCCCATGTCGCAGTGCGATCTTTCGACCGATCAAAAATTAGCGCTCCGAAACCCATTGAACCCAGATAGAGTCCAATCGTCAGGCTGTACCAAATCACGGTATTGCCGGCCAACACTGCCAGTGTCTGCGCGATGAGCAGCTCATAAAGAATGCTGCATCCCGCCAGAACGAATGTTACGAAATAAATCGCCGGCATAGGGTCAGTCTTCTTTTATTCCTCTCGGCATAGTCTTAACATCGGTTCGCTTGGCAGAGAACGCTTTGGTCAATAAATCAATTGCCGCTTGTGCGTTCATCGTTTCGCCGCAAGTAAAAATATCCACGCCGGCATAAGCTGCCTCCGGCCAGGTGTGAACAGAGAAATGCGACTCGGCAATAAAAAGAAAGCCGCTTACCCCTTGCGGCTCAAACTGATGAAAAGCACTTTCGAGCAAGGTTGCACCGCTTGCTTTAGCAGCTTCCAGCATCGCTGACTCTACAATGTCAGAAGAGGAGAGTGCTTCCGGATCACATTCGATTAGCTCGACCAAGTAATGTTTGCCGAACTCCTGCATCAAGCTCCCCCTACCGAGACGTACAATTGCTGAAGATACGCCTCAATCGGACGCGAATACATAATGCAGGCGGTAAAGATCACGGCCACCAACGGCTGGAAAATCGCTGCGAAAGCGAATCGCTTACGCTTCGCCTTTCTAAAATCTCTTCCGAACAGAACTAAAAACATCCCTGCAACCGCGTTCAATAAAGCAATAAGGAAAGCGGTGCCTACAAGGCCGGTTGTCGGATAAAAAACTAGCGCAAATGCGATCGTTCCGAGGAAAGCGCCGAAGTAATTAACTCCGAGAATAGTAAAACCCTCTCGCTGGTTCTTTCTTCGCCAAAGATCCATCAACAAAGGAATTTCGAAGCCTGTAAGTACCCCGATTAGAATTATAAGCATGTGGCCGAAGAGAAATATGGAAAGATCCCCCAGCTCAGCAGCGTGCACCAAGTGCAGGGCAACAATTGAACTGCCTCCGACAAGCGCGAGAAAAAGCTCGATCCACAACAAGGTCAGCGCGGAGTATCGAATAAATCGACCTTCGGCAAAATACGAACCAATACCCATGGAAAGCAGATATAGGCCGACGGTTACACTGTATCTCAATACAGTATTTCCCAGGAACGCCGAGAGAGCCTGCCCGAGCAGCAGTTCATAAACTATGCTGCAAAAGGCGAGAATCAGCGTAATGCTGCACAATACTAGGTTCTTGAACATTAAATTATTCGCTCTAAGTCAGCCTCACTTCACTGAACTTGCCGACTTCCAAGCATGTGTTCCTTCTCTGTGTTCAATAAATCGTCTGTTATTCTCGAGCACGACGGTAAAGCGTGTAGGCAAACATTCCACGTTGAGCGGCATTGCTAAAAGTTGAAACGCTTCATCCGGGTTCTTCTTAAGGTCGAGCAGGCGGCCGCCCCTATAGGGAACTGTTTTGCTTTTGGCAGCTTGCGCACCGCGAACCTGATTGCGGTCATTGGGGTCGTAGAAGGTGATGTCGTAGTTTGCCGTCTGCATGGTGTAATGAAAAATCTCAGTGCGGCGAGTCTTGCTTTCGGCGCATTTCGGCAGCTTCATCAGATAATTACCTTTGCGCGGAACATCTTTGAGCTTTTCGTTGCGGGAGGGCTTGGGAAGTCGATAAATCATCCCGGTATCAAGAAATTTATCACTTGAATTGGATCGCGGGAAAGGCATCCCGCTTCGCGGCTTATGGCGTACGACTTCACCGCTCACCGGTGCCTCAGCGTCCGGCGCAGATTGAGCAGTCGCTGACTGAGCACAGGTCAGCAGCACTGCTATTATTAATGCATATCGAATAGGCATATTACCCCCGTCAACACCCAACATATAGCACATGAGCTAAGAGCGCGGACCGATAAATTTCCCGTCGACCGAAAACAGCTGTCGAGGATCGTATTCTCCCTCAAAAATGTGAGTCGTATTTCCAATGCTAATAAGCCATACAGGAGAGGTCTGAACTTTGAGGCTTCTCAGAAAAGGCGGCATATTGGCCATGCGGCTTGGATAAAGGCCCAACCTCGCTAGGTTGGCGTATGGATCCGGAGCAAAGCTCGGTAGATTTTCGGGATCGGCGTACTTCTTAGCCGCAATTTCAGTCAGTCGCTTACGCTCTTCACTCGACATGTTGTTGATGGCCGCGGCAAACTGAAGAGACTTGCGAGATAATGTGGTCCATTTTGCTTTTCTTAATTCAGATTTCGACGCACTCTTCAGAACCTCCACAGCCTGTTCATCACTCACATCAAACGCCTGCCGCATAATCCTGGGTGAAAACTCGACATTTGCGGCCACGGCCAAAGAGTCTACGTCCCCACGGCTAATCATTTTCTCAATGTCGCCCGAGGACCTAGGGTAGCTCTGCCGCGACCGAGCAGCTCTTTCTGCAACCTTTGCGTAGTCCTGAGCAACCTTACGCTGGTCAACCATAAACATTTTATAGCCGCCAGCTACAATGACATCGCCAATCGGAACTTTCTGTTCAACATGAACTCTACGAAGCAATGCGAGCTGCTTGCGTAAATGAGATTCGGGAAACGCGCTTACTACCAGAGTCAGTTTCACCGGGGCTCCTTCCTCCTTCGGAAGCATCTTCGCTCCAAGAGCACCGGGAGTCTTAGTCTGAGCTGTTATCGACTCATTCAACATAGGAGTCGGCTTTGGAGTAGGCTGCGACCCTGGGACTGGCTGGGAAACTATCGTCTTCTTATAGAATTCACCGGATTCGAGAATGGTCTTATCGAGAGGAGAGTCGCCGGACTGAAGAGCCCTGAGTTTCTTTATTGCATCTGCGGCCTGCTCGACTGCCCTGCGGTTATTGCCGCGAAATCGGGTGTCGCCGCCTTCAGTCACACCAAATGAACCGGACTGTGTATTTGCGTCACCTGCAGCTTTTGTCTTTTCAATCGGCGCGGCAGTTGAGGCGCCGATTCTAAATGAATCCGCGGTGC
>JAUIIP010000011.1 GCA_030431555.1 bacterium
CCCCGCGTTCTTGGCCGCCGCGCTGATTGTCGCCTCGGCGGCAAGAACTACCGATATCAGCGGTTGCATTAGGAAAGCTGCCGGTCAATCGGTTGGTGTCCGTTATAAGTTAACCTCAATTTTGCTGTTAGCAAGCAACATGCTGCTTACTAAGTATCTGACTACGCAGGTCGACAGCATGACACTTGCCGTCTCCGCGTTTTACATACCTGGAGTGATCTACGCAGCAATCGCACCGCATAAGATAAACGCAATTCCTGACTCAATCCGAGAAAGCAAAGGTAAAGTTCTCGCTATTCCAGTGTTCTGCGCCTTGAACTACTCGGCTGTTCTCAAGGCTCTGGAACTCGGAAATGTCTCAACTACATACGCGATTCTTCAAACCAGCGTAGTTGTAGTATTCCTGTTCGGTGCCGCACTGCTTCAAGAGCGCGAGAACATGCTTCAGCGGGGAGTCTCCTGCGCGCTGTGCGCAGTCGGTGCTTTCATCATCTGCAAGTATTGAACCGGCCCGGTTTGCGTTACCGTAGGAACCTGCTTACGGCTTCCGCAATTTTCTCGCCGTCTATTGCGGCTGACATAATCCCGCCGGCGTATCCGGCACCTTCACCGCAAGGAAAGAGCCCGTCAACCGTGGGATGCATCAAGGTCTGTGCGCTGCGTGGAATCCTAATGGGCGAAGAAGTTCTCGATTCTGTTGCGACAATTATTGCTTCGTTTGTCAGGTAGCCTTTGACGTTCTTACCGAATGCAATAAAACCTTCTCTGAGACGAGCAGCAATCTGAGCGTCCAGTACGTCAGCAATCATCGCCGAAGTAATCCCAGGGTTGTACGAGCAGCGCGGAAGTGACACCGAAGCACGACCTTCAACAAAATCCTCCAGTCGCTGCGCAGGTGCCTTCAACATTCCGCCGCCAGCCTCAAACGAGCGCCGCTCGTTCGCCATTTGCAGTTCCACGCCAGACCAGACCTGATCGTCGCCATAGGCCAGTAGATCTTCCGTCGAAACCTCGACAACAATTCCGGAATTAGCGAAATAGGAATTTCGTTTGGACGGAGACCAGCCGTTCACAACGACTTCGCGGTCCGCAGTGGCGGCGGGACAAATGACTCCTCCCGGACACATACAAAACGAAAAGACCCCGCGGCTGCCTGACTGAGCTTTTAGCGCGTAAGAAGCGGCGGGAAGACAGTGATGACCCGCGAATACACCATACTGAAGTTCGTCGATTAGCTCCTGTGGATGCTCGACTCGAACCCCAAGCGCGAACGGCTTCGCCTCAAGCTGAATATTATGCTTCCTCAGCACAGAAAATATATCGCGCGCTGAATGCCCGGTAGCCAGAATGCCTGCGGAAGCTTCGATTCTCAAGCCGGTGTTTGTTTTCAGCCCGGCCAGTGTCCCGCTCTGGATTTCAAAATCCACGACGCGCTCACCAAAGAGGATCTCGCCGCCAAAATCGAGAATTGTCTGCCGAATATTCTCAATTACGGCTGGAAGTTTGTTGGTTCCAATGTGCGGATGCGCATCTATCAGAATGTCGGTCGGGGCTCCATTCGCTACCAGCGTCTGAAGTATTCGAGTCAGATCACCTCGCTTGGTCGCCCGCGTATAGAGCTTTCCGTCAGAGAACGTGCCGGCTCCCCCTTCGCCGAAGCAGTAGTTGCTGTCGGGATTGACGGCATGTCCCTTTGACACTTTGGCGATATCGCGCCGCCGTTCTTGAACAGCTTTGCCCCGCTCTATGATAACCGGCTTAAGGCCCAGCTCAATCAGTCTTAAAGCAGCAAACAATCCAGCCGGGCCAGCTCCGACTATTGCCACAGGCTGTTCGCTCCCAACCTGCAGATACGCCCTCTCCGAGACAGACTGCGGCTCAAGCGGCTCATCGACTCCAACTAGGTAGCGCGTTATGAACCGCACTCGTTTATGCCGTGCGTCGATACTTCGGCGCACCAGCCGAGTTTCAACAACTCGGTCGAGTGAAACACCCGCAGCTTTAGCGATCAAAGCGCCGTGGATTGCGCTATCGTCAAATTCGTCGGGAGTTAGGCGGAGTTCAACTTCTTTCTTCATCGCAGCTTGAGCACTTGAAAGACAATCCTCATCAGGGATAACGTTCTACCTAACGACAATACAATCGGAAACGTTCGGACTAAAGACGAAATCTATGAAAATAGCTGTAATTGGAGGTGGGGCTGCCGGCTTTTTTGCCGCAATTAAAGCTGCTCAAGAATTGCCATCGGCGGAAGTCTGCATTTTCGAGGCAAATGCAAAGCCTCTAGCTAAGGTACGAATTTCCGGCGGTGGACGCTGCAATGTAACCCATGGATGCTTCGATGTTGAGAAGTTCGTGAGCCACTACCCCCGGGGGGCGCGCGAACTGCGCGCTGCCTTCCATCGATTTCAAGCCGCCGATACCGTGGAGTGGTTCGAATCACGAGGTGTCAGATTAAAACGAGAGAGTGACGGGAGAATGTTTCCGATCAGCGACTCTTCCCAGACCATCATTGACTGCCTAGTAAACGAGGCAAGGAAACTTGGTGTTCAAATTCAAGCACGAAACAAGGTTTCTGCAGTCAAGCATGTAGGAGAAAGTTTCTCGTTGAACATTGCGGATAAACCTACGGAAATTGGATTTAATCGTGTAGTCCTAACTCCCGGCGGAGCCAAGGCTGGTCACCGCATCGTCCAGGAACTGGGGCACAAGATTGTGTCCCCGGTGCCCTCCTTGTTCACCTTTGGTATCGATGACTCTCGACTCCAAGGTCTGTCCGGCTTATCGACGGACAACGCATCCTTGGCACTTTGCTGCGGCGGCAAGACTTTCGAGGCGGAAGGTCCGCTGCTGGTAACTCACTGGGGTTTGTCGGGTCCGGCTGTGCTTCGACTCTCAGCATGGGCTGCCCGCGAATTGTTTGAGAGCAATTACCACGCGAAGCTGACTGTGAACTGGCTCGGCAAGAGCAAGCGCGAGATTTGGGAAGATTTGGTCTTGGTGAGGGACAGTAGTCCGAAAAAGAAGCCGCGCAACACCGCTGCGCAAGGAGTAGCGAAACGGCTATGGCATAGATTGCTTGAAGCGGTGCAAATTTCTGAGGAGAAACGCTGGGCCGAGGTCGGAAACAAGACATTGAAGCAGCTGCAGAACGAACTGGCTGCCGGCACTTTTCAGGTTTCAGCCAAGGGTGCCTTTAAGGAAGAGTTTGTAACTTGCGGGGGCGTCGACCTAAGCGAGGTTGACTTCGCTACGATGGAGAGCAAAGTCGTCCCCGGTCTGCATCTGGCCGGCGAAATCCTAGACATCGACGGTCTGACCGGTGGTTTCAACTTCCAAAGCGCCTGGACAACCGGCTACCTCGCCGGCGAGGGTGTCAGTACATTCTAACAAATGCCCATACGATTAGTGTCTGGAGATGGAAGGCTGAGGCAACTCGACCTTTGGTATGAACCTCTTGCTGCGAGAGCCTTCAGCCAATTCAGGATTGCTTCCATCGTCGCTTGTATATCGCGACGCGTTGGTCGGCGCGGCTAAAAGCCTGCTCCGGATCTTCGCCTGGAGTCACACGAGTGAAACCATAGTAGAGACCGATCCCCTGCTTGCCGCCCTTCGGATGAGGCGTCTTGTCGAGCCCGACCATGCGGCCGTATTCGATCACATCACGATGCAGGCCGTCGAGTGGTCCCGAAATCGGATGTCCGTTTGACTTATCGGCGGGCTCTTCTAGAACACCGCCGATTAGCGCAGATACCTCGTCGCCGCCATGACGAAATGCCAGAGACCAGCCGAGTTCGCCTTGCCGAGCAATCTGCTCGGTCCGAACTCGCCACATGTGAGCGACGGGTGCGAGGTAGAGCCTGTTCGAAAGTGTGTTGCTTCCGAGCACCTCATTGACTCCGCCCAGATTGGACAGGTCTGCTTCCAAATAGTAGAGCGGCTCACCGGTCTGCGCAGCCCACTGCTGAGCGAGAACAATCGTTGCATACCGATATGCGTTGTTCCACAGTCCGGTGACCGGATCGACGAGCACGCGAAGTCGAGCAATATCGCCTTCTCGCTCTTCGTCGCCCCTCAATAAAGTGAGAGGATCGAAGTTGAACTTCAATTGTGTTCCTTTGCTGTAACCTTGTGATGCTCAGCCGCCAGCGGCTGGCGGATGGTAGGAGGAGTTGCACTCACACCAAACAGGACGAAGTCCTGCGTGGCGTGAGAAGTCGTATCTGATCCACAATGACGATCGCCTGAGAAAGACCAAAACTCTCAGGCTTGCATTCTGAGTGCTAGGACACTTCTCTGCAATTTATACTAATTTTAGGATGATATTTAGTTTAAAATGGACCAAGTCTCGGGTTCTATGCTGCTCCCTGCCAGCGAACAAGCTCATAGTTGCCGCTTGTGTCTAAGGCAGCCAGACCGCAAGCGAGGTCGGCAGCGGCTAACTTTCGCTGCGGATAAGGGTCAAACTTCTTGTAGTCGAACAGGGGAATGTTGCGAATGTCCGCATTTGATTCTCCAAGAATGCTTCGGATTTCGCTTGCTATCGGCAGGACGCACCGGCGGTCCTCTACCTCTACCCCTATCTCGTAGTTCCACTCCCCTAAGCATTCAACAAGATAATATACATTCGGATGAGCTTCCGCGAAGCTGTAGAGCTTCTTCTGTACACTGTCGTCAGTAGATTTGCTGTTTATCGCGAGCTTGAATTTGCTGAGCCCCGTCACGCCCGAAATAATGGGGGTGTAGTAACCGTCGATTACTCCGCTATTTTCGAGCGACCGTTTTCTGCGCTTAAAAGTGGTTAACGGGATATCACCCACCTCAGCGAGCTGTCTGCAGCTGTTGCCGTTACTTGAAGCAAGCAGGCTTAACACCAGATTGTCCGTTTCGTCCAATCGGCAAGCTCGAGAATCTCGTGCAAGTTTCAGCGGACGAATAGTGTTGAACTTCTTAGATAGGTGCTTACGGCCGAAGTACGTAATTCGACTTCGTACACAGACCGATCGCGACGCTATAATTGGACCAAATACCGAAGAAATGCGACTCAGTTCGCTCATTACGTCATCGATCGAGCGCGCCAGGATCGAGAACATATAAGGATGATCAGCGCCCAGCTCGGAAACCCAAGGCACCATCGGCGAAGCAACTAAGTATTCAAGTAGGGCATCAATTGACGACTGTTTGGAGGGCTGAAACGAAACATATATCGCGTATTCTGTGTACCCAAGCAGATAGGTGTTCACAAAAGGCCGCGCCGGTTCGATAATATTATGACGTCTTAGGTTATCGAGACGATATCGAATAGTGTGCTCGCGAAATCCGGTCTCTCGCATGAGCGACGTTACGGACGAATTTCCTTTCAACTCAATAACGCGAAGCAGATCGCGGTCTTTTGCGGTCAACTTTCTCATGCGTAACTCCCCATCATGCTGCGAGGTCCCTCAACCTCGAATACCGAGTTAGTTACTAAATAATCGCCAAATTGTCTAGCTATTCACTCGGGATAGCTTCCTCTCGTCAACATAAATACAGGGTAATGTCAGCTACTTAGCTGAAAGAATGGCGTAAGCTCCTTTGGCTTTACCAACACTAGTAAGGGCGGTTTTATGGAGAGAAATCCAGACTCTTTATGAGGAATTAACCACCGGCTACGCGCGAAGCGGTCAAACTCGAGAACTATTCACCCCTTCGGCAGAAATTCGTAAAAAAACGGCCACTCGAGTGAAAAATTCCGATTTCAGTAAATATAAGAGGTTTCATGTACGTCCTGCCGTAACAAGAAACCTTAAACGAACAGCTTAAGCGCTGCCCGGGACGAACCGCTAGTAGCGAGAGAAGTAGGCAGCCGGGTAGCTTCCGTTCTCGCTCCGGTGAAGACCAGCGTAGAGCATCACCCATCGTGCATGTTCAGATGGGCCGAGGACGCTCTCCTGCGGGTAACCAACCTGCGGATCCCACACGAGCAGCTTGACACTCTGCGGAGGACCCCCGACGTAGTTGCTTCCATAATCGGGAATCCACCAGCAGGTTAGCTCGCCTTGTGAGCTGAAGTCGATGTCGTAGTAGTCGTTGGGGATTTGCAGACGATCCTTGCCGGCGATCACTGCCTCCGCCATCGCGGACATCTCCATCTCGAAGAAGGTTCCCATCTCCGCGGAGGAGAAAGCCTCTCTACGCAGTTCATCCGGAGTTTGCTCGAGCAACTTGAGCAAGTGCTCGACTTGATCGCGAAGCTCGGAGCAGGGGTCTGCGACTTCCTCGTATGCCTCAGCCGACTCGACTTCTGCGTCGACGGCTACTGGGACCCGGCTGCCTGAGGAGATCTCCGTCTCGGCAAGCTCCGATTCGACCAGCTTCGGCGCCTCGTAGTGCATGCTGAGAGGCCGTGCGTGGGCAGGAATCGTGCGTTCGCCGCCCAGACTGACTCGAGCTCTCTCGGGAGAACTTCCGAAGAGTTCCGGTGCCGAAAGAATTGCAGCAACTGCCGCCAGAACAAGTGCGATCGCAGCGATAGCCGGAAGTCGCATGATGGGTCGTTTCATGGGTTCACCATTGGTTACGGGCCTTGAGAAGCGGGTTAGCAGCGGAGCCTTAGCTACGCTCACTCACGTTCGAAGGATGCACCTCATACAAAACCGCATTTGCGGACGTACATGCACCTCAAGTTAAAGCTCACGCGAGTAAGGTTAAAACTGAAGTGCATGTGATGATTGAACTACCCATGCTGAAAAGATTAAGGCTGCAATTCGCAACTAACATTTGGCGAGGTAGGCAGAGGCAGCCGGGAGCAGTAGTTTGCTCCCAGCTGCCAGCCCGTGCAGCGGCGCGGCTGTCTAGATCCGGAACACCGTGCTCTTGTTGCCGAGAGTGGTTTCCACCTCAGCAAGCACGCGAAGCCGGTTCAGCTTGACCCCTGATGGGATCGTCAAACCGCTGACCTCGATGAACCAGGACGGAAGCTCGGTCTTGCCGTACGCGTAGTCCAGCTGCCGATCCGCTTCGTCGAACCGTTCATTCCCGTCGATGTCCTCGAACAGGGTGACTCGGAAGGACGTGATGATGCGCAGCTTCTCGGTCGCGGTCTCCTGAGCACGAAGCCAGGAAACCTTGCCGACACACCGGGGCGGTGCGAGGATCTCGATCCGGGTCGGCTCGTTCGCGTTCGAGTGGAACGTGATCGAGTCTTGGGATGCCGCCGGTGTGCTTGCGCAGCCTGCACTCAGCAAGGCAGACAGCAACGCGGCGACGGCGATCAGACACTTCATGATTCAGGGCCTCCTGTGAAAAGAGTTCGGGGTTAGTTGGTCCACATTCTCTGACTTCTCCCGCTGAAGCGGTAACGGAAGGAATCAAAGAATGCGGACCGGAAGCCGAGAACCTGTTTCCGTACAAAACCTTTCAATAACGCTTTCGCTAATTGCAGCTTGGGGAAATTGCGACATTCCCCAAGCCGCATAAGAATGCAGATTGCTGCTGCAACTAGGTATTCAAAACATCAGATGTCAAAGACAAGTGAAGAGCAGCGTGCGGTGGCGACAGACCTTTCGGACCATCGCCACCGCAGAACAACGCGACCTACCGTCCCAGTCCTACAGGTAGGCGTCCGTGGACCAGCCGACGAAGCGCTGACCCGTCGGGTAGCCGTTCGCGTCCGGGGGCCCGTCGTAGACGTCGACCGACAGGTAGTTGCCCGAGAACCAGTTGATCGCCGACTGCGGGATCGTGGCCTTCAGGTTGCCGTTGGGCAGCGGCACGAGGTTGACGATCGTGCCGTTGACGTCGATCGTGCCGGAGAGCGGGGGCCGATCGTCGGTCACCCCACCCATCAGCTTCGGCGCGTTGGGGTCGAGGTCGACGACGATCAGGTCACGCGAGCCGATGGTGGAGTAGCCGTTGTTCTTGATCTGGAACTCGACACCGACGTTGCCGTTGAAGTAGGTGACCTCGGGGATCGGCTTGACGAGCTTCGCCCGGAACGCCTGGGTGAACTGCCGGAAGACCTGGGTCTGACCGAACGCGGTGGCCATCAGGGCACCGACGCTCAGGGCGATGGCTGCGATCTTGGTACGCTTTTGCATGGTAGTTGCTTGGTTGAAGTTGGTTTCGGTTTCTTGAGAGTTGCGAGCAGACATGTGCCTAAGCCACTACGAGCGGCAGGAGCACGATGACAGCTCAAATGTCGAAGATCGTTTTGGGCCTGTGTCCGAACGATCTAGAAGGTGCCGCCGTGGGAGGTGATGCCACCGTCCGCGTTGGTGATGGTGGCGTGCCAGGTCGTGCCGCCCTTCTGGGTGGCCTTGCCGCCCGAGAGGGAACCCGTCGTGACCGAGGTCGAAGGCGGATCGGCCTGACCGTCGGTCTGCGAGTAGCGCTGCTCGCCGGGGTCCCAGACACCGTTGTCGTTGTCGTCGTCGAAGACGTCGACGTGGACGTGGGAGATCTTCGGGCAGTTGGTGTCGGCCTCCACGTGGATGCCGCTGGCCGAGAAGGTACTCTTACCGACGTCGGCGTTGAGGGCGGTGAACGTGTAGCAGTCCGTGTCGCCGCGCATGACCTCCACCGGCACTGAGGCACAGGCGGCGAGGCACGCCACGACGCCAAGGCCCACGATGAGCGATTTCTTCATGGTCGTAGTTCTGGTTGCGATTCGTGCGTCGAAGTTGTCAAAGAGCGGACCTAGGCGACGCGAGCCATCGGTCGTCCGCTCTTACTCACAGGAAAGACTGCGTCTAGCCTGTATCTTCAGTGCATTCTACCGAATGCGCCGAAGATACAGACCAGCTCAGCTCGCCTATCAGCCCAGACTCATCACATGAAGCAAGAAACTGATTAAACTTACCAATCACTTCACTTGCACAGAAGCTTTGGTAAACCTTTTTACCTAGTTGCAGCTTCAGAGAGTGCCGAATGAGGCAGTCTGCGAAGCCGCTTAGCTCAACTTTCCAATCGCAGCTTCGGGAGGCTTTAGCGCAGAGGTGACTTCAGACTGGATGCGCCAAGCACCCGAAGATTTTGCGAACTGGAGATTCACTCAAGAGAGGGATGTGAATGAACTACCTTCCACGAAATGAAGAGGTTGCCGCATGGCGCGTGAGGCGATGTTAAGTAGCGCCCTGAGAAATGAGCAAAGCTTGTAAGGAATTGACCGTTTTGCCTGTCGGCAAAGGCCTATTTCTGGAGTTCTGTGCGCGACTAAAGGATGTAACGAAAGAGCGGCTAGCACTGGAAAGATCTGCACTAGCCGCCGGCGGACTATTTAAGAATTAAATAATCCTGGTCTATTTTGGTTTCAGCAAATTCCAGCTCTAGGCAATAACACTCGTAATAGTTTACGAAAATAAAGATATCGCATTCCTCAGGGACGTCCTCAACCTGACATTCCCATTCGTGAAGAATGACTCGCAATTTAGGAAGAAGACTCGCCTCGGCGGCGATTGCCTTAGGTGCTAGAAACATTGAACCGAAGAGCATACTTGCTAATGCGGTGATTTTTAGGTGTCTCATTCTGTGGTTCCCTCCTGGTTGGCCTTTAACGGATCGTTTGGAGAAAACGTAAGAGACTGTGGGCAAAAACAGCAAAAAAGGCCCAAAAAGAGCCACTTGCTTGCTTAATGTTGGGCCGAAGTTAGGTGTTCCGAACTTCCTTAGCAGCTTTCGCCGTTAAAACCCGAGTCACCAGCTGGATGCAGCCTAAGCCAAAACTCAGGCTGCAATCCACTCAGTGAGAAACAAACCGCAGCGTCAGCTTGCCGACGATCAGGAGCATCGCCCCGACCGCAGCCGTGATCCAGATGCAGGGTTCTGTCACGTTCGAATCAGTCTCGATCCAGCTGCGCAGAAACACACATTGGCGAACCACAGCGCTGAATAGCAAGATGGCGCCAAGGAAGAGAGCGAAGTGCGGCAGCGGGGGTTCCTTTGCCCACGAGCGCGCAAATCGGACCATCTCTTCCCTATCATCCCAGTCAGTCATCTCTTTCCTTCTCTAGAGAAGCAAAAAAGAGGCGAACAGGACCCACGATGGGTTACCTTGAGGAACACCTCCTTCGGATAAGGTACCAAATTTTAAAGAGAGTTCTTCAGCAGGCACTGCGAAGAAAAATGACCTAAGTGTCGAACGAATCCGCGAAAAGAGATTTCGCGACACAATCATCATTGAAGAATGAGCCCTGTCTATGCCTATTAAAAACTTATGTCAAGCATTAGCCTTGATCTTCGCGGGAATTTGGAGCATCATCCCCCGCCTAACGACGGCAGTGCGGGACGCTTAACTTTAAAGGCGCTGCTCCGGTTTCTTAACTGTCGGGCTAATTTCGAAGAGCGGGTAGACGAATTGTTATTGCCCTCTCCAGTGGTTTGCCGCTTTAGGCGACTTGAGGAGAGGTGCGGTCACCTCAGTTTCAAGCACGTCCGGACTATGTTCCCATAGTCCCTTTCCCATAGGTTGTTCCATGAATCACCCACAAGGTTCCACAAGGCCGACTAACCCGCTGGGCGGTCTTCTCGCGCTCTTGGCGCTCACGGCGGTCTGCTTCGGCATCCGCTATACCGTAAACCCGAGCTTCTTCAAGACCTCGGATCGAGGCACCGTCGCAGAGAGTCCATACCTCGTGTATGGTCGCCTGCTCGGCCGCTACCAGAAGCTTCTGTCCCTGCTTGAGCGCATCGAGCAGGCCGAAGCTTCGCAGCAGCGGCACGATGACACCGAACAGTACAATCGACTCGCACGTGAGTACAACGAGCAGATGGAGTCCCAGGCGTTCCCGTTCACCGAGAGGTCGCAAGTTCCTCCCGGCAGCCCAGGGCCGCTTCCGAGATACGTCAGCCTTCGTGAACAGCAGTAGTGCCGGTCCTCTGCCGCAATCAACGGCAGACTGATCGCTCAGATCTGCGGGGTGAATTCCTGAGGAGGTATTCTCGAAGGATTTGTGTAACTGAAGTGTTGCCGCACCCCATCAGTTTTATTCATTCGGTGCCGATTCCTCATGATTAAAGGGTTCAGAACCAGGCAGTAGCCTTATAGCCGCTAAATCAATCAGCACGTAGTTCCAGTGCAGATATCCGTAATGTCACCAAATCTAGCTGTTCCGGCTATTGCTTCCGCCATGTTCTGTGAAGCAATATTAGCCTCGATCGCGGCCGCCATATCTTGTTCCTTTTTCCGGGACCTGCCTATACTCGCGTCAGTCACTGCCATCACCGCAGCTTGGTCCGATCTTGTATCGGCTTTAGCGAGGTCGAGCTGACTATCGACTCGAGAAATCAAAGTCCAAAACATCCTCCGATCGTTCGGAGTCATTCTAAGGTTCAGAGCATCGTGGTCCACCAACAGGGCTCTAGTCCTAGAGTGGAGCTTTTCGAAGGCTGATACTGCCGACACATCAGCGAAATTAAGCAGCCAGCGAGAAAGTTTGCCATCTGGCTGCTCGTCGCAGCCCAGCGGTTCCTCCGTACCATCCTGAAGCAGTAGTACCGCCTTCTTAATTGCTGGGGTTAGCAGGGTTCCCATTGATGCTTCGATCCAAGTTCGCTTCTCGTCAGTGGTGTAACCATCCCAAGGAGCATCTTTCATTCTCAAGACGTGCAGCATAGACTTGCGCACGCCTATACTCGCGGTCATGCCGGTAAATGGGCATACTAATGTTGACGCTCCGCTTGACGGCGAAGCGGGCGGCGAGCATGGTTGACCCGAACTCTTTATTCCGGTGGTTGAACTTCCTCCCGTTGGCCCATAACCCTGACCTCCGCTCTTACTACCATAGCTGGAACCTCCGCCACCGGTACACACTCCGCCGGAGCATGCTCCACCGCCTGCTGAACCGCAACCTTCTCGCAGTACACGGATCTTGTCGGAAACAGTGAACTCCGGCCAGATGAAGTGATAGCCGTTTTTATCAACTACGATATCGCCGTACATCTCCTTAATGAACTTAGAAAAATCAAGGACGGGGCTGGCATCGTCGCCACTCAGAACAGTCGTTCCATGAAAATAGCGGTCGACTAAGCTCCACTTGTCGGGGTTCTTCGAATCTATTCCCACTACCGCCGCCGATATAGTTGCGTGACCCGGGTTTTGAACACAGCATACGCACCACCCGTAGCGTAGTGCTGACTCGGACGGCATTACACCGCATTCGCTGGTGCAGCTAGACGCGTTCATATCGGAGAAGCGACCCGTTCCCATTTGCGGTCCTTCTCCAGACGTAACTCCATCAGCGGTGTTTAGGCAGGCCTGCATTTTTTCATCAGCATCAACATAGATTTGACTCCGCTGAGGGTTGCTAATTCGCGAGTTTGTCCAGGAAATCTGCTTAAGAAGCAAGTTTTGTGTTTCCTCGTTAACTTGGGATTCTGTCGTTGCCAGGCCGGCTGCAACGGTCTTATCCAAATAGCTTAGAGTTAAATTCGCTACACCGCGGATCGTCTTAAACAAATCCAGATAGTAATCACGCTTTCTTACGTCTTCCGCGACACCGTTCTTAATTTGATGCAGCGGCTGATAGACCGCCATAGTTGCTCGAGTAATCTCGTCGTCTGTACTCAAAGATGTAACTTTAGATCGCGGGTCAGCGTCAATATAGTCGCCTTTCTGTACCAGCCTTCTAAAGTCGGGAACATTATCAACCATACCGCCCGTAACTTGGCGCACCTTGGGATACTTACGTCGGCAGTTCTTGCCCGACGCATCACAGTTATCAAAGAGTATAGGCGTTCTCTTATAACCGTGATTTAGCGTGGAATCGCCTCCGTACGCATTCGCCAATGAGTTTGCGTTGTACTTGCTGACCCAGTCGTCCATCATAACCGCGGCACCCTCATCGGTGCCTTCGATCGATGCGGACTGCGCAAGCAGCGAACCTGGGGTAATTAGGAAAAGTGCGCTGGTCAATGTGGACAACGCAGCTCCTCTAATTGCGCTAAGGCTGTGAAGTGTTTGAAAGGATAGATCTGTAATGCTCATCGAAAACAACTCCTACTGTCTTCGACTACATTTCGATCTGCTAGTTTGTTTTGTTTACCCGATTGTTAGTATTATGATGTTTGTTTGGCTCGTAGTTACATTTATGTTTTGCTGTTGCTGTTTAGTAATAAACCGCCGCACCAGTGCCTACATCCGGATCCGGTTCTTGAGTGGGTGCGAATTCCATTCTGTGATTGGTTTCCCAAGTGCCCCCTCCGGCTGACGTCACACGTGGGTCACTTGGCCCACCATCTTTGGCGGGGTCCGGCATGTAGACAAGTGCGGTTGCAGTGCCTTCGTTAAATACTGAAGCAAAAACACCGTTAACTTGAGACGAAACACGCTGGACCGGTATAATCAGCGCTACCGTTAAGATCGCGACCAGGAACAAGTAGTCCTTACAAACAGATCCACGTTCTGACCGACTAAAGCGCTGCACTTGATTCCCCTCCCCACGACGAAAACTAAACAAGAGTACGTTCCGCGTCCAAACTCCAATCCATAAAGTATTTGAAATTGCTTCTAATTCGGGCAATATTCTAGCCGCCTCTAACGAAAAAGATTCTGATTCAAACAGATTCATACTGTCTCCTCCTCTACATCCACTCCCAAGAGAGTCTTAGCCTCAGCCAGTGGACTCCCTACATGCCAACGATAGGCCTGCCGATTGGCTGTCCACCCAAAGGCACTTAAACTAACGACCGCTCCGGCCTTTTCTCCAGGCCGGTCGTTGAGATCCTTGTCGCACTTGGACAGGAACATGCGAGCTTTTCGGTGAAATGCTTTACATTCCTTGCGCAGCCAAGTTCGAATTTTAGGCAGATCGCTTACGAAAATGTTATCGAACTCCGTTCGCAGATGAATATGAGGACTCACCTCACTCGCCGCATTGATATTTTCTTGCACCGCGTTGTGCAGAGTTTCAGTATCGCGCCCTAAAATATCAAACGCCTGCACTTGGTCAGCCGTTACTCTATGCGTAGCTCCCGAAAGCCGAACAGTCGTATCACCCTTTAAAACAGCCTCTCGCTGCAGCATCGCAGTCAAAACCGAACCCGGCGTGACATCCTTACTTACGCAGTAAACAAGTTGGCCAAACTCGCTGTTCTTACCCTTATACTTGAGCGAACGCGGCTTGCCGTCCTTCGCACAGAACCTGGGATCTTGCTCCCACTGCCCGATTACCCTGGTAACCACATCGGCGACAGACCTATCTGGAGGTGCGCTGCGCTTTATAATCTTCGAAACATCTGGGCGGTGCACGCCGCTCAGCAGACTTATCTGAGTCAGGTTCACCTTTTGATCCCTCTTGGCGAGCTCCTCTACTGCGACCTCAACGAAGACGATCTTAAGAGAATCGATAAAGCTCTGAATCGAATCAGCGCCCTGCAACCAGAAGCGTACAATCGGCCGCAGCATCAATCGCAGTGAGCGGTGTCTAATGGTGTTGAAATTCTCTGCCATCTGTAAAAGTAAAATATACCCTGTTATTTTGCCGCAGACTGTATTTGGTAGCTCGATATCGAGAGTAACTTATTTACACAATTGTTATTATCGGCAGGGGCGCAAATGTGCTATATGGCTACCGCACATAACTATGTCGACGCCCCCAAATAATTTACTTAACTACTTCGCTGAGTTACGCAGCCCAAGCTTCTTTTACAGGAAATTTTTCCCTGTAAAAGTCATCTTCTCCAACTAAACTCGCATAAAAGGAGCAGCAGAGAAAAGACTGCATTTCGGAGCTAGCTTTGTTTACCCGACTAACTAGAGCACGAAACCAGGCGTCGAACATTTAACATGCCTCAGAGGTAGAAGGAGCAAAGTAACGCGGGGGCATTAAGGTTTCTAATCGAGCATTTGTTGTTGAGACAATAGTTGTCACGACATCTAATTAAGTGTATGAAGGTAGCGTCGTACGAATGAAGCTGCCTTCTAAACAATGAACCTGCAAAAGTTAACCCTTAAATCCGGTGATATTAGCCTCAGGCCGCTTGTTCGAAGCGATGCAGCTTGGCTCGCAGCTCTGTACGGGGTCGACTCAAATATGGCAATGATTCCGGGTGGCGTCAGGAACGCACAGGAAAGCGCCCGCCATTTAGACTTGCTTCTCGCCCACTGGAAGCGCCACGGAATCGGAATGTGGGTAATAGATATAGACCGGTGCACCCAACCTGCTGGATACGCTGGTTTGCGCTACGTCGAACTGGACGGAATCAACCAATTGGAGTTCGGTCTCATTATCGATAAGCCGTTCTGGGGAAAAGGCATTGGTTCCAAAGTTAGTAATTTGATTCTCGACTTCGTGGATTCCTCACTAACGGAAAATAAGACTATTGCCTTCATCCAGCCCGAGAATACCGCCTCCCAACACTTGCTGGGCAAGTTTGGCTTCCTTTACTCGCGTGATGTGGAGCATCGCGGCGCCAAATCACAGCTCTGGCTTCGCTACAATATCCACCCGCAACAGTAGGAGCACGATCGCACCAGGAATGAGTTATGGACAAATACCATGTTGATAAGAGTTTCGCGCATTTTCTAAACGGCTCTTCGCTTTTGCTTGAGTTGTTGATGAAGCGCAAGCTCGATCCGCTTAACATCACTTGGCAGCAGCTGGCCGTTCTCATGGCGTGCAGCGACAGAGACCGCTCTTGTACCATTACTGAAATCGCCGAACTGCTGGTCGTTGACCTCCCCTCCGCAACAAGACTAGTCGACCGACTCTGTAAGAAAGGCTTTCTATCCAGAGAACGCAGCGAGGAGGACAGGCGCAGTGTTAACTGCGCGATTACTTCTGAAGGCCGCAAGATAATAAAGCGGGCTGCCGGCATTAGAAAGCAGGTTCTCAGCTCCGCCTCGGCTGGGTTGAATAGCCAGGAGCAGAAAACTTTGGAGAAGTTATTACGTAAATTGATGAGTCACCTAGAACTTGAAAAAGGAAAGTCTGAACAGTGATAGACCTTTGGTGATCTGGATGACGACGGCTCTGGTCTAAGGTAATTCAATCAATCCATGGAGGTTTTCCCGCAGGCACGATGACCAGAATGAATGCGCAGCTGCATTGGGATGGCCGTCTTCAGGAATTACGAAATGATTTTTTGCTTTCGTATCGACCGGCAAATCACAATCAATATAACCCACTTCTTCTTGTTTCAGCAGAGATAAGAATTCATTCTTGTCGTCTCCAAAAGTATGAAGGTAAATCAGGGAAAACTTCGCATTAATTTTTTCGGCCGCTGACTTCATTTCTTTTATCAGTGAAAGTGCTATCGGCTCCATGCTGCTTTCGGCAGGCAGCGATCGCCAACGAGCCAGCGCGTCCTCCGCAACAGCAACAGTCGCCAAGTAGTGACTTAACGGTAAACTCGGGTATGGCGCGGGCTGCTTGCGAACAAGACTGCCGTGTTTGCCCCGAGTAATATAAGGAATCTTAACGTTTTTCGACGAGGCCTTCCGTAGCGCCTTATGCCAGCCCCAATGCGCAATGTTGCGGGACTGGTGAAAAGGAACGTAGCCGTAAAGAACTAGGTCCACCTGCGAATCTTGCATGAGCCATGACTCCAGTCGCAGCAGGGACTGATATGTTCCAAACGCTTGAACCCCGAGATTATCAATTTTAACCATCGGGAGCTGACATTGGAGTTGGCAGGAAAAAGTATCTGGATTGTCCAGATAAACTCCTCCATTAGTAAAGGAACCTCCAATGACTACTATGCGGCTTTGATACTTCGCTGAAACTTTACATGGACAGATTCTGTTCCCCTTGGCATCAGTCGACAATCGAACGACCTTACCATCTCGCCGCTTCGTTTCTATCTTGAGATTACTTCGAAGTCTCCAGCCAAGCCGAGGGTCGTCCTGCATCATTGCGCTATGGGCACCGCTATTTGCAAAGCTAGCCAGCGGCTGCCGGCCGGCTAGCCGCAAAACTCCCTCGACCAGGACGAGCAATAATAAAATAAGCAGCAAGATTAAAATTGATCGCTTCATCACGCCAACTATACCGAATTTAGGTAGCGCGGAAGCACTTTCGCAACAAACTGCGGCAAACAGCTTTTAGAAAAATACTCAGCGCTCCACTCAGCGCCGACGGACTTCCTTAGACTAGGCCCGATGGTGTATGTCTGCGCCGCTGCTGCAGAGCCGTCAGGCAGCTCAAGCGTAACTACTTCTCGCACATAGTCTCCATCCTCTATATCTTCGAAGCGATCAAGCAATTCGAAACAATGATCGTCAACATCACGAAACAGCTTTCCGTCGACCCAGCTCGCCGGGTTCCCAACAATCGCCGGGACACTACAAAGATCACTCGCATCGACACACAGCCGCTGGTAGCCACGGAGCCTGGCCTCGACCCAAACCGCATCAAGACCCAAAAAGTGCCGATAAACTTCCGGGAACATCAGAGTTCCGTATGCAAAGAAATCACTCATTATACTTTCGTCATCAAGCTGTCACTATGTCCATAGTTCTTCTCGCCTCCACGGGGCAGGAACATCGAGGACTCCTCTGACCGCTTCGTTGTCGGTTCGAAGATCTAAGTAGCGCCAAGCATCGGCCCAGTCCTCGGGTAGACGATATGGCGGTGCTACATTGGTGTCGCGCTCAAAGCCGAAGCGTTGGTAATATCCTGGGTCACCGAGCACTTGAACTCGAGCGACTCCTCGCTCCTTGAGACGCTGAAGGCTCTCATTGATCAAAGCAGTGCCGACGCCTTGCTTTTGGAAGTTCGGTGCAACAGCAAGCGGACCCAGTAGGACCACCCGAGCGTTTAGTCCCGGCACACTGCAGTTCGTAAAGGCTAAATGCCCAAGAACATTGTTATCGCGAAGTGCAAGCAATGAGAGACCTAAGCAATCACTCCTCAGGAGTTCGTGCACAAGCGGCAACAAGTCTTCCTCGGGAAACGCCTGCGGATAGAGATTATCAATCCCAGCGTCGTCAGCCGCCCCGCTTTCTCGAAACTCGGTTTCCATCTCAAGCACACCCCCAGTAGTACAAAACTGCCTTATATACTTTTAGCTCGACCTGGCCGGCCAAAGCATCATAAAACCGCTCCAAGGCCCCTTCTGCCGCTCAGCTGGCAAATTTGCCACAGCATCTGTAAGCTAACAATTCACCGCCGAGTGCTACAAGACAGTGCTCAGCAGAAAGCCCTGTATGTGACTCATCTGTCTGGTGCCAATAATGAACAAGTTCACAGTTTATTTGTCTGGTGAAATTCACAGCGCATGGAGAGAGGAACTTCAAGCGTTCGTAGAAAAGAAAAGCCTACCGATTACCCTGCTCTCCCCTGAGTGCAATCACGAAGCAAGCGATGACTGCGGAGTGAGTATTCTCGGCCAGGAAGACAGATCATTCTGGAAGGATCATAAGGCTGCGAAGATCAACGCCATTCGCATCAGAACCTTTATCGAACGTGCTGACATAGTGGTGGTTCGCTTCGGCGAGAAATATCGACAGTGGAACGCAGCTTTTGACGCCGGGTACGCTGCGGCGCTGGGCAAACCCTTAGTCACGATTCATCCGGAAGAATTCACTCACGCGCTCAAGGAGCTTGACGCGGCTTCATATGCCGTGTGCAAAACGAACGAGCAGGCTGCGCAGGTGCTGGAGTATATTTGTAGTGGGAACTTACCTAAGTAAAGCTACAGGAAAAGGCAGAGCATCTGTCACTCTTTTATATTTACCCGCACATTGCAGACTCGTTCCTTGCTGCGCATATTGTGCGTGGTCCAAGCAATAATTCTTTCGCCGATTTCGCCCGAGAGCGGATCTCGCAGCAGCCAATTCGCCGGTTCACGCCCGCTATAGCCACCCACGGTGGGAATGCCGGTCGCTAGGGAGACGAGCGCGCTGTAAGTGTGATACCGGTTCATAAGATTGGTGTGCTCGCGGTTTAGTGCGCGCGATTCAAACCGTCCGTATTGTTGATAGTGTTCCCACCCAGTGCCATCCCATTCCTGTTTGACGTCTTGATGAAGTGATAGATAAGCCTCCTCGTCAAAACGCTTCTCAGTGTATGGCCCTAGAAGCTGACCGGTGAATCTAAGTTCTTCGGATGCTCGTTGCTGAAAGTGCTCCCAAACTCCAGCGTTCACCTGCTCTGCAAGATCGGGGTTTGCCGCCAGATAGGCAGTTTCGCTAAAACGTTCGCGACTTATTGTATCGTTTAGGTAGAACGGATTGTCGGCTCTCGGAGTAAGCAGGAACTCGTCACAGTCCTGAGAAATAATCGCCGACGCTTCGCGAATGACCCCTGCGGCGCGCTCAGTATTAAACCGCATCGCAACACCAAGCTGTTCCACTAGGGCGAAAGCCACCACAAGCGTTGCGCAAAACCGCGCCGATCCTCGCCGGAACTGAGGCATCTGCAGCGCGGAGTTCAGCGCGCGTGCAAATAGAATAGCAGCAGGGAAGCTAAGAAAGAAATAGAACCGGCTAACAGCCCGGATTCCGCCCGCACCGGGAACCCAGTTATAAACAAATGACCACAAAGAGGTATCTCCTGCCCACGCTATCGGGAGCAGCAAAGAAAACAGAAAGGCGGCGAGAAAAAACTGACTATTCGACGGGTGTCTGCTAAACGACGATCCGAAACTGGCAACTGCGTACAGCAGCACTACAGCGCTGACAGTAATGCCCATGCCCACTCGACCTTCCGCCCAACGAATCGGTTCATGCGCTAAGTTCAGGAAATCCGGCACCCAGCCCCAACCAATATTCTCGCGCCCCAGCCAAACCGCTGAAGATGGAGTCAGTAAATAGCGAGAGACCTCCCACCACTCGCGGCGATGGCTAGAGGCGAGAACATCTGCAAACACTAAGTAAACAGGAAACATCGCGACAGCAAAAATCGCCACGCCGGATAAAATGATTCTATAGTCGCGCACGATGAGTTCGCGAAGCTGACGGCGCGACTGCGGGAAGAGCATAGCCGCGCCGAACATGATAAGAAGAAAGAGTCCGCAAAAGAATCCATGATAGATACTCGACGCGAAGAGCAGCGGCACGCAAAGAGCGATCGTAAAGATGGACCTTCGCACGTCAGCCTGGGTGATCAGACTACCCTCTTTTAAAACAGAGTATGCCGCACCGACGATCAGCGGATTCAAGACGCTGAACTGCATTTGCAGGTGCCCGAGCTGCGAGAAGCGAGGATAAGCGATTGCGAAGAGCGCCCCCGCAACCAACGCCGGCATATGCGGTAGTTTAAAAAATCGTCTTGCGGCGTAGTAGCAACTTAGAAACGAGAGAAAGGTCATCAACAGCATGCTGCCGATAACTGCTGAAAACAAATCAAGCCCAAGTGCACGCAATGGAATGAAAAGCAGCGACGGACCAACAAGCAGGTCTGTGTAAGTCCGCACGTCCTGCGCTGGGTAAAAGTACGGCGGATGCAACCAATTCGCATTACCGGCAACAGACTGGTATGTGTGTTCGAGCAGAAAAGCGTTAAGTAAATTGTCGCCCGGGTCGCTCTCTAAGATGCCGAATCCCGAAAGCACTGCGACTCGATGAAAAACTAGCGTTGCGACGAGTGCCGCTGCGAGGGTCTGGACAAGGTGTTGCGCACTCCGCGAGCTGCACAGTCGTGTCTGCATACGGGATTCTTTTTAGGTACTTCCCTGAGCGAACGGTGTCAGTCCTGATGGGCCGAATCTTAGCAGAGCTTAAGTCGACAGCAGTATAGTCATCAGCTGTCGATTCCTCTTGAATATAGTATGTATCTGTGTGTACAATTGAGCTAATCATACAGACTCTACGCTTTTTGCGCGTAAATGTTTTACTAGTAGTTAGAGAGGTTTAGCATGGTTAAGGAAAACGAACACCCAGCGAGCATGACCCCAGTTCGCTTCAAGGGGCGTGGCTGGGATTTGATGGGCATATTCGCCTCGAACGCCGCTTTGACGGCACTCACTTTAGGAATCTACACATTCTGGGCCAAGGTGCGAACCGGCAAGTATTTGTGTGAGCACACGGAATTATTCGGCTCGACTTTCGATTATCACGCCACGGGACAAGAACGCTTTAACGGCTTCTTAAAAGCCAGCGGCTACATCATCGCGTTTGTCGCCGTAATGGCTGGAACCTACTACGGCCTAAAGGAAGTGATTCCGCTGTTTGGCGGCGACCCGGCCTATGCGTCGTGGTTTGTGAACATCACTGTAGTTGTCACTTTTGGCCTACTGGCACCGCTGCTCGCTGTTGGGAGGCGCCGTTACAAAATGGCTCGCACTTCTTGGAGGAATGTTCGCTTTTCCTATCACGGTTCAACGAAAGAATACTGCAAGATGGTGTTTCGCAGTTCACTTCTCGCAATTGTGACGCTGGGACTAATGTGGCCGGCCTTGTGGTGGCGAATCAGGAAATACAATATCGAGCATACTGCATTTGGAAGCGAACGTTTCGCCTTCGATGGCAAACTGGGCGACTTTTACCGAATACAAGCTAAAAACCTTGTGTTTTGGTTAGCTCTGGCAGTTTCGCTCTTTATACATCACATTCTGTTTATCGCGGTGCTTATAGCGTATCTCGGCTATAGGAGTTGGATTGCTGCGGCATTGCACAACTACTACTGGTCGCACACCTCATTTATGGGCAAGCGTTTCCAAGGTGCGATGACTGGGTTCGACCACTTCACCACAACCTGGGCAAGTGCAGCGCTGATTGTGCTAACCCTGGGAGTTGGATTTCCATTTGCGTATGCGATGCGAATGAGACTCATTGCGGACAGCACTCTTGTCGCAGAAATGCCTGCGCTGGACACGATAGTTGCCAGCAATGACAAGGGAGCCTCCAGCGTCTACGAAGGATTGAGTGAAGCCAGCGAAGCCTTTGATGCGCTAAGTGAGCTGCTCTAAGGGAGGATGCAGTGAGTAGAACTTCGTTTAATCCGAGAGATGGTGAAGCTATTTACTACGACGGCCGTTCCCCGGTGGGGAGCGGCGGCCGCCTTCACCTTGACGCCAATGCCATCTTTTTCTCACCCTTAGACAAATCAAAACCGACGCAGCAAATTCCCTTAGCCGATATCGCAGAACTCTCAAAGATTGCCGGCGGCTTCAGAATCGAAACCCGCAAACGCGGCGAGGACGAGGTTCCAGTGCAGATTGAGTTCGGCGATCCCGTCCTCTTCGAGAGAATCCAGCGCGCACTCGACGAGCTACACTCAAGCTGCCGCAAGCGATTCTTGCGTCGGCTCGATCGCTCGTCAATTGTCGGCAAGCTGGCGTTTGCTGCCGCGGCGATTGCCATTATGGGATTCACCCTTGTTCGGGGAGTTGAATATTCGCATCACTTTCTGCCGGTAAGCGTTGACGAGGCATTGGGACAAAGGGTCTATCCGCGAGTCGTGAAGCAATTTACTGTTTGCACGAACAAACCGCTTGAGGACGCCCTCGGCTCGATGCTTCAGTCGCTCACTGACTCAAGCGACCGTTTTACTCACAAGCTGACAATCGTTCAAAGCCCCATTCAAAATGCAATGGCGCTGCCGGGCGGCGATATTTTCGTATTCTCGGGGCTGCTGGCTGCGAGTGAATCGCCCGAGGAGATCTACGGAATTCTCGCGCACGAGGTAGCTCATGTCGAGCTGCGCCATAGCTTGCGCACGTTCTTGCGCACTTCCGGATTATTCTTTGCAAGCAGCTTAGTTGTTGGTGCGGGATTTGATGGCGCAGAAGCAGTTGAATTAATCGCTGAGTTTTCGAATACCCTGCTTGCGCTCAAGTATTCGCGCGGCTACGAGCGCGAAGCCGACATCCTCGCGGCGAAGAAGCTAAATAAGCAGAAGGTTAGCCTCGATGGACTGATAGCGTTCTTTAAGCGCAATCAAATCATACTAAAGAAGGACTCAGGCTGGAACACTGTGCTGCGCTTTCTCAGCTCCCATCCCATGAGCTCAGAAAGGATGGAATATCTGGAGAAGCTCTCATCAGGGCAGAAGTCAGAAGCGTCGCTCAAGTCGATTGGAATCTCGGCCTTGCACTGGGATGCGATAAAACGGGGTTGTGTGAATTAAGCGCGTGTTAGGGCTAGCAATTGGCGCTGCTATCGCCTACGCTTAACAAATGTCTGACGAAAAACTTAGTCTTAGAGACGCAATTAAGCGCGATACGGGTGAGATTTCCTGGCGAGAGATCAGGGTCGAACCGATTAGGGATAATCTGATATTGGTCTCAGCCGAGCTGGACCTGATTGCAGTCGCCACGGCTGTGGCTGAGGACAACACGGCGCAGGTCGCGAAGTGGCTTGAATCCGGACTGCTCAAGAAAGTAGGCAATAAAGACACGGCAGCCTGGGACTCAACTAACCCAAAGTTTCTCGGCGCTTTTGTAAGTCCATTTGTCTTGCTGCAGCTGGCTACCGAGGCATCGCAGCTTCACTAGCGTCCTCGAAAGTCTTAGCATCAGCAACCTAATCTAATTACCAGCCATCCAGAGCAGCGAAAACGCTTTTCACTCCACATTCGAAGCCCCACGTATCACTACCGAATGCCATAATTCTCTGAGTCAAAAGCCTCTCCATAAAAACCGCTGTTGATAGAAACGTTGTCGTAACGAAGCAGCTTGGCTGGTCATTGCTAGAAATTTTCACAAAGTCTTCCTGTAGAGGTAGTCGACATACTGCACACAAGGTGTCCGCTACCTTTGCCCGTATTACTATACTTCTAAAGCAATTTCTTTAAAGTATTTATCGAAACCTCAACTCGCATTTTGACAGTTTCTCTGGTCAACTCGCGCTCCGACACATCGTTAAGCCACAACGACTTCGGCACGGCTTTATACATCCGACGCTGAGCCTCTCCGAGAAAGTCCGTGGGCTTTCGATCGCCGGACGCTCCATAGAGTAAGCTCATGGCAAGTAAAATTTCGTCGGAGTTGTCCAACTCCATCGCTTCAGCTTGGATATAGAGGCATCGTCTGTGGTTGTCCCCCCGTTTTCGCGTGGAGTCGTAGAGAGTCAAAAAGACCCTCGGATTTTCTTGGATATTCTTCGAATGATGTGCTGCTTTCCAAGAAGACCAATAGAAATTGAGAAGCGGATCATGCACTCCTGTGACGGGGGTATTCCAAGGCTCACCGTCTAACGAAGCTGTCGCTATGTTGATGTACTCACTTACTCCAAGTAGTTCCTTAGCTCTTGATTCTAATTCCAATCCTCATCTCCTATAAAAGGCTTCTAGTTCCTCTGGCGCCACCATACTATCTTCCAGCAAACAGGAGTCCATTTCTGGCGCGTGCTATTATCCACAGAAAATGTGAATCATCCCAGATTGAAAAGAATTCCCCTCACAAAGCAGGCATTTAGCTTCGTCTAATAGGGCACTAAGGGCTGTTTTATTTTATTCATTGGTTCCGAACCCGGCTGTAACCACCGCTCCAACTGTTGCTTCGGATAATTCCATATCGCCGCTTTCAACTGAAAGACCCTCACTGCATACGATCACGGACTCTACTTGCCAGCCGCCGAAACACGAAAAGAACATCAAATCTCCCATAAGTATGTGCCACTCACAGAGCTCCTTATCCTCATTGGTTTCTCCGCATTCGCCGTTGTCGCGGGCTTTCTTCAGCTTTCTTCGATAGAAGTAATGTGAAAAATCAAAAAGATTGTCCCAAGCGCTGTATCTGCCGGGAGCGGTGAAGTAAGTGCCGTCCGAATTAGTTCTGGACTCTCTCACACTACATTCCTCAGGACATTTCAGAGCTGCTATTTCTGCGGTGGTCGCATTTATCAAGTCGCGAACGTTTGCAACTATAGGTTCACACGCTTTTTTTGCATCCTTTCTGGCGAGCTCCAAATCGGGTTCGAAAACTGTCACACCGACATATTCAAAGTTGCCCTGCTGTGTGCGCGAGTTAGCCCCACAGCCCAGCGGCCGGAACTGCCCTTTCGCAGCTTCCGCCTGAGCAAGTGCCTCCGAAGCCGAGAGTACTACCAAGCAAGCGATAAACAACATCACTTTGGCGAAACAACAACAGATGGAATTTTGAGCAAAACGGATAAGTCTGTCTGCGCGCTGACGATGCGCGCGGCTGGAAAAAAAGCACAGCATGATTCCCCCCCTACGTATAATTAGAAGAGCCCGGAAGTAAAAAGCTCAGGGTATCCCCTAAAATCAGTCTCGACTACAAAGCTCAAAATAATCCACAAAGCATAATGCTGCTCTATCGCAGATTGAGCCTGGTGCAGGCGGATGCGATTGAGGTTCGGTTCCGTAGTACTCCCTCCAGCGCTGAATCCATCGCTCCCTGGTCTTGTCACATTCCTCTTCAAGGTCAAGACATCTAAGGCGTAGGAACTCACAGCCAAAGGGCCCACGGTATAAGGGATGAAGCGCTAGACCTTCAATTACCCTGTCTCTTTCGAGCCGCTGGCTGTCCGGCATATCAGCGTCAACTGCCACTTGGTTATATTGAGATTCTGTCGCCTGATAAGCACTTCCCTCAGCCAGTGCCGCTGGAACAGGACCACTTGCCGAGAATACTGCAGCAATAAGAATAGATACTACTAGCTTGCGGATCACCCCTTCATCCCCCATGAAATCTACGTCAAACCAACCCTTGCATGTAACATTATGGCGACGACAGAGGTGAATGTGATGTTAAGCGCCCTGATGGCTTTTCTCTTAACCTTTGGTAAAGGCCCAAGGTCCATTCGCCTTGTTCCAGCTCCCGAACGAATTCGTAGCCACAGCTCGTGAAGTATCCAATCGAAGCTTCATTACGAATCGGACCATGTCCAATCACTGTCGCAAAAGACACGTTGGGAGACAACTCAAGCATCTTCCTGTCCATCATAGAAGCAATGCCGCGGCGCTTATGTGAAGGCAAAACTCCAACTTGATCGGGATATATAGTCGAGGGTTCGTAAAGCTCATCAAAAATTCTAAGCACCTCGTCTTCGTAGGACATTTCAGCAGACAGTTTAGAAAGCGCCCCTAAGGAATACGCCATTAGAAAACCGACAATCTGCCCGTGCTCCTCGGCGACAACAAACTGATCTGAAATGCCGATTCGTCGAATATAAGTTTCGGGGTCTTGCGCCCACAAAAGGAAGCCCGTCTTCCCCGCCCCAACTGGCCTTTCATCACCTATCTGCAAAGCGCCGGCGACAATCGCAATCCCTTCCGCATCTGCTTGCCGAGCCTTTCTCACCTCAACATTCATTCTTCGTTTTCCTCTACAAATTTCTACAAGCAGAGCATATCAACTTTAACAGGCGCAATGCCAGAATCCGTAATGAAGAATGAAGTGAGGATGGTTCCGAGGTGTTAAATAGGTCATGTCGATGTTTTGAAAAACCGTTCAAGGGGCCTGACCCCTTGTGTTACAGCCACCAAAAGTAAATTGCCCCGGCAACGATAAAGTCAAACACCGCACAGAGAGGCGGGAACCAGCTGACGATAGGCGTGCCGACACATTTATTATGATGAAGTAAATCCCATGCGCCGTGAGTGGCGTATCCAATTACGAGCCACTCGGGGCCAATGACTATGCCCAATACTGCAGCGAAAAAGACAATGCCCACTACAGGTAACTCAACTCTCCCATAAGCGGCACCAGAAGGAGTAAGGGCTGCACCGCCATAAACACAGGAAGTAAGCGCAAGAAAGCATGAAAAGACGACAGGAGTATCGGAAGGAAAGAGCAAATGAGAAAAGCCTATAAATGCAGCTGAACTCGCAGCAGCAATTAGTGTTAGTTTAAAAGACATACTAGCCAATTAAGGTTTCGCTCACTTTCTTGCGAACAATATACTGCGACTTCCACAACTTTGGTCTTGAAGCTGAAACTGGATATGTTGCATACCGGCACCAACAAGAATCTCCTCATACTCTCGAGGAGCCAAGCTTGAATGAAAAACTTGTTCTCCTTGAACTGCACCAAGCACTTCACCTTCCTCATGCCCAATCGTCAATAAGAGCGTCCCATTAGAAGCGAGAATTCTCAAAAATTCGCGGAGGGCAGCGCGTTGCTCATCCTGTTTCAGGTGAAAAAAGCTGTCCCAAGCCAATATGCCCCTAAACTCTTGGTCTAAGTCTAGCTCTCGCATATCACCTAGTATCCAAGTTTGCTCAGGAAACTTAGATTTACAAATTTCGATCATACTGGGTGAAGCATCTATACCTGTAACTAAGTATCCAAGCTCTATGATATAACGCGCAATAGGATCTCCGGCTCCACATCCGATGTCGAGCACCGTCTCTCCGAGGGGAATCGTCTGAAGGAATTTTTCAATCCACGGCTTTTCAGTAAATGAACGAGACCTATGTTTGTCCCATTCGCTAGCGTTACGCTCGTAAACATCGACAGTATCTCGGTGCACATCGTCAAAATGGGTGGTCATAAATATCGTCGAGTGTGAGACATAACGCTATAGGTGAATTGGACCAGTTTGCTGGTTTCAATTCAACCTGTTTGTTATGCTTGAGTCTCTAGAGACACTTGGCTGTGACGAGGGTGTCATTCCTTCGCACGGATAAAGTGTGTGCAATTTCAATACTGATACAGGCGAACCCAATGACGACGCTCCCACCATGCCCCCGATGTGCGTGCGAATACACTTATGAAGACCGTGATCGATTTGTTTGTTCTCAATGTGCCTATGATTGGACCCAAGACTCGTTAGAAAATTCTTCTCAAGATACTTCTGCTGTTAAGGACTCGAACGGAAACGTGCTCCAGGATGGCGACACTGTTGTTGTCATCAAAGGACTTAAAGTCAAAGGAGCTTCGTCAATGCTAAAGGCAGGAACAAAGGTAAAGAACATTCGCTTAGTTGAAGGAGACCATAACATCGACTGTAAGATAGATGGTTTCGGGGCAATGAAACTAAAGTCCGAGTTCGTAAAAAAGGCATAACGTTGTAGGTGACCGGGAGAGCCCCGCAGGGTCGAGCGTCGTTTCTTCCCTTCCTCCTGGAGCACCCGACTGTCCCCTAAGGCAAAGCATCCAAAAACCGTTCAAGGAGCCTGACCCCTTGAATCTGCAGGAAAATTTCGCAGAAATGTCACAATGAGCCTAGGAGTCAATAAAACAAGTATGACAAGTTTGGGCGCTTCCAAAAAAAATCAGAAAAGCTGGGTGCGCTTGTTTTTCACGTAGGGGTTTTTGACAATGATATTTCACCGTCGCTTTGTTCGCGGCTACGTGGAGTCTATTTCCGCTTCGGTGCGACTCTTTGCCGCTTCACTGCTTGTAACAGTCTGGGTTGCAACTCCAGCAATGGCAGATTTTGAATTTGAATCCTCAAGCCCACAATCCGGGCAGGCGCTCTCACAGGAACGCGAATTCCTGATGTGTACCTTTGATTGCCTCCTCGCGTTAAGAGACACTCGTAATGACCTTAATCAACAGTGGCAAGAGGCTCACAATCGGTGGGTATCTTGTCTAGATGCCGCTAGCGATCGAGTCTCAGACGAGCTTGCTCGATGCGCTAAAATCTCCGCCCTGGAGCCACGACTGCGATGCCAAGCCGATGCGTTTCAAGCTTACGAAGACGAAAAAGGAGTTTGTGACGGGATCTACGAGCATGAAAAAACGCACATTAAAGCGCAGAGGCAAATAGCAGATCAAGTCTATGACGCGTGTGTAGCCGATTGCTATGACCAGTTCCCCGCGACCTCACATGACTAATGTTCGGGACAAAAACCGTTCAAGGGGCCTGACCCCTTGAATCAACTTGCTGATATGACTAAGTAAAGAACTTTGGCTCAATTCATTCAGTGATTGACCGAGCATGTCGACTACTTTCCGTAGCGCCGTAGCGTAGCAAGAAACGAGGTCAGGTCATGAATACTCAACTCCCATCAGAGCTCGAGACACTTCATCGTCGAAGCATCCTGCTCAAAGCAGTGCCGCTGGAAACGGTCAGTGGCCGTGTGGAAGAATTCCTTCGCTTTAACGACGCTCACGTAAGCGGCGGTGGTGGAGCTGTACACGGATACTCAGCAAATGGCATCGGACATACATATGGTCAAATCTCCGATGTTAAAACAAAGATAGCAGAAAGAGCAGAACTCTGGATCGTTACTCCTGAAGGTCAGGAGCTTCAATTTAAGCTGTCAGCCGAGAATCTCTCAGTTCGTGAGGGACACTTTGTCTCAATCGTTCGATCAAAAGACAGCGGTCACGCGGTCCTCTTGAGCAACCACACGACAGGCGAGTGCTCTACGGTGGGATACACTCCTGAGGTAAAAACACGCTGGTTCTCAATTCCTTTCTTTTCCATTATAGCCATAGCGGTCATGACGATCGTGACCGTTGAACCTGGGTTCTGGAACGCTATGTCGATACTCTTCTATTTCTTGTGCTTCGCCGGAATCGTCGTCGGTGCACTCACCAAGATACTCGACGGAATCGCTGCCATGCGAGTCGGCGGTGCAACGAAGCATCTCGAAAAGGTGCATGCGTATCTATCCAACACCGTCGATGTGCCACGGTCTAAACAAAAGCATACTCCGACAAAACAGGACTTCACTGAAATGACCTCGTCTGTTTCGTAGCTGGATATCAGGGTCATTTGCCTCTTTCTCGCTGCTTCTTCTGTCTGGCTTCTCGCTGGAGCCCCCCCTACTATTCCCAGAAAACCGTTCAAGGGGCCTGACCCCTTGAATACTATTCCCAGAAAACCGTTCAAGGGGCCTGACCCCTTGAATAAGCCCCTTGAAGACAAGACCCACGGCCTATTACCTGATACTAATGGGCTCAGCACAGGTTGTGTGCTCATCCGCCCAATTGGGATTAGCGTCGAGATTGCCGATGAAGCTTTTGAATCAACTGAGAGGGCTAAATCCTTTTAAGGGAGATATTGTCCCATCGCGCTTATCCCTTTTTAAGCCGGGGCGACCTAGTTTGCCGTTCCCGCATCCATGGAACTACCACGAACCTCTTCGAATTCTCGATTCCTTTTACTTCGATGTGGAAGACAAAGTTGGCTCTGCGAAGCACAACCGGTACGTCGATATACCGGGTCTACCTTATGTGTTGGTAACGCGAGAGCCTGCGGTGATTAAGGCGATTCTATTAGATTCAGACAACAAGCCCGGACAGTTCGACAGAGATACAAGCCCTGCCGCAGGAATTGCGCGAGCTACTGGTGAGGATACTTTGCTTTATGCAAATAGAGATCAATGGCGTAATCAAAAGAAGGTAGCAGCTTCTCCGTTCACTCGCTCAAGTCTCTTTCAGGCTGAAACTTTCGCTGAGTTTGAATCTACCTTTCGGGCCACGGCCAGGCAGAGACTTGAGCTTCTCAGGCAAGGACAGGCGGAACGAGGAGAAGAGATTACCCGTATGGAGTTAGAGCCAGAAGTTCAAGCAGTAATGCTTGAAATGCTGGTGACAAATTTTTTTGGAACTGAAGTTCCGTACAAAGAGCTAAGAGATACGTACGTTCCTGCTATCACACGCCTCATCGACTTTATGGTGAGTGACACGGTTATCCCGCGTTCAAGAAATTTTTATAAGCGTTTTGGAGCTCGAGGAAGGCTTCTTCGCAGTGATGCGGCTCATCTAAGGAGGCTCACTGAGCTTGCGCTTCTTGGGAGACAGAACGGGACAGGGCTATGGCCCCGATTTAAGTCAGATGTTCCAGACGAGAAGCTCGTCAGCAATATTCGGGTCTTTCTTGCGGGCGCCTTGGAGGCAACTTCTTCGTTTGCTACTTGGGCTATTTCGCATCTATCGAGGAGAACAGATCTTCAGGAACGCATCTTTGAAGAAACCAAAGACTTGGATGAGTACA
>JAUIIP010000012.1 GCA_030431555.1 bacterium
TGTCTCACTGCCCGGGAAAAATGCATTGATCCTCGGCGCGGGTGGGGCTGCCAGGGCTGCAGCTTGGGTCTTCTCGCAAGCCGGGATGAAACAGGTAGTAGTCAGCGGGAGGACTGCAAAGCGAGCGGAAGATTTGGCAGCTGATTTCGCTATCGAGAGCACTCCCTGGGAGGACTGCGTGAAGCTAATAAACGCAGGTTCGGAGCTAATCATTGTCAATGCAACGCCAATCGGCTCGCATTTAGACGCTGGAAAAGCGCCGTTTCCGTTCGAACTCGCATCAGTTAACAAGAATATCTGCGTGCTTGATATGGCGACAAAGCGCAGCACAGAACTTATCGAAGCCTGCAGTAAAGCTGGTGGAACAGCAATTTCGGGATTGAGGATGCTGTTGCATCAAGCAGTTAGGCAAGTAGAGCTATTTACAGAGAGACCTGGGCCCACAGCAGTGATGGAGGAGGTGCTGTACCGCAACGCGTAGCGCAGCTAGGCGATCCAAGTCTCAGTCTAACTCAGCCGCTTGCCTACGGAACCGAAGTTACCGCGCAACCCTGAGGAACAGGTCCTAAGTTAAAGAAGATATGCACCAGCGAGCGTAGGATAAACGCCGAACAAGCTACAACCAGCAGGCTGGTAGCCGCTCTGAACGCTCCGAAGGCCGCCGAGATAATTGTCGCGAGTCCCGCGACTACCATCAGCAGCGCTCCCATGTTGCCCTCGGTGAGAGCAAGTAACTGGTGCGCAGCACAGCGAATTCGCTCGTCGTTGAGAACCGGCTGTGCTTCCGAGACGTTGCTTAGACCAAGCCCCAAGAGGCCAGCTCCAACAACAAATAAGATCGGTTGACTGTATTTTTCAGAAATACTTTCCCTTAACACGTACGCCCGTGAACAGAGATCGTTATACTTTGCGTAACCTCTGGAAACGATAGACATTTATAAAACCTCCTCCAATAATCGCCTTACGTCTAAAGCGCCATACTATGTTATGCACGCCTTAAGTCCTTATGTTACCTAAAAATCCTATTCGTCCGGCGGCCTCTGCGGAGAATAGAATGTCTGTCTTAAATTCCTAACCGCCAGATGAAGAGTGTCGCCTCGCAGATAGTCTGCATTTGACTCCCACCAATCAACAAACGGGTGGTAAACTTTGTCGCTGCAGCCCGCTTTCTTGGTACGCCCGCGGCACAAGTAATACTCAAGTGAAGACATCTCTGGGTTCTTCCACTGAGAATTGGGATGATCGCGAGTAAACACTACCTCCTTACCGGAGACAGCGTGACTTGTTGCCGTCATGTACTGCAGCAACGCGACAAACAGAAGCAAAGTCCCGCCTCCAACAAATGTCAATTTCTGTTTGAGGTGGGTTCTAGCTGCGATATCGGACAGATCATCCGCGTTCTGCTGAAAGACCGAATCTTTATTACTAGGCTCAGTCCCTTGCGCAATTTGCCGCCGGCGCCTAGCCTCAAATACACCTTTTTCCTTGATTTCCTTCTTCGTTATCGGCAGCAGCATCGGTCTGGCGTGTGCCGTTTCAAGCGAATCCGTATCCCATACGTTGCTGCGGCTCATCGCGCCCGAAAGCAGGCTGGCCACCGAACCACTATTTCCGCCGGGGATAGACGTGCGCTTGGGAAGCGATACTTCACTCTGCGTCTGAGCAGGACTCTCTTTGATAAATTCCTTTGCCGGTTCGTCTTGAAGCGCCTGACGCAGAATGTCACGGCTTGTAAAACTGGTTGTTTTTCGATTCCTCTTGGAAGAATCCGAACGCTGAATGTCGGACTGGGCGTGCTTAGGCGGCTGCTCGACCGAAGAATCCGGACTGTCGGCGCGCTTGCCCGAGCTGCGGGATTTCCCGATCTTAACGACTTTTCCGCTTAGCTTTTTGTCCTTCGAGTCCATTGATGCCGCTGAAAGTTTACGTACCTATGCCTTGCCACAATGTTATGCGGTAAATATACGTACATGTGCGCTCTAGCACCGAACGTTGGTTCTGTCAGCTAAACGGCCGAATTTTTGAGGGAAAAGTTTGGATTCCGCCGGCCAAAACATGCACCGGCGGAGTTTGCCTGAGCGTGACAGGCAGATGCGTCGAATCAGCCGCCCTTTACCAGTTCGCGCATAAAGGCTTTAAGCCTTGGGGCAATATCGCGCCGCTTCATGCCGTAGGCAATGTTGGCCTGCAGAAAGCCGAACTTATCACCCGCGTCATAGCGCTTGCCGCTAAACTCATAACCCACGAATCCTTCAACTTTCATCATACGAGCCATCGCGTCTGTCAGTTGGATTTCTCCACCCTTGCCGGGCTTCGTTTCTTCCAAATACTTAAAGATTTCCGGCTTCAGAATATATCGGCCGACGATAGCCAAGTTAGACGGCGCAGACTCAAGGTCAGGCTTTTCGACCATCGTGTCCAACTCGTAAACGCGCTCATCAACAGCATGACCACCGACAATTCCAAACTTCGGCACATCCTCATCAGAAACGCGCATTAAAGCTGCAACAGATTTCCCGTACTGGGAGAAAACGTCGATCATTTGTTTTGAACAAGGTGTCGGATCATCAACCAAATCGTCCCCAAGCAGCACGACGAAAGGCTCATCGCCGATCACATCTTTTGCGCATAAAACGGCGTGCCCCAGGCCCTTCGGCTCGCGCTGACGAACTGAGACGATACTGGCCATGGAAGAGGCTTCAAGTATGCTTTCAAGTAGCTCGTGCTTGCCCTGCTCTTCCAGCTTTTGCTCCAGCTCAGGCGCGTGGTCGAAGTGATCGACAATGGCCGATTTTCCGCGCCCGGTAATAAAGATAATTTCCTCAATGCCGGAATCTACGGCTTCCTTAACGATGTATTGGATAGTCGGAACATCAACTATCGGCAAAAGCTCTTTCGGAACTCGCTTAGTCGCCGGTAGAAACCGTGTTCCCAAACCAGCAGCCGGAATAACCGCCTTTCTAATCGACATAATACCTCTTGATTATTGTTTTCTTACTTACTGACAACCCTATAGCACAGCTTCCGGACTGTTTGACCACCGGCAATTAAGCCCCCGCCCACGCTAACAAAAGTCCAACATGCCGAGCCCATGGCATTCGCGCACAATTTTGCGCAGCATTTATCAACAATACTGCGTAGTTCGCAGTAATTCCGACGGGTTAAGGAAGATTGCGGAGCTGCCGATATACCTCTGAGACGAATTTTCCTGAAATTGGGGCACGATGAACGAAAGCATACTTGTTGTAGAAGACACAGCTTCGCTTCGCGAAGTGCTTGCTCAGGTTCTAACTGCCGAAGGTTATAACGTAGCAACGAGCGCGACCGCTGAAGAGGCCTTAGAGCTAATCGGAAAAACCGATTACACCATGATTCTTTCCGACCTGAAGCTGCCCGGCAAGAGCGGCTTGGAGCTAATCGCCGACACTCGCGCGATGAACAAACAAGTTCCGATCGTCGTGATGACCGCCTTCGGCAGCATCGACATTGCGGTCGATGCAATGAAGCTGGGCGCAACAGACTTCATCACCAAACCGTTTGACCCGGTAGATCTGTGTCAACTAATCGATCAAATCGTCGAGCATCGCAGAATAATCGACCGCTCCAGCGACAGTCGGCACAAAGCTTTTGTCACTCAGAATGCGGCTGCCGAGGAAATGTTATCGCAAGCTAAGAAGGTTGCGGCACTAGCTTGCCCTGTCCTGATCCTCGGCGAAAGCGGTACCGGAAAAGAACTGGTTGCACGCTACATTCACCAGCAAAGTCCGCGCTGCGACGAGCGCTTTGTCGCCGTAAACTGCGGCTCGATGCCCAGCGATCTCTTGGAAAGCGAGTTTTTCGGACACGAAGCGGGCGCTTTTACCGGGGCGAATGAACAGCGAACCGGGCTGTTCGAAGTAGCTACACACGGGACAATTTTTCTCGATGAAATTGCCAATATGCCTGCCAACTTACAAACGAAGCTGCTTCGTGCGCTGCAAGAATCCGAAATCAAGCGCCTCGGCAGCACGAAGATGCGCAAGATCAACACTCGAGTAATTTCTGCTACCAACGCAAACCTAGAAGAGGAGATAGGAAGCGGCAAATTTAGAGAAGACCTATACTACCGCTTAGGCGTGGTAATTCTGGAAGTCCCGCCGCTGCGCCGCAGACCTGAGGATATTCCAC
The DNA here is from genome assembly GCA_030431555.1 of bacterium. Taxonomy (GTDB): domain Bacteria; phylum Bdellovibrionota_C; class UBA2361; order SZUA-149; family JAGRAN01; genus JAGRAN01. Next base: position 4,168 of record JAUIIP010000012.1, read on the forward strand.
TGCTCGCTAACTACTTCGTAAAACGCTTCAGCCAGGAATTCGAGCGCCCCACTCCCGCGCTCTCAGGAGCTGTCCTTAGCAAACTCAGCACTTACCCCTGGCCGGGGAACGTGCGAGAACTCGAGAACGCTGTGTGCCGAGCGATGATTCTTAGTGAAGGCGCGCTTAAGCCGGAGTCGTTTGAACTTAAGGATTCTCCAATTATTCTCGACGAAGCGGAGCTAACTCAAACACTCCCGGAGGCCATTGCCGAAACTGTTCGCAAAACTGAAACAGAAATCATTACCAAGGCGCTTGTCCAGACTTATGGAAACAAGTCTAAGGCTGCTGAGATACTGGGAGTGAGCTACAAGACGCTGCTCAACAAAGTAAAAGACTACAATATCGAAACTCCCAACTACCGCGCCAAGTAGTCAGTCACCGACTGAGATCGCCTCGAGAAGTTCTTCTACGAAGACCTCAAGTGCCGCAACCGCCTGGTCCTCAGGAAGACCCATGCAGCGCAGCGCCTCCGCAGCCAATTCTGCATACAGCCCTGAATACCATTTTTCGCGCTTAGCAGCGCCGGCCGCCACAACTTCGCACTTCGCAGCCAGCTCCTCCAGTGAAGCACTGCGCTGCTGCTCGTTAAGCGAAGTTTCGCGCAGCAGTTTAACGATCGCGAAAACACGAAATCGGTCCATCACCGGCTGCGAACGCGACAACTGGTCAGCATGTCCACCGAACTTCTCAACCAGCTCTTCGCCGATCAATCCGATCTGATGACTCGCGCTCAAACGCAGCCAGTAGTCATAGTCCTCACATACAATGAGCCGCTGATCAAACGTCCCGATCTCCTCAAATAGGGAGCGCTCAAGCATAATCGAGGAGGCACTGACCACACAGCGCTTGAGTGAAGGATAAAATGCGTCTCCAAGCGGCATGCGGTGATATTTCTTAGGGTTTACGCGAACGCCGTTACGAAACCATATCTCATTGCACTGACAAGCTCTGCAGCCCGGGAAACGTTCGAAATACTCCAGCTGTCGTTCAATCTTCTGCGGAAGCCATTTATCGTCGGAATCCAGAAAAGCCAGGTAGTCGCCTGTAGCCGCCGCGGCGCCGCTGTTTCTTGCAGCGGCCACTCCCAAATTCTTTTGACGTAAAAACGTGTGCCCTTTCGACTCAACAATGTCTTTAACTTCCGAGAGATCGTCCTCGGAGCCGTCATCAACCACGATTAACTGATGAACGGCTGTAGTTTGTTCCAGTACTGACTGAACGGCACTAAGAAGCTGCCTCCGCCTATTGTAAACCGGAATGATCGCGGAGACTGAACGCTTCATCCTTCCGCCGAGTCGGACCACAGCAGCTCTCCGACCGCTTCGCGCAGCTTGTCGACACCGAGCATCTTACCCGGCCCTACTCCAGTCAAAAACAAATCGTGCGGTTTTAGACCTAGCGCCGCGGCAGCAGATGTTACTGCCTGGCTACGCTCTTTCTGATTTAGCTTATCGACTTTAGTCAGCACCGGCATCTTGACTGCTTCAATCTCCGCACCAAGCAGCATCATTTCTTCCTCCTGCGGGCCGCGGCGGGAATCGATCAGCACAACAAGCACCGAAAGCGCAGGACTTCCGAACAAGTAAGATTCCACCAAGTCACCCCAAGACTTTCGTTCTTTCTTGCTCACTTGGGCATATCCGAATCCGGGAATATCAACAAAAGCCGATTCAAAGCGCATCGGCTCCTCGGCTTCACGCTCCCAGCGAACGTCGAAGTAATTGAGCATGCGTGTGCGTCCAGGCGTCTTACTGGTACGTGCCAGCGCCTTACGCCCGGAAAGCGCGTTTATCAGCGTAGACTTGCCGACATTAGAACGTCCGGCAAAGGCCGCCTCAGGACGATCAGCTTCGGCAAAGCTGCTCGGATCAGCAACCGAGGTCCTGTATTCGGCGTTAAGTATGCGATAAGTCATCCGCGCCCCGTTCAACTCGCTCTTCAAGCAGACGTAGTCGCTCTGCAAGGCTCCGATATCGGCTCATCAGCCTCCAGCAGGCTACAACAATAACCAGCCACAGTACCGAGTATGCAGCAAATAGGTCCCAGTAAGTGTCGGGGGTAGATTCCATGGTTAAGACCTCGCGAGCGAATGCGCTTTCAGACCGCTTAGGCGGATAGAATGCTCTATTACGGATCCAGTCAAACGCAGCCACCACAACCAAAGGGCTGCGGCGATCAACGCAACATTTGAAACTACAAGGCCGAGGATAAAGCGCCAGTCGCGAAGCCCGCGCTGCGCGACCACCTCGGGATGAAGCTGTTCCGCGTGAGACAACAGCTTAATAGAAAAAATGACCACCGGCACGTTTAGCGCGATAAGAATGCCCAGCACGGCAGCAAATGCTCCTGCCCGCTCTGCCCCTGATGAAAATTGCCTCAAAAGGACGTAGGAGAACAGCAAGAGCCACAATATTAAAAAAGATACCAGGCGCGGCTCCCAGCGCCACCAAGTGTTCCAAGCTGAATGGCCCCAGATTGATCCGGTAAGCAGCACTATCGACGCGAACACAAAAGCTACAAACGCGCCGGCCTCGGCAATTGCGTCCCAGGCATTCTCACGGGTTGCCAGATAAAACGAGCTACCGATAAGCAGCAGCACGATCATCGCATAACAGGCCATCGCTGAGCCCACGTGAAAATAAAATATTCTTTGCACTGCCCCCATTACGCGCTCATTGGGCACCACAAGAAACACTATCACGAGCGCTGCCATCACCAAACAGGCTGCAGCGGCGGGAATAATCCGAGTACCCCAAATGCTGGAAGTAAGGAATTCTGAATTTACGAATTTTCTAATCTGCATCGGCCTAGCTTGCTGCTACGTGCTCAAACAAAACGGTTGAAACCGCAAGTGAAACAATATCAAATACACAAATCAATACGAACCAAAAGCCGCTCAAGTCTATACTCCCGTGCGAAAGCAATTCGCGCGTGACAAAAACGGCACCGGCTAACAAAGGTATCAGCAGCGGAAAAAGCACCAAGGGTAGAATCAACTCCCTTTCACGGTGGACTACCGCAACAGCGGCAAGCAGTGTCCCCAAGGCTACAAAGCCAATCGCCGTGATAAGAGCGATAGTAATCATAAGGGCCAAAGAAGCCGACAAATCTGCTCCGAAGAACAAGCCGTGCGCTCCCAACACCGCCAACAACACCACAGCAATAAACAAGTAGTTGGTAGTCCACTTAGCGAGATATACAGTTGCGGGTGATCCGCTTGCGCGAAGCACTCCCTCAAGGGCTCGATCTTCATACTCCGGCAAAAAGGAGTAATTTAGCGCGACAACGCCAGTGAACAGAAATACGAGCCAAATTATCCCGGGAGTTACTGCAAGCAGGTCAGCCTGAGTGTAGCCAATTTGTCTAAAGGCGAAGCTGGCGACGATTACCGATAGAACTGCGAAACCGATAGTCGCAGCTATTTGGGTCGGTCGGCGCCAGATCGTCTTCAAATCCTTTGCCACCAGTGCTGAAAAAATTCTCCCCTCAGCGCTCACTGCAGTAAAGTCTCCGAACCGTCACTTGAAATATTTCCACGCTGCGCGGTGTCTACAATTCTCCCGTGCTCGAGAACAATGACTCGATCGGCATTACGGCTCGCCAGGTCTATCCGGTGGCTGGCGTAAAAGATCGTAACACCAGCACAACGGTATTCCTCGATCATCTCCAGGAGCACTTCTTCCCCTGCTTCATCCAAATGCGCGAACGGCTCATCCATCACAAGCACAGTCGGTGACTGAAGCAGAAGTCTACCCAAAGCAAGTCGCTTGCGCATCCCGCCGGAAAGCTCGCGAAAACGCTGCACCCGGCTTTGACTTAAGCCAACCCGCTCCAAAACGCGCAGTACCTGTTTCTCGTCGTTTTCCCCGAGGGAAAACTTAGCATAGAGCTGAAGGTTCTCTGCACAGGTGAGATCTTCATAGAAGAAAGATGCGCCCTGCTCTAGAACTCCAATTTGCTTCCACAGGGTTCGCCTAGCGGACGCAGAAAAAACGTCTTTGTCAGAAATGAGAATTTTGCCTGTGTCGGGGCGCAGCAAACCACAAATGCAGCGAAGTAAAGTTGACTTGCCTGCACCATTCTCTCCGGCGAAGCAGAGCGTCTCACCGCGGCCAGCCTTGAAGGTGATATTACTGAGCGCGGGGACAAACCCGAACGCCTTCGACACACCGTCTAAGCTAACGTGAGCCATTGGCTTCATCGCTTGCGGCCGCATCCAATTTTTTGAGTGCTTCAGCAATAGAGGCCGACAACTGGGCCCGCATACTTTCATACTCATCTTTGGAAATCCTGCCGCTTCGAAAATCGAATTCCAACTCCTCAAGTTCGCGAAACAAGCGATCTCGACGCTCGCTAAGCGCGCTGCTTCTCGGTGCTTTCATCGACTCCGCACCTCGCTCGAGCGCAAAGAACGGAACCACCACGCTCCAAGCCGCAATCAACGACAAAACGAAAGAAACGACCAAGAGTAATGCTTGAATATCACCCACCTAGACACCCGCCGTTGCGGCCTCTGCTGACCTGCGTTTGACTACTTTTTCCTCGACAGTCTTCGGCACAACGATTACAGCCCAACCGAGCAGCATCAGCAGCGAGCCGAACCAAAGCCAAATTTGCAGTGGGTTAATGAAAATCTTGAAGCTGGCACGAGCCGCGCTAAGGTCCTGTTTAGATTCTTCAGTCCCCGCAAGCCCGGCAAGAGCCACATAGACGTCCCGAAGAAGGTCCATATGGATATCGACTTCCGTACTTGATTCTCCGCTTGCCGGATAGAACCTACGCTCCGGGTATACTTCCGCGACAAACGTGCCGTCTGACGCATTAGAAACTACGACGTCTGCAATCAGCGCATTATAGGCACGCCCACTAACCTGGCGCAGCTGCTTTAACTCAAAGTTGTAGCGACCCACCTGCACCGTATCACCTACTCCGACAACAACATCTCGCTCGGTCTTGTAAACGTAGCTCGCCGTTATAGCGATGCTCATCACAGCCACGGCGAGATGGATAATGAAGCCGCCGTAGCGATGAGGCTTCCTTCGCACAACACTCACCAAGCGTTTACCGGCAGATTCGCTGGCAAGTTCTTTTCGCACTTTCATCGCACGATGAAATTCAATGCCAACCGTAACGATTACGAAGGCACACAGACCAAAGGCAGCTGCGGCAAGCGGCCTCGCAGGGTCCAACACAAAACCAAGCACCGATATCAGCGAAGCAAACAAAAGCGGTTTAGCAAAGGTGCGCTTTAGCGCCCTAATGCTCGACTTTCGCCAAGAGATAAGCGGGCCGGCACCCATGAGGAAAAGTAGCGCGATAAACAGCGGCCCATTGACTCGGTTGAAAAACGGCGCACCTACTACGCTCTTTTCTCCCGTAAGCGCTTCACTGAAAACCGGGAACATAACTCCCCAAAAAGTGGCGAAGCAGATGCCGAGAAACAGCAAGTTATTGAAGAGAAACGCCGCCTCGCGGGATAAATAGCTCTGCAACTTACCCGACGAACGCAGCTCGCCGCGGCACAGCCACATTCCGAGAAAAACGAAACCCGCCAGTGCACCGATATAGGCCAGGAAAACCCAGCCGACGTCAGTCTCAGCGAAAGCATGAACGCTCTGGACGATACCGGACCGGGTTAGGAAAGTGCCGAAGACCGCCATTAAATAAGTCGCAGCACACAATAAAACATTCCAGGATTTGAATAGTCCGCGCTGCTGCTGCACTAGGGCCGAGTGAAGAAATGCTGTGCCGAGCAGCCACGGCATAAAAGAGGAGTTCTCAACGGGATCCCAAGCCCAGAAGCCTCCCCATCCTAATTCGATATACGCCCAGTTGCCGCCCAGAATGATTCCGGCACTTAGAAAGCCCCACGCAATAAGCGCCCAGCGCTTAGTGTAGGCAATCCAACGCGGAGAGAGGTCGCCGCTGTAAAGGGCGGCCATGCAGAACGCAAACGGAACCGAAAAGCCGGTAAAGCCTAAATACAAAGCGACGGGATGAATCAGCATCGAAGGGTTTTGCAGAAGAGGATTCAGCCCCTTGCCGTCGAGGGGAATAATTTCGGTCGGAATCAGCCGAAAAGGATTAGTCAAAAACACTACGACTGTCAGGAAGAAAGTGGTTGAGACAGACAGCCAAGGAACGAGCCAGCCGCCGTAAGCCGAACCCGGCTCAGAGTTGTGACGCAGCAGGCAGACTGCCGAAAATACCGCCACCAATGCTGCCCATAAAAGCATCGAGCCATCCATGCCTCCCCAAACTGCAGAAATTAGGTAAGCAGGATGCATGTCATTGCTTGAATGCTGCCAAACATACGCATAGCGATAGTCGTGCTGAACAAAGGCAGCGGCCAGCGACAACAACGAAACCACTGAAAATGCAGCCGAAGCATTTAATGCATTCGCTGCACTGACTGAGACCGAGCTCCTGCGTCTTAGCGCGCCGGCGAATCCAGCAGCAACCGCATAGAGCGCCAGCGCCCAGGCGCAAATCAAAGAAAAATGGCCGATATCAACCATCGAACTTACAGATTTTCCTTTTGCGACTCTGCTTCCTCTCCAGGAAGCGGAACTTCGTATTTAGACGGACACTGAGTGAGCAGCGATGAAGCTTCGAATAACTCGCCGTGATACTGCCCCTCCAGAATTACATCTCGACCGGCCTTCAGAGTATCAGGCATTAGACCGTAGTAAATCACGTTAATCGTAGTCTTCCCGTCGGGAATATCGTGAACTGCGAACTTCAGCGTGGGCCGCGGCTCAGCTTCGTACACAATCGTGTCGCCGCTGACTCTACCACCTAGCCGAAGGTTGGGACCCGAAGCACGACCGTCGACAAGCTGATCGACTGTCACCACAGCCTTAGCCGTTTCGCTAACGGCGGTGTACATCAAGAAAGCAATCGCCGAAAAAACGATTAATCCTGCGGTAATGTAACGATTTGCCACCTAAAATCCTAAAATATTCCTTATCGCGAGGGCCACAATATACACCAAAAATCTGAGCTGTTAAATCCACTGCGGCCTTTCACAGGAGCTTACTTTCCGATAAAACGCTTGAGCAATTACTGCGGATTCTGTGCATTTATGACTAAAATTGGACCATTTGCTCTGACGATTTGCGTTGCCTTTTGCTTGTGGCTCGGCGCGAGCAGTTTGAGTGATTATCTATCGAACCAATACAGGCGCCGCGAAGCCCGAAGCGTAACCAAAGAACTACCCGCTGAACTTGCTGCCGTCGAACACAAGGTCGAGAAAGATCCCGACAATTTGGCGCTGCGCATCGACGCAGCCCGCGCCATATATGCCGAGGCGCAAAAGCAGCGCAGCCCCGCCCTAGTTATGAAGGCTGTCGGTCATTACGCGTTTGTTCTTCGCCGGGATCCTAACAACCGCGAGGCGCTGTCCGAGATGGCAGCACTTTGCTTCGAGCAAGGCATTCTGGACAAAGCTGAGGAATACTTGCGCAGACTGCTAAGCATCGAGCCTGACAGCACTCGGGCTCGAACAGATCTAGCGCTAGTTCTCGTTCAGGCCGGCAAGGCTGAGGAATCTCTCGGCCTGCTCGACGCAGTCATTAAGGAGCATCCCACGCTGTTTCCACCGCGCTTTGCGCTCGCACTTGCTTACCGAGTCTTAGGGCAAAGTGAAAAAGCATTGCAGGCGGCGCAGGATGCCCTTCCCCACGCGCCCGATGAAACAGCTAAGCAGCGAATCAGCAAATTTATGTCTGACATCAGCCAAAGCAGCGAGCCCTCGCTTGAGTCGTTCATTCGCACCCACCAAATACTGGGTCCCAAAGTCGTCTCAATTGAAAGCAGCGGCGAAGAGCTAAAGGTGTCACTCCGTCAGTTCCCAGTTGAGCAAATGCCGCCGGTAGCACGAAATGTTTTCGTCTCGAAGCTTCAAAAAGCCATGCTGGAAGACAAGGACATCAACAGCTGCACACTCATCGACAGTGAAACGGGCAAAGTTTTACTTAAAGTGTCCGAACAGTAAGCTATTTTTCAGTCAGCTCGAACACGCCGCCCCACCCACTGGGAGGCGGTTCTTTTTTGAAGAGGCGGCAGCGCGTCAGGTAAAGCTCAGTAGCATGGTCGCCGGGCGTTAACGTCTGGGCACGTTCGAAATACTTTATCGCCTCGTCCCATTCACCGGCTTCGTATTCTCTACGGCCGTGTTCAAACGCGTGCAATGCGTCCCTCTCGGAGGCGCTGATTTGGCCTTTTGCAGCAAGCAGCTCAAACACGATTGTTGATTCGCTTTTCCCCAGCACTCGAACTCGGTCGAGTTCCCTCAACTCAAATTTGCGCTGCGCGAGCTTAGCGGTTTCCTCACCAACAAGAATTGTACTCTTATAAAGCTTGTTAGCGCCCTCAAGCCGCGACGCAAGATTCACTTGATTGCCGAGCACGGTGTAGTTAAATGCGCGCCCGCCGCCGACATTGCCCGCTACCATCCCGCCGCTGTTAATTCCGATCCTCACGCGGAGGTCCTTGCCCGGGCCGGTTTTACTTCGAGCCAGATGCTCCGCTCGCTGCTTCATTTGCAAAGCAGCCTCACACGCACGCTCGGCATGGTGAACATCCTTAAACGGAGCACCCCAAACCGCCATCAGTGAGTCACCAATGAATTTGTCGATCATCCCGTCGTTCTCGATGACGATCTCTGAAAGGCTTCCTAAATAACTGTTGATGACATCAATCAGCTGCTCTGCCTCAAGCTTCTCTGACAGTGCGGTAAACCCCTCAAGGTCGAGAAAAAGCACTGTTGCTTCAACGCCCTCTCCTCCGAGCTTGAAACTGTCAGGCCGATCGATTAGCTCAGCTACCAACTTAGGCGAAAGATAAGTGGCAAAGGCACGCCGGATAAACTGCTTATCGTTCCAGGTAATCCAAAGCCGCGAAGCTAAAATCGCTACGTAGGAACACAGTATTGGAATAATAAAATGGGTAACGGGGAGATAATAGTTGGAACGCAGCAGCAGCACATATGCGTCAACGGTCATTCCGACGATGACGATGAGCACAACCGCCGCGGCAGCCCAGGTAGAAGTAAGCGCAAGCGCAAACGGAAAAGCAATTGCTGCTGCAGCCGAAAAAGCAAGCTTCATCGTCGGCGAAAGTTCTTTGATGAAATTGTTCTCGAGAATGCTATTTGCCGCATGAGCATGCAGCATAACGCCGGCAGTGTAGCCGGCTCCAGCACGTGTATACGGGTAAGGCAGCGTGTCCGGGCCGACCGCCTGAACGTTTACCTGATGCTTGACGTTCAAGCCGACAAATACCAGCGCGTTTTCAAAGAAATCCGGAGGAAGAAACTTATCCGGTTCAAGTGCCTGGTAGTAGCTGGCTGTGCGAAACGCCGGCGGTGGACCAACGAAGTTTATCGAGAGCTTATGCGCTCCCTCCCAATACCACTCCGGCAGTTTAATTCGCCGTCCGGTTTCGCGTGCGTAGATCTGCGCTGCTTTGACGGATAGTGCTTCATAGCCGCCCTCCACCAACGCAACCCGGCGCACGAAGCCGTCGCTGTCCACCGCCATGGTAACTAAACCGACTTCCGCAAACTCCGGTGCCACCTGCTCTGTCGGAAGGATTAACGAGACGACATCACCATACTGCGTAGCCAAAACGTCGTATTGCGCGCCGAGCACCACCTGCGGATGCTGCTCCAGCGCTTCGCGCAGCGCTTGGTCTTCTTCCGGCGTCGACTGCTCAGAAAACAGCACGTCGAAGGCAACAGTTTTTGCTCCCGCTGCAAACAGCTTTTCTATCAATTGCGCATGGGTGCTCCTGGGCCAAGGCCACTGCCGGCCCATTTCCGCAAAAGAAGGTTCATCGATACCGATAACTACGATGTTGGACGGTGCGGGCTTAGAGCCTCTCAAAATAAATAAATAATCGTAGAATAAGTGATCGAGGGCTTTCCCGAGCGGAGAAATAGTTATCAGAAAGCCTAAAAAGCTGGCCGCAACTGCCGCGAGAACAATGTAACGGTTTTTACCTAGCGAGCGATCGACCATAAACGATATTGTGGCCCATACTACCGCGTTTTCAAACAAAAATTGTGGTTTTGCCCGACAGCACCCAAGACTCCATACCTTTTGATTTCAGGCGGAGTCGGTGGATACTGTCGGAAGAGCTGTCCGAAGCCTGGGAAGTACTCTTTCCCGGCCCGAACACTGTCCTACATCACTCGAATCCGTCGCCGCTGAAATGGACGAACTTGCGGACCTCAACCACGAGGTTCGATCCGATGTCCTCAGTCCTCGGCTCGTACGCGACGTAACCCTCGTCACGAAGCGCGCTATCTCGCACTGCGTTGCAAAGCGCCAGCTGAGTCTTTCGCCGAAGAACAGCCAGATAGATCACCGAGCCGCCGCGGCGCTCGAGTTCATCATCGCGCTCCTGGAGGAGTTCGATGATGTGATCGACCATCACCCGACGCGCACGTCCGGCGAGTTCGGGAGTGAGCTCACCTGTGCCTGGCTCCTTCGAGCGCTGTTCGGTGGTCTCACGGAAGCACGCCAAAGCGTAGGCGTGCATCAGTGGATCATCGATGAAGGCCTTGCGTTCACCGCTGTCAACGAATGAACGCAGATGGTGATCGGCGCGACCGAGAGTTTCGACCGTGCCACGAACAACTTCCCGAATCCCTTCTACGTAAGGGACTTGCAGGAAGAGCAGCGTAGGGCCGTTGGCAGAAATCGGCACACGTCCGATCACCTGTGTAACGAGACCCTGCGTAAACGCCACTCGGGACATTAACAAACCTCCTTGTGCCTGGGGCACTTTCAAGAAAACCCAAACTTTGTGGAGTCTTGGGCGTGGGGCCAATCAGCCCCAAAAGTCCGATCAGCCCAACGCCCGAAAAAGGAGGCTACTCTAAACAACAATTAATTGAGGTAGTTAATAAGAAAACATCGAGAGCGTCAACTTGGCCACTCCGGCGCTACAGACCGCGCTTCTGGAGCGGAAGGTGCGTGCGAACGCCTAGTATTTTCTTCGTCTCTTCTATGCGCTCAGTTATGTGTTCTCGCACCCAATTACCGTCCCACCACTCGACCGGTCGGACAGGCATGCCGTGCAGCCGCATTTCGAAGTGAATACTGTTGACGTTGTCGTTCAGGCCGGTCGAACCTGGCATGCCAATCGCTTCGCTCTTTAGGACTTCATCACCTTCGGAAACCGAGATGTCGGAAAGAAAGCTGTACAAGGAGTACAAGCCAAAACCATGGTCGAGGATCACTGTCTTGCCGAATGGCCCCATCGAACCCGAGTATACTACTATTCCGTTATTAACTGCGGTGGCTTTCGCCCCGCGCCCCAAAGATAAATCAACACCGGAATTAACATCTTCACCCGCATCCAGCCCCTGATAAAAGTAGTGCCGCTCCTCTCCGAAAGGAGCAATCTGCGAAGCACCTCGAATGCGCACAAAGCTGCCGTCCCAAAGTCGCCTAATCTTAGGACGTCCAAAAATTTCTTTCATTGAAGTCTCTAGTAAATTTCTAAAGTCCTCGTTGACCAACTTAAACTGCCGAACCATTTCTTCCGGAGTTTCGGGGATTGGGATTTCTTCCGGTTCCTTTACATTCACCCGAGCATCGAACTCAGCGAACTCCTTAGCCAGCTCATGCACTGTGCCTTCAAGGAATGCGGTCTTCAAAGCAATCGGTCGGTCTTTGTAATTTGGGTCGCGCACCCGGTAGTGGATTGGCGCCGACGTAAAGTTGCCCACCCTGTCTCTGGCAAAGAGTCGTACCTTATCTCTGCTCTCATCAAAGTCGAGCGGGATCGGGAAGAAAGCAAAATAAACATCCGGCCTGGACTCGTAATCTTCATCCAGCGATTTAGCAGGGAAGCCTGGAAACAGATACTGACCGACAGTTATTCCGCTAAAGACCTCGTTCGTCTCTTTTAGCTTGTAAAAGACCATTTGCGATCCGCCGAGCACGGCGTTGTGCTGAGTCGTTACAACTTCGATTTCCGGCGAGGCATAATCAACTACGATATCAATACTGATCTGACTTGGATTGCTCCAAAAGCTTCTGTCGAACGTAACTATTGTCAGAGTCAAATCCCCTTCATCAAACGGATGGTCTTCGGGCGATATCTCGATCGTGAATTTCTCATGATTAACTTTGGGACCGTCGTAGGACCGTCTAAAAATCTCCCGCACTTCGCTCCCCTGCATCCCGCGCACGATGACCTCATCGATACCCGAGCCGGCATCGTCTACCTCAAACGAAAACTTCAACGGCTCAAGCCCCAATCCAACCGGGGGGTTCTCCAATGTAATCTTAGGTCGCTGCTTCTCAAGCAAGTTCACCCACAGCTCCCGCCATCCGACGTATGCCAGAGGAACCACTGCGAACAGAATGAACGCCCCGATGTAAGTGAAGAATTTCCTGACGGGCGAGCGGTTTGAACGCGGAAGAGCTGAGCCAAAACTAGAAAATGGTCTTTCCTTGTCCATTTTTAAAACGCTGTGCTGCTAATCTTCGCTCACCATCTGCTGCGCCTCGAGAATGACTTGGCCTTCGTCTCCGATCTGCAGATTGTCCGACAATGCATCTTTTATTTTTAGCTTCAGCTTGCTTTCTATCTGTCTAATCCGCTCTCGACTCAAGTCAAACTGCTCTGCAATATGCTGAAGGGTGCAGGGATCTTCAGCGAGCAGCCGCTGATCAATAATAGCCTGCTCCTTCTCATCGAGGCTATCTTTTAGTTCCTCAATAACACTTCGCACAGATGCGTCGAACTGCTGACGCACGAGCATATCCTCAGCGGTCTCAGCTTCGTCCGGCAGAAGTCCGTGCATGTCTTGGCTGTCTTCTGCTCCTCCAAGCGGTGCGTCTACGCTCATATCAGGGAGCGCTAGTCGCTGCTGCATCTCAATTACTTCGGATTCCTTGACATCAAGGCGCTCCGCCAAGAGCTTGGCTTCCGGCAGAAACCCTTCCCGCTCAAGCTTCTCCTGCTCTTTACGCAGATTGAAGAACAGCTTTCGCTGGGCCTGAGTAGTACCGATTTTAACCAGCCGCAGATTATTAATCAGATATCTGAGCATGTAGGCGCGAACCCAGTAAACGGCGTATGAAGGGAAGCGAATGCCGCGGTACGGATCGTACTTCTTGACGGCTTCAAGCAGTCCGATATTGCCTTCCTGAACTAAGTCCAAAATATTTCGAAAATTGCGCTGATACTCTTTCGCAACCATCACAACCAGCCGCAGATTCGCCATGACCAGCTTATAGCCGGCCAGCTTGTCACCCTGTTCTTTAAAGCGAATCGCCAGTGCTTTTTCTTCTTCGCGGGAAAGTGTAGGTATATGCCTGATCTCAGCCAGGTAGCTGTCGAGAGGATTGTAGCGAACAAGTTCGCCGCGCGGCACATCCGGCAGCATGGCAGCAAGCAAAGCCTGCTGGTCGTCATCGTCGTCGTCCGACTCATCGTTTTCTACGAGTTCCGGGGTTAGCGAACCTGCGTTTTCAACCTCAGTTTCATCTAAGGTATCTTCGTCTTCAGCGGTATCGTCCGGCTCAGTCCCAGCGTCGTCTTTGATTTTGTCTGTACCGGTTGCCATCACAAATACTAATCACTTAACAACAGACTAAGTTGGGCCAAGGCGGTGCACACCGCTGTATCGACCCGCAGTATTCTCTCACCCATGCTAAAGCAAAAGAAACCCGCGCTAATTAATGCCTGAATTTCAGCACCTTGCCAACCGCCCTCAGGCCCAACTGCCAGCACGCACTCGATATTTTTCTCAAAGCCGGGTTCAAGCGACATCAGTGATTCTTCGGCCGCAGCATCTGCAAGCAGTTTGTGGTGCTTTGACGCAAAAGGAGCTTGTTCTATCAAATGGTGAAATTTGGAAAATATCCTGACGACAGGGAGCTGCGTAGCCATTGCCTGCTCCAGCCCCTCGCGGAGAAATTTAAAGTACTGCTCTTCACGAAACAGCTTACTTTGAAAATAACTGGCTTCACTTTTGTCTGCGCCACAAACAACAATCTCACCGACGCCGAGCATCGCAGCGTTGTAGAACACTCGCTTCATTATTTGCGGACGTGCAACTCCAACGATTAGCTGCACTCCGCTCAACCCTGCTGGAGGGTCCTGGTCAACTGCCAATAGTTGCAGCTCTATTTGAGTCTTACTAATACCTACTACCTTGGCTCGGCCCCGCTGGCCTCCCAAGATACCGATGTCCACCAGATCGCCGGGCCCGACGCGCTTAACCGAACGCAAGTGGTGCGCCCGCTCGTCACTAAGCGGCAGCACGACGTTTCCTGAAACCGCCTCTTCGGGCTCCAGCAGGAACAAATTCATCCGTTCTTTCCCGACCCCATACCCCGGAAACTCTTGCTCTTTGCCTTGTCTCCCGGTAGTTAGAAACTTTCGACCATATATATAAGGGATATTCATCCAGAAAGGTAATCATGAAAGGCAACTTTGAACTCTCCAGCCTTGAGTCAGTTGTTTCACTGGCTAAGCGTCGTGGCTTCGTCTTTCCTTCCAGCGAAATCTACGGCGGAATCGGGGCCTGCTACGATTACGGCCCACTCGGAGTAGAGCTTAAACGCAACGTCAAGGATGCCTGGTGGCGCTCAATGGTCACGCTGCGCGATGACGTCGTCGGAATTGACGCATCGATTATCATGCACCCCAAGGTCTGGCACGCCTCCGGTCACGTCGGAAACTTTAACGACCCTATGGTCGACTGCAAAGAATCAAACAACCGCTACCGCGCCGACCATGTGTCAGTTCTTAGAGTCGAGGGTGTGGAAGGATGCCCGATGATCGCCTTCCTTGATGACGGCTCCAAGGCACGGGAAAAGGCAGAGAAGAAATTTTCAAAATTTAGCTCCGGCAACTTCCCAAGCGACCATATAGAAACGGTTCTGCTAACCGATATTCCACTGTCAGAATACGGATCTGTCGTCGGCCCCGACGCCAGTAAACCAGGAACTTTGACCGAACCGCGCATGTTCAACTTAATGTTTGAAACGTATCTCGGGCCGATCCAGAACGAAGACTCGAAGGTATATCTCCGCCCGGAAACCGCGCAGGGAATTTTTGTTAACTTTAACAATGTCGTCGACACTACACGCGTCAAGATGCCCTTCGGAATTGCTCAGCAGGGGAAGTCATTTAGAAACGAAGTCACAACCCGTCACTTCACTTTCCGCATGTGCGAATTCGAGCAGATGGAAATGGAGTTTTTCTGCAAGCCCGGCACCGACGCCGAATGGTATGAGTATTGGAAGAACGCACGGCTTCAGTGGTTTATCGACCTTGGGGCCGACTCGGAGAGGCTCAGAATTCGCGCACATGACTCAGACGAGCTCTCCCACTATTCGACCGGCACTTCGGATATCGAATACCGCTTCCCGTTTGGCTGGTCGGAACTAGAAGGAATTGCGTGCCGCACAGACTACGACCTAAAGCAGCACGCTGAACACAGTGGCAAGAAACTTGAATGGAAAGATCAAACCAGCGGTGAGAGCTTCACGCCTCATGTGATCGAGCCTGCGCTCGGAACTGATCGAGCGATGCTGACGTTCTTAGTAGACGCTTATAGGGAGGAGGAAGTCGACGGAAACAAGCGAGTCGTGCTCGGGCTGCATCCACGGCTTGCGCCGACCAAAGTCGCCGTCTTTCCGCTGCTTCGCAAAGACGGCCATCCCGAAAAAGCCCAGGAAATCTACAGACGCGTGCGCGAGTCGTATCCCGCTGCGTATGACGAGGCCGGCAATATCGGACGGCGCTATCGACGCCAAGACGAGGCAGGCACTCCTGTTTGCTTGACAGTCGACCATCAAACTTTCGAGGACGATACCGTAACACTTCGAGACAGAGACTCTCTCGAGCAGCGCCGCATTAAAGTAGACACCGTCCTGGGCGAACTGCGCGAACAGTTTGGTTTCTAAAGGAGATCGACGGTTGAAGGACGAAGACAAGGAATACGATGTTACCGAGCCGCTAGAGGGCGCCGGGACTCTGGTTGCTCAGTTTTCCATCTTTCAAATCGATATTATCATTAAAGAGCTAAAACAGCTTCGCAGCAGCGGAACCACTGAAGACGAACTTAAAGACCATTTGCTCGGGAGGGCAGGAGATCTCGATGACTCGTCGCGGGCTAAGATTCTGATGCTGTCACGCGAAGAAGTACCGGCGGATGACTTTGAGGTAAAAGACATTAAGCGTCTTGAAGAAATCGACGAAACCAAATACGAAATAAGTTTGAAACAGGCTTTGTCCGGCGTTCAGGTAGGCAGCCTGGTATACTTTCAGAATAAGCGGTGGATTGTTACGGCGCTCGACGGCGTCGATATTTCTATTAAGAATATTTGAGCTAATGACCGACTCCCCTTCCTACTGGCGCAAGTGCTCTTCCTGTAAAAAACCTATCCCTTTTGGCTCTTCTTACTATGTCTGCAGCGTTTCAACCTGCAACAGAAAGCGCAGCCAGATGGTGTTTTGTAACATCCGCTGCTGGGACGCGCACGTTCCGGTAATGAATCACCGGGAGGCAAGCGCTGAGGAAAAGAGAGCACCAAGCAAAGCCGAGTCTGAAGCGCACGACACGCCGTCGCCCCGAGCAGGCGCCAAAGCAAGCAGCGCAGGTGACGTGCTGGTTGTTGCCTCTCGCGTAAAGAGCTACATCCAGAACAAATCCGGCATGAATACCTCGGCCAGCACGATGGATGCATTGTCGTCTCAGGTCCGCTTAATAGCGGACAAAGCCATCCAGCAAGCAAAGGATGCCGGCCGCGAAACTGTCATGGGCCGAGACATTAAGCAGCCGGAAATGGGTG
Organism: bacterium; assembly: GCA_030431555.1. Taxonomy (GTDB): domain Bacteria; phylum Bdellovibrionota_C; class UBA2361; order SZUA-149; family JAGRAN01; genus JAGRAN01. The sequence continues at coordinate 21,036 of JAUIIP010000012.1, forward strand.
CTCGGCGCAGCAATGTGGTTATTCGACGCAAACCGCGGCCCTAAAATCCCCATACGTTAGAACAGACATTCGGTCATCGTGCCCTGCCCTCAGCTAAGCATGTGAGGATTTTGGTCTTGTTTGACTGATATTTTGAATCGCCCAAGTCGATACAAATCCATACTGCGAATTATTTGCGCAGTCCGACCCGACTAGTGACGATATTTGAGACTCCCAGCTAAAGCGCAGACCAGCTTCTGACGATTTTTAAGCGTGTGAGAGCTAAGCCCTATTTGTGACGGGCGGTTATCACCGACAGGGAACAGTCGGCAAATTTTGTCATCAGGTCGATCATAGACAGCGATCGTTGACGGTTTTTTTCAAAGCGCGCGTACAATATGTCATCACGAGTCGGAAACCTACTCCTGAAAGCTGAGATGATCACGGAAGATCAGCTTTCTCAAGCAGAAGAGCACAGACAGCAAAACGGCGGGCTGATTGGCTCAGCCTTGGTCAGTCTCGGCTATATAGAGGCTGCTTGAAACCCTCTCGGAACAGTACGGGCTCCCGCTGCTAAAACTAGACGACGAAGAGATCGACCACGATGTCGTTAAGTTGGTATCTCACGAACTGGCTCTTAAACACCTAATTCTCCCGCTTCGGCGCGAAGCCGGCACACTTTCAGTCGCGATGGCTGACCCTTCCAACATCGTCGCGCTTAACGATATTAAGTTTATAACCGGTCTTGATATCCAGGTCTCGCTCGCCTCGGAAATCGAGCTAAAGGGAGCGCTCGACAAACTCTACGAAGGCGAAATCTCATACGACAACATTTTCGAAGACTTTGACAACGTCGACGACGTTGAGCTCATGGAGCAAAGCGACGAAGTTGATGTTCAAGCGCTCGAGCGCGCCACCGAGGATGCGCCTGTCGTAAAGCTGGTGAACGCCATTCTTACGGACGCTATAAAAAAGGGCGCATCAGATATTCACCTTGAGCCCTACGAAAAGGTCTTTCGCGTACGCTTCCGAATCGACGGTGTCCTCTACGAAATCATGAAGCCGCCGTTCAAGCTCAAGAACGCCATCACTTCGCGTGTTAAAATTATGGCCGACTTGGATATCGCCGAGCGTCGTTTGCCGCAAGATGGTCGAATAAAGCTAAAACTCGGCCATCGCCGCGAAATGGACTTTCGTGTCAGCGTGCTGCCGGGTCTGTTTGGCGAGAAAGTCGTACTGCGTCTACTTGATAAATCCAATCTTCAAACTGACATGACCAAGCTCGGCTTCAGTGAAGACCAGATGAAACTATTTCAAGAAGCGATTTACAGACCTTACGGCTTGGTACTCGTTACCGGCCCTACTGGTTCCGGTAAGACGACTACTTTGTATTCAGCAATTACAGAGCTGAACAAACCGACGATCAACATCTCAACCGCTGAAGACCCGGTGGAGTTCAACCTCGCCGGTATCAACCAGGTCCAGATGCACGACGACATCGGCCTTAACTTCGCTGCGGCACTGCGCTCATTTCTGCGGCAGGATCCGGACGTAATCATGGTCGGTGAGATTCGAGACTACGAAACGGCTGAAATAGCGATTAAGGCGTCGCTAACAGGCCACTTGGTTCTTTCAACTCTGCACACAAACGACGCGCCTTCAACAATCAACCGGATGCTTAACATGGGTGTCGAGCCATTCCTCGTCGCCTCCTCGATCAACATCGTCGTCGCTCAGCGTCTTGCCCGTCGTATCTGCGAGAGCTGCAAACAGCCGCTAGAGGTAAGTCCGGAAGTGCTGGTTAATATCGGCATCCCACCCGCAGAAGCAAAACATACTGAAGTTTTCTACGGCACGGGCTGCGGCAAGTGCAACGGCACAGGGTACAAAGGCCGGGTGGCTCTATATGAGTGCATGCCGATGACCGAAGATTTGAAGGAATTCGTACTCAACGGCGCATCCGCCGCAGAGATCAAGAGAGAAGCCATTAGACTGGGCATGCTGACACTTCGTTCTTCCGGTCTGGCTTTTCTTAAAGAAGGAGTAACAACAGTCGAAGAAGTGCTGCGCGTAACCGTGGCAGATACGTAGCATAGACAATTTTTAAGGAGCAAACTGAGGTTAGAGTTATGCCTGTTTTTACCTGGGAAGGTCGATCATCATCGGGACAGAGAGTACGCGGCGAAATGGAAGCTCTCAGCACTCAAGCCGTGTTCAATGCGCTCAAGTCACAGCGCATTACCCCGAACATGAAGAAGATCAAAGAAAAGGGCACCGGTCTTCAAAAGGAAATAAACATTCCCGGCTTTAAGCCGAAAGCGAAAGTAAAAGAAATCGTCGTATTTACCAGACAGTTTGCGACGATGATCGACGCCGGTCTGCCAATCGTGCAAGGACTGGACGTGCTGGGAAAGAATCACCCGAACCCGGCGATGAAGAAGACGCTGCTCGCGATTAAAGAGCACGTCCAATCCGGCGGTACTCTGGCAGACGCTCTTTCGAAACATCCCCGAATGTTTGACGACCTTTTTGTTAACATGATCGCAGCCGGTGAGGCGGGTGGTGTGCTCGATATTATTCTCGAGCGGCTCGCTGACTATCTAGAAAAAAGCGCCAAGCTTAAGCGAAGCGTAAAGACGGCGATGATTTACCCGTCAGTTGTTGTCGGTGCCGCGGTTATCGTAACCTCGATTTTGCTTATTTTCGTTATACCAACGTTTGCGGAGCTGTTCTCGAGCTTCGGAGCCGCACTTCCAACGCCCACACAGTGGGTCATCAACCTGTCTAATTTCATGGTAGACAACGGCGCGACAATCCTATTCGGCACCTTGCTGACATTCTGGTTATTGCGGCGCTTCCTTAAAACTGAACGCGGAAAGCGCATTGCGCACCCCTTGTTCCTGAAAATGCCCGTCTTCGGCGAATTAATCCGAAAGGTCGCAGTTGCGCGCTTCACTCGAACAATGGGCACTATGCTCAGCTCAGGTGTGCCGATACTCGACGCCCTGGCGATTTGCGGCAAGACCGCCGGAAACAAAGTCGTAGAAACCGAGATTGGGCGCGTCCGGGTCAGTATCAGCGAAGGTAAGACGATTGCCGAGCCGCTGCTGTATTCAAATATTTTCCCGCCGATGGTCACGCAGATGATCATGGTCGGGGAACAAACCGGTGCTCTCGACGCGATGCTTCAAAAGATTGCCGACTTCTATGACGACGAAGTAGACAACGCCGTCAGCGCTTTAAAGCAGTTGATCGAACCAATAATGATTCTAGTTCTAGGGACACTCGTCGGCGGACTTGTGATTGCAATGTATCTGCCGATCTTCAAGCTCGGAACAGTAGTATAATTTGAGAGCTGTCAGTGGTGATGTTTAAGCTTTCCTCATTAGTTGCAGACCCGAACGCCACCTGGACTTCGGTCGGACGCAAAATGATAGACTTCCTGCGCTCCCCGTATGTCCCGGGAGATCCGCAGCGATTGAAGAGGACGCTTATCCGACTGGTATTCGGTCGAGTCCTTCTGGTAACAGCCTTTCTAGCGGCATCTACTTGGAGCCTGTTTAACAGCGCGCAGCCCGCCGGCAGCATGAATGTTATTTTCGGCGTACTCGCCGCTACGTATGCTCTTTCCGTCGCGAACGTAATTTGGGTTCACTACACCAGCAACTTAGTCGCGGTCGCCTACGGACAAGGACTTACCGACGTGCTCCTCGCAAGCGGCGTGATTTACGCCACAGGCGGCACCGGCAGTCCGTTTGTAGTTCTGTACTTGCTGATCATTGCCGGTTCGGCGATGGTCGTCAGCAGCCACGGTGCGGTAGTAATTGCCGCGGCCTGCGGAATCGGCTACGCAGTAATATCTTCCGGCGCGCTGCCCTCTCTCGGCCACAACGAGACCTCCGTCAGCGCTCCTGAATTGTTTGGACTTTATTTCTCGCTGGTAGGAATAGCGGTACTCAGCAGCTATCTCGCCCGGCAAATAGAAGCCGCGCGAGTCATGGCACGCACTCACGCTGATTCTCTGACTGAACTTTCCCATCACCAGCAACAGCTATTCGACGACCTGTCCGAGGGAATAATAACTTTGGACAGGGACACAAAGGTATCTTCAATAAACCGCGCCGGCATGAGCATCCTTGGTCTGAGCAAGAACAAGGCAGAGCAAATGCTGCACAAGCACTTCCCGACGACAATGTCGTCTTTAGGAGTTGAAGGCTTCGGAGAAATGCTCAAGCAGCAACTCAATCGCACCACGCCCTCAGAAGTATGCATCAAGACCGACAATCAGGGCGGCGAGTTGTGCATCAGTTACCATGTGCGCCCGCTGGTCAACAGCGCCGGCGAGGAACGTGGAATGATAATGCTCTTTAACGACATCAGCCACTTGAAGAGCATCGAACAGCGCCTGTCTTTAGCTGAGCAGATGACCAAACTGCTGGTCGAAGAGCCGGAGCCGTCCGATGAAATTCGCTCCAGACTCGGCAGCGTGCGCATGATCGGCGAAAGCCCGGTGATGAAGCAGGTAATGGCCCTAGTGGAACGAGTCGCTGCGAGTGACGCCTCAGTCTTGATTACCGGGGAGAGCGGAACAGGTAAAGAGCTCATTGCCAAGGCGATCCATGTCGGCGGGGACCGTGCCAGCGGTCAGTTCGTTGCGATTAACTGTGGAGCTATTCCTGAGAACCTGATCGAAAGCGAGTTGTTCGGCCACAAGAAGGGTTCTTTTACCGGAGCACACGCCGACAAGCCCGGTCTATTTCGCCAGGCAAACGGCGGCACGATATTCTTAGATGAAGTCGGCGAGCTGCCGCTGCACTTGCAAACAAAACTGCTGCGAGTCCTTCAGGAGAAAGTAATCAGGCCGGTCGGTGATGTGCATGACTACCAGGTAGACGTGCGGGTAATTTCTGCAACCAACCGAGACCTAAAGAGCGAGATTGCAGGAGACCGCTTCCGCGAGGATCTGTACTACCGGCTTAACGTAGTGAATATCGTCGTCCCTCCGCTTAGGGAGCGCAAGGAAGACATTCCACTGCTCGTGCGCTACTTCATCGGGAAGTTCGCAGACCCGAACAAGGTGCTGCCGCAAGTTTCACCGGAAGCAATCGAGCGCTTAACTCGCTATGGATTTCCGGGCAACATCCGCGAACTGGAGAATATAATCGAGCGCACACTTGTTCTTGGCGGGCAGGCAATTCTACCGGAGCATCTGCCGGATGAAGTAAAGAACGAAACTACTGTTTCCAGCCTCAACGGCCACGGGAACAGCCGCGGCGCGGCAGCAGTCGAAGAAATTGACCTGCCTATCGATCTCGAGAACATTCTGTCAGCACTCGAGCAGGAATATCTGCTTAAGGCGCTTGAGGAATCTGGGGGAGTGAAAAAGCAGGCGGCAGAGCTACTAGGTCTAAACTTCCGCTCATTTCGTTACCGACTTAAAAAGTACGGTCTCAACGAACAAAGCGACGAAGAAACTACCGCTTAGACTATTTCCAGTGTCCTTTCGTCATTAACCCCAGATTGACGGGCTCAAAGGCATCAAACTCGATATCACGAACGCACCGAAAGTTAGTCCAAAGCAGCTTGTAGCCCTTGCTCCACTTCACCGAGTCAACCCGGCGATACCAAAGCTGTCTTTCTTCATCGGTGGGCTGACGCGCTGCGCCGACAGTCCCCACTAAGCGAACTGCAGGAGGCCGAGCAAAGCGGCCGCCGAGCAGCGACTTAAACCAAAACCACTTGCCGCTATCAACGGCGAGGATGCACACTCGCGAGCCGGCATCCACGTTAGCAGGCATTTTCATGGTGAAGGCTTCGAAATAGATCGCCTTGGGTTCACCGCGGCGCAGCACTAGAGAGCCAATCGGTGTGACATGCGGCGTGCCGTCAGGATTAACAGTCGAGAACGCGAAGTGACTAGAGCTTCTAAAAGCCCTATGAACTAGGCTGCGAATTTCCGGCCAGTGCTGCTCGATTTCTAATTCCACGCATCCGTTCTAGCACCGGGCGAATCCGCAACCAATCTATTAAATAGGGCGAATAATCACTCGGAATAGGCAGGCGTGAGTAGTTTCCCCTAAGGTTCTGATTCAACTAGGTAGCTACAATCACTATGACAAAAGTTGTCAGTAGTGAGCAAAATCTACGCAAATTGTCACGGAGCGTCGCTAGAATGACTGTTCAGCTAACTTAAATTTCTGCGACCTTCCTGAGGAGCAGGCATCGTAATCCGTGGAAATTACATCAGCTTTTCCGAATGACAAAAGTTGTCCAGTTATCTGCCGAAGCGGCCGATAGTTGGCATTGGGATTGCTTTTTAACAGGCAGTCGAAAACGTGGCCTTTGTCGTGTCGGTAATGAGGATACACAGGGTTTCTAAAATTACTAAGTTGATAACGTTAGCAACAAAACATACTGGAGTGATTAATCGAATGAAAAATGAAAAGGGTTTTACGCTAATTGAGCTTTTGGTTGTAATCGCGATTATCGGTATTCTAGCCGCTATCGCAATTCCACAATTCGCTGCGTATCGTACACGCGCATTTAACTCTACAGCTCTTTCTGACCTCCGTAACTCTATTACGGCGCAAGAAGCAGCATACGTAGATAACGAAGCTTATCAAGCATGTGCTGATATGGCAGCTTGTGAAGCAGCTCTTCCTGGTTTCACTGGCACTAAGGACGACGCTGGCGCGTCTGTAATGTCTGCTTTCGCACACGCTCTTGGCGCAGACGACCAAGAGTTTACTGCTTCAGCAGCTCACAACAACGGTGATGTCACATACGGCTTCGACAGCACCACAGGCGTTATTTCAGAGAGCTAATAGCTTCTGAGCCAGCGTGAGAGTGCCGGACGGCCGGCACTCTCACCACCACCTTAACGGCGCTCAGAGGCATCCCGCTTCTGAGCTCTTTTTTTACCCTCCGATGCAAAGTCGGAATCTGTTTAAATCTGACCACGACAGTTTAGAGCGGGCGATAATGAAGAGATTTCTAAACAACAAGGGGTTTACGCTAATTGAGTTGCTCGTGGTTATAGCGATCATCGGCATTCTCGCCTCGATAGCCATTTCCCAGTACAACGCCTACAAAGACACCAGCCTAAATGCCACGGCGTTATCGGACCTTAGAAACGGCGTCACCGCCCAAGAAGCTTACTACGTCGACAACAATACATACGTTTCCTGCGCAACAGCGACTGACTGTGAAACGATTCTGCCGGAATTCCGCCCATCGAAGGACGAAACTGCTACTCCTGTCGTCACTCCATTTACATTTGCTGCCGGAGCAGAGACCTTCACTGGGACCGCTCAACACCGCTCAGGCTCAATAGAATACCAATACGACAGCAGCGGCGGGGTGTTTACCGAGAACTAAACTCGGAAAACTATTAGTATAATTACTGCATCTAAACTCTCGTGGGGCTTTACTCGCCTATCGGGACTTTATGATGAATGTGTCCAATTCCAAATGCTCTCTCCGATCCTCTCGCGGATACGTCACCTTCGGCCTAGTGGCCTTATTCGCTGTCGGAATGTTGGCTCTAAGCTGGTCTAAGGCTGAGCTTAGAGAACGTCAGGCGCAGACTCGGACAGAGATAAAACAAGAGCCGCTGTATCTTCCCGAAGCGCGCTACGTCAAGCTTGTCACCCTTGGCTTTGATGGATTCGCTTCCGACCTGCTTTGGTTCAACACCGTCAACTACTTTGGCAAGCAGTACTTGGGAAAGAAAGACTATCGCTGGCTGTTTCACATGTGCACGCTGGTAACCAAGCTCGACCCGAACGCCCTGCATGTATTCGAGTTCTGCGGTTCCCTGCTTTCGTGGATTGCCAAACAGCCGGAGAAGAGCAACATCATTTTAACTAAGGCCATCGAAGAGCATCCGCTAAACTGGAGGTTCTACTATTTGCGCGGCTTTAATTACTGGTACTTCATGGAGGACCTTGAGCGCGCCAAGCAGGACATCGCTCGAGCCTCCCGGGTAAAAGGCGCACCAACATTTCTCGCCTCGCTGGCCTCGCGCTTGGTTGCGTCTACGGAAAATCCGAATACTGCCGTACATTTTCTGAAGGACCTGATCGACAACACGAACGACGAGACCGTTCAAAGGGCCCTGGGAGAGAAGCTAAAGCTCGCCTACGTTAGCCGAGACGCTGAGCGGCTGGAGAGTCTTCTGGCAAAATTCGAGGAACAAAGCGGCAGCAAGGCCAAATCTCTCGATGACCTGGTGAGTGCCGGTCTGTTAAAATTCATCCCGAAGGACCCCTTCGGAGACCAGTACATCCTCGACGCTGAAACAGGCGAGGTACACTCGAGTAAAGGCAAGCGCGGGCTTAGTTTTGAGGGAAAAACTGCGCGCACCGGAATTCTAAAGAGCGAGTTTGAAGACTAAACCGATGGACAGCGTCATTCTAGAAATCGAGAATTTAGTGAAATCTTTCAGATCGCACTGGACTTTCCGCCCGATTGAAGCGGTGCGCGACGTCTCACTAAAAGTCTTCGAGGGAGAAGCCTTCGGCTTTCTCGGACATAACGGCGCCGGCAAGACGACGACAATCAAGTGCATCTTTAACTTGATTCATAAAACGAGCGGTCGAATTTTGATTCACGGCGCCGAAGTCGACTCCTCTGTGCACCACGCAGTTATGGGCTACCTGCCAGAACACCCCTACTTCTACGAGCATCTGACAGTGTACGAGACACTCGACTTTTTCGCAGCCCTGCACGGCTACTCGCGTGTCGAGCGTAAACGACGCGTCGAGCAAACACTCGAGTCAGTCGGCCTCGCCGACAGACATCGCAGCCCTGTGCGCACGCTCTCCAAAGGCCTTCAACAGCGGCTGGGTTTTGCTCAGGCAACTATCAACGAACCTAGACTGCTGGTCCTCGATGAACCGTTTTCCGGACTCGACCCCCTGGGGCGTCTTGAAATCAGAAACCTGATTCTGGACCTAAAGAAGGGTGGGACGACGGTCTTTTTGTCCTCGCATATTTTGTCCGATGTTGAAGACATTTGCGACCGGGTATCAATAATGACCCATGGGGTGCTGCGCAGCGTATTCTCCCTGGCGGACCGCTCGATGTTTTCGCATCGAAACGTTGACATCACCGTCGAGCTTCAAGCCCAGCATGCCGAGCTGCACGATAAACTAAAAGCACGCGCTGACGAGCATAATTCATTCTCCCGAGGCGAGCACAAACTCGCCCGCTATTCGCTTCCCGACTACAAAGCAGCCGTTGAGGCTGCTCAAGCGGTCTTCGAAGCTGGGGCGGTTCTAGTAGAGTTTCAGTCGAGCAACGCTAGCCTGGAGGAAATCTTTATGGACATAACACGTGCTTCGCGCGAGCAAAGCAACGGCAAGCTGCACTCTTGAGGCTGGTTCGATGAAAGTTTGGGCAATTGCGCTTAATACATTTCGTGAAGCCGTAAGGAACAAGATCCTGTATTCAGTGATTCTGTTTGCAGTGCTGGTCGTAGCGGTATCGGCGCTGTTCGGCTCTGTAACACTCGGGAGTCAGATAAAAGTTATCAAAGACTTTGGTCTGTTCTCGCTATCGTTCTTCGGAGCAATCATCACAATACTCAGTGGTGTCAGTCTGCTAAACAAAGAGCTAAAGCAAAAAACCGTCTACAACATCCTTTCGAAACCCGTTCAGCGCTGGCAGTT
>JAUIIP010000250.1 GCA_030431555.1 bacterium
GTAAGTCGGCGACACTTGAGGAAATCGCTGAGCACGGCTTTGTCCTTACACCAGGCCGGTATGTCGGAGCGGAAGAACTCGAGGAGGACGATGAGCCGTTTGAGGAGAAGATGGAGCGACTTAGCGCGATGCTAGGCGAGCAATTTCGTAAGTCGCGCTTGATTGAGGACGCCATTGAGCGAAATCTCTTGGAGCTAGGTTATGAGCTCCGCTGAAGCGATAAAAGTGCAGCAACTCCTAGACGAGAAGCTCTTACTTGTTAACGATGGATATCGAGCAAAAAACTCGGAGCTGAGCAGCAAGGGTTTGCCATTCGCACGGGCCGGTAATATCAAAGACGGTTTTCAGTTCGATGGCGCAGATTGTATCCCCCGCGACGACATAGCGAAAGTTGGTATCAAGGTAAGTGAGCCTATGGATGTCGTCTTTACTTCAAAGGGGTCCGTAGGACGTTTTGCGTTGGTGCGCGATGATACGCCGCGCTTCGTGTATTCTCCTCAACTGTGTTTTTGGCGAAGTCTCGATCACGAGTTTCTGGACCCGCTGTGGCTGTTCTATTGGATGTGCAGTCGTGAGTTCTATGTCCAGTTCAAGAGCGTCTCTGGGCAAACTGATATGGCTGAGTATGTTAGCTTGACGGATCAGAAAAAGATGAAGATCCGGGTCCCTGCAATAGGAGTTCAAAGGGAGCAGGCCGCCATTCTTGCGAGGTTCGACGACAATATCGAACTCAACCGCAAAATGAACGAAACGCTCGAGCAGATGGCGCGGGCGATTTTTAAGTCTTGGTTTGTCGATTTCGATCCCGTGCGCGCCAAAATGGACGGCCGCCAGCCGGTGGGTATGGATGCAGACACCGCTGCGCTGTTTCCGAGTGAGTTTGAGGATTCTAAGCTCGGAAAAATTCCGAAGGGGTGGAAGGTGGGAGAGCTGGAGAATCTGCTGTTGTTACAACGTGGATTCGATTTGCCGAAAGCGAAACGGGTTCCAGGCCCGCATCCCATAGTTTCGGCCAGCGGTGTATCTGGGTCACACACAGAAGCAAAGGTAAACGGGCCAGGAGTAACGACTGGGCGAAGTGGACTACTGGGAAGAGTTTTTCTCGTATTAGAGGACTTTTGGCCCTTGAACACGTCGCTCTGGGTAAAGGAGTTTCGATTGGCAACGCCGGCGTTTGCCTACCATGTGTTGGCTGATCTCAATTTGGCAGCATTTAATACATGGTCTGCTGTTGCAACCTTGAATAGAAACCACATACATAGTCTTCCTGTAGTTTGCCCACCTAAGAATCTCATCGACATTTTCGATTGCTTATCGATGACCCTCTTCCAGATGAAGAAATCTAACGAAGAAGAATCAGCAACTCTCGCAGCCATAAGAGATACGCTTTTGCCGAAGCTTTTATCAGGTGAAATTCAGATTCGGAACTCTCAAGACTCGGTTGGACGATCGGCTGCAATGGAAGCTTCACTCGGAGCACGGGCATGACTTGGGACGAGGACGCTATTGAGCAAGCTGCCATCGGCTGGTTCAAGAGCCTCGGGTTCTCCTATGCTTTTGGCCCTGATATTGGCCCCGAGGGCGAGAGACCTGAGCGTGCGCAGTGGTCGCAGGTAATTCTCGAAGGCCGGTTGTCTCGAAAAATTGCCGAGCTCAATCCGAACGTGCCTGCTGAGGCAATTGAGGACGCTTTTCGAAAAGTTGCCGTGCTCGACGGGCCAACGCTTGTTGCTCGTAACAGACAGTTCCACAAGATGCTTCGCGATGGCGTCGAGGTTGAGTATCGCCGCAAAGACGGTTCCGTTGCTGGCGACCGCGTGAGGCTTGTAGACTTTGATAATCTCGACAACAACGACTGGCTCGTAGTAAACCAATTCACGGTCCTTGAGGGCGGAAACAACCGCCGTCCTGATATCGTTGTGTTCCTCAATGGCTTGCCGCTGGCGGTGTTGGAGATCAAGAGGCCACCATCAGCGCTGCGTATAGACAACTGCAGACCTATAAGGATCAGATTCCATCACTTTTTGATTACAATGAGTTCCTTGTCGCTTCCGACGGTATCAAGGCGGCGATGGGCTCCCTCACTGCAGGAATCGAATGGTTCAAGCCCTGGAAGACAACGGATGGCACTGACTACGAACCAGAGGGGATGCTTGAACTTGAGACCTTAATCCGGGGCGTTTTTAAAAAGGATTACTTGCTGGACCTAGTGCAAGGATTCATCGCTTTTGAGCACGACTCAGGAAGCGATAAGACCAACAAAATCCTCGCAGGTTATCACCAGTTTCATGCGGCAAAAGAAGCAATACAAGCTTCGCTCGAAGCGACGTCGACGCAAGGAGATAATCGCTGTGGCGTTGTGTGGCACACACAAGGCTCAGGAAAGAGTTTTACAATGCTCTTCTACTCAGGGCTGCTGATTCGTGCGCCTGAGATGAACAACCCTACAGTCGTTGTGCTTACAGACCGAAACGACCTTGACGACCAGCTCTTTGAGCAGTTTGCTCGCTGCAGTGATTTGCTCCGCCAGGAGCCCGTCCAAGCTGAAAGTATCGACCATCTAAAAGAGCTACTGAAAGTTGCCGCGGGTGGGGTGGTGTTCACTACGGTCCAGAAATTTATGCCTAGTGAGAAAGGAGGCAAGTTCCCGACACTGACTGAGCGAAGCAACGTTGTTGTTATTGCGGATGAGGCGCATCGGTCGCACTACGACTTTATCGATGGCCTTGCTCGCAATCTCCGCGATGGTCTTCCAAACGCATCCTTCATTGGCTTTACTGGCACGCCCGTGGAACTTCGAGATGCCAACACGCGCGCTGTGTTTGGCGAGTACATCAGCGTGTATGATGTTGAACGCTCGAAGAATGACAAGGCGACAGTGCCTATCTTCTATGAGAGTCGTGTCGCTCGTCTTCGCCTCGATGAAAAGCTCATGGAGCAGCTCGATGATGAGTTTGAGCAGATTACTGAAGGCGAGGAAGAGGAGAGGGCGAAGAAGCTCAAGACTAAATGGACTGCGCTCGAAGCTTTAGTCGGTGACGACGATCGCCTTGAAGTAGTTGCAAAGGACATAGTCGAACATTTCGAGGCTCGCCGTGAGGCGATGGAAGGAAAAGGAATGATAGTTTGTATGAGCCGGCGCATCTGCGTCGATTTGTACAACGAGCTCATCAAAATTCGCCCCGAGTGGCACGATGACAAAGACGAAAAGGGCTTTCTCAAAGTCATCATGACCGGTTCAGCATCGGACCCCCTCGACTGGCAGGGCCACATTCGTAACAAGGCCAAGCGAAAGGAGCTTGGTGACCTATTTAAGAAAGTCGACTCACCTATGAAGCTCGTTATCGTGCGGGATATGTGGCTCACGGGGTTCAACGTTCCAAGTCTGCACACAATGTATGTTGATAAGCCAATGCGCGGTCACGGTTTGATGCAGGCTATTACCAGGGTGAACCGGGTATTTCGCGATAAGCCCGGTGGGCTCATTGTCGACTACATCGGCTTGGCCGACCAGCTGCAACGCGCTCTGGTGAACTACACTGAGAGTGGTGGAACCGGGCGACCTTGTCTTGAAACAACTGAAGCTATTTCGGCAATGCTTAAGCACTACGAGGTTTGCTGCGACATGCTTCATGGGGTCGACTGGTCCGATGGTAATCCGTCAGTGATTGCGGTTGCTCAGCAGCGAATTCTGGAGCAGGAGGAGGGCAAGGAGAGGTTTCTGGCCCATGTAAGAGATCTTTCACAGGCGTTCGCACTTTGTCCCACGAGTGATGAGGCGAAGCGGATTCGGGACGACGTGGCTTTCTTTCAGTGTGTGCGCTCTGCGCTTAGTAAATATTCAGCCTCGGGGAAGAGCCATCAGGAAATTGAGCATGCGGTGCGGCAGCTGGTGTCTGAGGCGGTAACAGCCGAAGGCGGTGTGATTGATATCTTTAGCGCGGCTGGTCTCGAAAAGCCTGATGTGTCGATTCTGTCTGATGAGTTTCTTGAGGAAGTCAAGAATCATCCACACAAGGATGTGGCCGCTGAGCTTCTCAAGAAGCTGCTCCAGGATGATATCCAAGTGCGCTCGTCGAAGAACGCGGTCGTTGCAAAAAGCTTCTCAGAATCGCTCAAAACAACGCTCAACAAGTATCACAATCGTTCTGTGACGACCCTTGAGATCATCGAAGAGCTGATTGCGCTTGCGAAGGAGATGCGGGCTGCAAATAAGCGCGGTGAAGATCTCGGGCTGTCTGATGAGGAATTAGCTTTCTACGACGCGCTAGCGATGAACGCTAGTGCCGTCGAGGCCATGGGTATTGCTGAGCTTAAAATCATTGCCGCAGAACTTGTGAAACACGTTCGCTCCAGCGTCTCTATCGACTGGACCGTGCGTGAGAGTGCTCGGGCGCGGATACGCGTAATGGTGCGTCGTATCCTTCGTAAGCATGGCTATCCGCCTGACCTGCAGGCAGAAGCGACTATCATGGTTCTAGAACAGGCAGAACTGCTGTGTGCTGACTGGACGGCGTAGCGAGGTCATATGCTATTTTCCAAACCTATTGCACAAACTGACTGGAGTGACGTTGCCAACTTTTGTAACGAACAGATTCAAGAAGCTGCTTACGTCGATTATAAACAGGATTTACCGACGGACCTAGATAAAGTGGTTGCCTCGATGGCGAATTCCTTTGGAGGTATTATCTTAATAGGAGTGAAAGAAACTGATCAGAACACACCAGTCTTACCGCTTGTCGGCTTAGAGCTTAGGAAGGGAATAGAAGAGCAGATCACGAATATCGTTCGGACGAGGATTTATCCTCCGCCGGTGATTGAGATAAAAAAGGTCCTTGATCCCTCCGAAGAGCACTGTGTTGTTGTCATTAGAATTCCTCAAAGTAATTTGACGCCTCATGCGGTTAAGAAAGGTACGGGAGTCTATATTAGAACCGGTAGCTCCTCTCATCCTGAGGAACGGGCGACAGTAGAGCAGATATTTCAGTTGAACGATCGAAGGGCGCGCTATGAAGGCGTGCGGAACAGTCTGCTTGAGGTCGCTGAATGGCGGCTTTACGATATGCTTCGAAGAGCACAGGAAGAGGCTCGTCGAAGGACAGAGGAATTACGACGCGAGTCCGATGATCCGATTTTCAAGTACGGTCTTGACACGTTGAATCTTAGATTGCCGGATCAGGATGTGGAAAATTACCCGAGAACCTTTAAGAATGCAGGTCTC
>JAUIIP010000251.1 GCA_030431555.1 bacterium
ACTGAACTTGGTCCAAAGCGAAATACGTCCATCAGAAACGGATTCTGCGAACTGAGTGCCATGTGGTTGGGAACGATATCGATGATTATCCCTAAGCCTTCGCTGCGGCACCTGGCCGCGAGCTCAACGAAACCAGACTCAGCTCCAAGTTCATTGCGAATCTTAGTCGGGTCGACGATGTCGTAGCCGTGCTCGCTGCCGGTTCTGGCTTCAAACAGAGGGGACAGATAGAGGTGGGAGACGCCAAGCCCCGCAAAATATTTCACGCAGCCGACAGCCTTTGAGAAATCAAACTCCGGTCTTAGCTGGATGCGGTACGTAGAGAGCGGGACTGACTGCATTGCTATGCTCCGAAGTCCTACGCCGATTCGCGAACACAGGCGGCTGCAAATGCCGGCAGCTCGAGATTGCCTTCACTACGAAGCGCCGTGCGGATAAGCTGAGTTTCCGTGTGCTCCGGCTGATATTTCTCGTCAGTCGTAGAGAAGATGAGCTCGCACCCGGTTCCAAGTTGAATGACCTGCGGTTCTCCGGAAAGATTGAACGCCATCTGCAGACTTGAAGAGACTGAACTTAGGCGAAGATGCAGCGCGCGGTCTTTTAAAGAAACCAGCTCCATCCTGCGCTCGGGTGCGCTGAAGCAGGGATGCTCGCGGCGAAGTTTAAGTAGGTCCGTATAAAGCGTCAGAATATTACTATGTGGTGACCGCAGACGCTTCCTGGTATTAACTTTTGACCGTTTGTAAGTTTCTTCCAGCGCAGGGTCTGCCATTTCGCCGCCCCAGGCAAATCCTTCGAACTCACGTTTCCGGCCCTCGGACACGGCTTTCAGCAGCTTAGGGTCTTGGTGGTCAACAAAGTAGAAGAAGGGGTTGTCTTCGCCGTACTCCTCTCCCATAAACAACATTGGGATAAACGGCGACAGCAGCAGCAGTGAAGCTGCGAGCTGCTGCTTCTCCAAGCAAACCGCTTTCGACAGGCGTTCACCTTGCGCAGGGTTTCCTACCTGGTCGTGATTCTGGATGAAGGCGATGAAGTTGTCCGGCGATAGGTCGAGAGCCGAAGCACCGTGCCTGCGGCGGCGGTACGCAGAATAGTCGCCAGCGACTGCGTAGTTCTCAGTCATCACTTTGGCAATTGCTTGCGCAGAGCAGTAGTCCTGAAAATAGCCGCTGTGGCGGTCTGTCAAATTGGCGATGACTGAATGGTGAAAATCGTCATTCCACTGCGCGTCGAGTGCGTACCCCCCTTTTGCTCGTGAGCGAAGGATTCGCGGGTCGTTGAGATCGCTTTCAGCGATAAGGTGAAACTTGCGTCCAAGCTGCGTCGCTTCCTGTTGGACGGCTTGTTGGAGTTCGTCGAGGAAGTGCAGAGCGCCGAAATCGTAGATCGCATGGACAGCGTCAAGGCGCAGTCCGTCGAGATGATACTCCCTAAGCCAGTACAAGGCGTTCTCTATAAAATAGCGTCGGACTTCGTCGCTCTCGGCATCGTCGAAATTTATCGCCTGGCCCCAGGGAGTATGGTGGCGGTCCGTAAAATACGGTCCGAAATCGGCCAGAAAATTACCCTCAGGGCCGATGTGGTTGTAAACGACGTCGAGCAGCACTGCTAAACCATGCTGATGAGCTTGGTCGACCAGGTGCCGCAGGCTCTCTGGACCGCCGTAGCTGTTTTGTACGGCGTAAATATTAATTCCGTCGTAGCCCCAGTTGCGCTCGCCGGGAAACTGCGCGACCGGCATCAGCTGAATTGCTGTCACGCCAAGTTCCTTCAATCGACTAAACTGCGAAACTACGGCGTCAAAGCTGCCTTCTTCGGTAAAGGTCCCAACGTGCAGTTCGTAAAGGACAAGCTTATTCTTATCTACACCGCTCCAATCACTGTCGGACCACTTATAACCGGCAGGATTGACGGCCCGGCTTGGACCAAATACTCCCTCGGGCATGAAGCGGCTGACAGGGTCCGAGCGAAGCAGCTCTGAGTTAAGGCGGTAATAGTAGTCGAATACTGCCGGCGCCTGCATCAGCTCGCCGGAGAAGATGCCGTTTTCGTCTGTTTCTAGGCTAACTACTGCTTCTGACTTATTTGCAGCGGAAACAACCTCGACTTTACTTGCGTTTGGTGCCCAGACAGAGAACTGCAGACTTCCGTTATCCGTGTAGTTGGCGCCGCGCTTAAGGAAAAACATAGCAGGTTATAATTTAGCTCATCAAAACTTAACATGCGTACTCGAGGCAAACTTGCCGAGACTCAATGCTATCGTCAATCCTTCCCGCAGACAAACAGCGTAGTTTTACTCCTCAGCATAGACCCATGTTAGGGTGCGGGGGTGGAGAATCAGAAAAAACGCCTAATTATAATAGGTGCCGGCTTTGCCGGGATAAACCTGGCAAAGAATCTGCACCATGAAGATCTTGAGATTGTGCTGGTTGATCGGCACAACTATCACCTGTTTCAGCCGCTGCTCTATCAGGTCGCTACCGCTGCGCTTTCACCGGCTGATATTGCACACCCTGTGCGTCGAATTTTCCGGAAGCAGAAAAACGTTAACGTTGCTTTAGGGAGAATAGAACGGGTTGATCTAGAGCAGAAGAAAATCTACGGCGGCGACACCAGCGTGGACTACGATTACTTAGCGCTTTGTGTCGGTGCGACGCACTCGTACTTCGGCAAGGAGGAGAAATGGGCTCCGGTCGCTCCGGGGCTGAAGACTCTCGATGACGCCACTTTGATTCGAAGGAAAGTTCTACTGGCATTTGAGGAGGCCGAGCTGGAACTTGATGAACAATCGCGCAGAGCCAAACTGACATTTGTCGTCGTCGGCGGAGGACCAACAGGCGTTGAGTTGGCCGGAGCACTTCGCGAGATTGCTGCCAAGTATATCCAAGAAGACTTTAGAAATATCGACACCTCAACCAGCCGGGTGATTCTGCTTGAAGGTGGAGATCGTCTGCTGCAGGGTTTCTCCGAAAAGTCCAGTCAGCGCGCCAAGCAGGATCTTGAGAAAATGGGCGTCGAAGTCCGCCTAAATTCTTTAGTGACCGATATGGATGAGCACGGAGTCTGGATTGCTGAGGAGCGCCTGCTTGCCCAGAACGTACTTTGGGCTGCGGGAGTTGCAGCACCGCCGATCCTGTCAACGCTGGGCGTGGAAACCGACAAATGTGGACGAATCAAAGTTGAGCCGGACCTCAGCGTTCCGGGGCATCCGGAAGTTTTTGTGCTTGGCGATGCTGCGCACATAGTCGACCCAAAGACACATGAGCTGGTTCCGGGGCTTGCTCCGGCTGCGATTCAAATGGGCAAGTACGGCGCCAAGGTGCTGCGCGCAGAACTAAGCGGCGACAAGGACGCGAGGGCTAAGGTAAAGCCGTTCGTTTATACGGACAAAGGTATTATGGCGACAATCGGCGTTAACCGCGCAGTAGCCGAGACGGGTCCATTTAAGTTTAGCGGCACTCTTGCGTGGCTTGCCTGGTCGCTAATACATATTTTCTTTCTGATTGGCTTTCGCAACCGCGTGTTTGTAATGGCCGGCTGGATCTACGATTACATTGCCCGCACCCGCGAAGCGCGGCTAATCACCGGCCAGTTCTCGCTTAAAGTCAGGAAATTCCGAAAGGCACCGAAGCAAGCCTAGACATTCTATTGTTTGTAGCTACTAAACCGTTCATTGCGCCGTTATGTTGATTGAGTCTGCATCTTCTTTAAGGGTGTGCAGTAGAAAATCTCTCACGCGAGTTGGATCCAGTTCGGGTTTGCGGGAGATCGTGAGATTGTAGAGTGCCAGCAAAAGCTCCTCTCGATCCGTAAGTCCTTCGCGTGCCTCACGAAAGTTTGGGTCTGTCTTGGTGGATTTTACTACTTTGTCGAGATGCTTTCGCTCATTCTTGCGAATTAGCAACTTCGTGAAATATCCGGGATACCAATCTTCCGTGTTCTCGTCGTCGGGGGAATTGGCTATAAATCTGACTTTGAATGACCGATAGCCATACTCACTTCGTGTCTTTTCTGTAACTTCCGCAATGCAAGAGCGGACAATAACGTAGTCTCCAACGTTGATGTCTGGGTTCAGTATTTTGACAAATGTTTCTGTGAACGAGGGATTGTTGATGGACGTTCGGAGCGTCTTCATCTCAGTGGTCTCTGCCCCACCTGCGAGCTTGCCGCAGCGAATAACGATACAGCTCATTACCTGCAACAAATCGATTAGATGGTCCACAATATTCGGCGAGTCTCCCTCAAGTCGAGAGAGCCACTTCTCGATGGATGGAGCTCGATGAACATGCATGCTTTCAATTCTAAATCTAAGATAGTTGCCGAGTGCGCCTCGCTCAGCTTGAGTGCAGCCCTTGAGCGCTCTCTTTAGTCGGTCGCGGTGCGACGAAGATTTCGTTCGCGGAGTTCCGTCGCTTTTGAACTGTGCGTACCAAACCCGTGACGGTTTTATCGCCTGGTCGAACAGCAAACCGTCGACCTCCGCTTCGAGTTTGCTTACGGCATCTGCGAGGCTTCGATTGCGCCTGTCAGCCGTCTTGTCTTTTTTTAAGCCAAAAAAAGTCCCAAGGTCCTCCAAGCCTCCTCTGCGACGTTCGATACTCTTGATATGCAAATAGTGATTGAAGTAAGCATCATCACTGGTCTTGCTAAAAAGGATCAGGTCACACAAGATTTCCCGCATAGGACGAGAGAAGCTTTGATATTCACCTCTTAGCTCCGCGTACAGATACTTGGTGTTATCACTATCCGATGAGTCGTCACGTAGGCATGCCCAGTCCGAATTCAGTCGGACGAGCAGAAGCTTCAGTTCCTCGACGACTTGCAAGAGGTAAAACTGTTTGGAGTTAACTTCCGACACGGCTGTTGCGACCTCGTCGGAGCCTTTGAAGTCTAGATTCTCCAGCAGACTTACTACGGCCGAATCTAGCTCGCCCATCATTTTTTCAACCAGTCCGATTTGCGCGCTGCTGAACATTTTTAGGGGTAGCTAGAGTAGCGGGCTCCGCGTGATCTACTGGCTGGGTTCCGATTAAAGATTACAGTGTGATTTGAAACTTACTAGTCAGATCTCTTCCCTTTGCTTGCAAGCAGCCCGAAGCCAGCGCCGAGAAAAAGGAATACGACAGCGGCGAATACAGCACCTTGCATCCCAGCAAACAGAAGGCCCAAAAATCCGCCTCCCATTTCTACAGTGAAAACCAGGGCGCCAAATA
>JAUIIP010000252.1 GCA_030431555.1 bacterium
TCATAGTGAGGATATGCTTCGAAGAACTGTAGATAAACTGGTTATTTTTAATGGCGGTAAGGCCTCTGTTTTTGATGGAACCTACGATGATTTTGTAGAGCGTGTCGGTTGGGATGACGAAGAAGGCTCTGAACAAAGTAAGGGAGATGCGAATTCGCAATCTTTAAACAAGAAAGAACGCCGGAGAATGCGCGCCGAGATAGTTCAGCGCAGATCTTCTGAGCTAGGTCCTTTGCAGAAGAAGGTCGACCGTCTTGAGTCTCGAATCCTCGAGCTGGAGCAGACCATTGCTGAACAAACTGACGAACTTATAGAAATGTCAAAAGACGGTTACGGCGACGAGGCGGCTAAAATGTCACGGCTCCTGCATCAAAACAAAGAAGCTGTTGAGCAGGCCTATGCAGAGCTTGAGCAGTTTACATCCGAGCTGGAAGAAAAAGGCCGCAAGTTTGAAGACGCGTTGACTGAGCTGAGTGACTAAGCTTCAGATTTGTGGTGCAGCGCGCTTGACAGGTTAACCCTCTGGCAAAACCTGTGTTGCGCGCTGACCGTCGAAGAGAGCTAGGCCGCTGAGCTTTCGGTTTGCTGCTGTACGGCTTCGACCTCTTCCGCAATCATGCGCTGCGCCTCATCGAGCGAGTGCGCTGCGTATATGTGACGCTCTTTCAGGTGATCGAGCAGCTTTGCCACCTTGTATTGAAGATCGAGGTTGCCCGCCGGATTGTCTTTCGGCAGGAACAGCGTCATTACAAGACGGATCGGCCGCTCATCCTCACTACGCCAGATGATTCCCGACGGCGACCACCCTAGTACTAGCGTCGGGCGGCTAATGCCGGCGAGTCTCGTGTGAACGAAGCCGACACCATCGCTGAGCGAAGTCTCGACATTGCCTTGGTATTCGATTACCTGGGCAAGCAGCATGCGCCAATCAGGAGCCACACCTGAGGCGCCTGCGGCAATGCGGCAGAGCTGCTTAAGCGCTGCCTCACGATCTTCTCCATGCAGCTCGTGCAGGCAGTTTGGGTCGCAGTATACAGCTTGCTGCAGCCGCAGAGTGGTCTTCTGTTGGACCCTCCTGATCAGCCCGGCAAGCGACGAGCGAAGCCAGGGACCGGCGATAAGCGTTGAAAGAAGCGCGGAGGCGACGATAGCAACGACGATTGACTCATCGATGATCTTCGACTCGAGCGCAACTCCTGCCAATACGATGCCGGTAACTCCACTTGGAGTGAACGCTACCCCGATCGAAGCCCACTCGTAGCGAGGCCGTCCGGAAATCATGGCACTAAGCCAAGCGCCGAGATACTTTAGCACGATCGACGCGGCTGAGACGTAAACGACGTGCCAGACGTTGAAGTACGCACCGAAGTCCACGCTCAAACCGATGTAAATGAAGTACACCGGCACCATGATCTGCTGAGCCATCGTCGTCAGGATGTCTCGTACCCGCTGGCTCACAGCTCGGTTCTCGCTGACCGTAATGCCGGCGAGGAAGACACCGTAGAAGAACGTCAGACCCAGAAAATCGGTCGCTACGCCAAAGGCGACAGCGAACAGGAACACCGCCTTAATCACCGCGTTGTCACCGTTAGTTCCGGCTCGAAAGCGCAGTGTCGACAGTGCACGGTCGGTCAAGCGAGGGCCGTACACCAGTAGTGCCGCAGTTCCGGCAAAGACTCCCGCGGCCTTCATTGCGGCAGCGGAAAAGCTAACCGTTCCGACAGTTGCCGCCTGGAAGATTGACGAAAACACGACCCAGGCTAATACGTCGTTAACTGCGTAGGCGCAGAGGACCGTTTGGCCAAGGTGAGTGCCGGTCAAATCCAGCTCACTTAGCAGTCGGGTGATGATCACCATCGCGCTAATCGCCATAGTGATTCCTAGGAACGCGGCGAAAATGTGAACCGAGCCGGGCGGCGTGTAGCCGACGGCCTTGACGTAGGCAAGCGTCATCAAATAACCGAGACCCCAAGGTATCAGGACACCCAGAATTCCGATTACCAGCGCTGAGCGCCTTCGCCGTAGTGCTGCGGTGGGGTTGATATGCAAACCGGCGCCGGTCAGCAGAAAGAACACCCCCCAGAAAGCAAACCCGTCGAGCAGTGCATGCTGCACCGGATCTTGAGGAAAGACTGCTCTGAAGGCTTCCGGCCAAACTCGGCCGAACACCGTTGGTCCCAGAAGCAATCCAACACTGATTTCACCGACCAGGGCGGGCCATCCTAGCTTCTTGCGAAGCACGCTGCACAGCCCGAAGGCCGCCAGCAGGATGATCACGACCTGAGCTGCGCTGAGCACCCTGTGGTGCTCTGTAACAACAGACGATCCATGTTGGGCAGCAGATGCTACCCCGGGCACCGCGAACATTGCCACGAGAGTGGCAGCCGCAGCGCGCCTGATGCTGAACATGGTGAGCTCCCGTCGCAAGGGCAGAGGTTTCCGCGAGACCGGGCGCATTCTCTGCACCAGGACTTTCGGACGAATGAGCGGCAATAGAACCTAAATCTATCGCTGTCGCGCTGCATCCGGGGAATGCCCAAAGCATGGGCTGCCCGAAGATGCAGACCTTAGTCGTCTACCGGGAGGAAGAAAAAGAAACATCGAATTGTTGACGTGAACCGCTTTTCATACACTGAATAAATATTTTTTGCACTTGAGCCTCAGGCAGTTTGCACTGGGCGGCTGCCTTTGGATATATTGACCGCTTAGGTCAAATATTGCTCATTTTCCTCCTTTTTCAGTGCATTCCCGTAACGCTCTGCCGGGTCTAGAAGGCATTCTGGACCCGACAGGGTCTCCCACGAAGGATTTGGAACCGGAGAGTAAACCGGTTCGCCCCTGTCGATTCTCTCCTCCCTTTTCTCAGCGCCATAGGAGGGCGCAATCTAGTCATGGAAGACACCAAGCCTAAGATCCCGGAGAGGATCGTTCCTCTTCTCGCCGCGCTTCGCGATGCTCAGCCCGAGTCGTCTACGGACGTCGTCAAGGGCCGCAAGCAGAGCAAGACCGGCAGCAGCAGTGTCGAGATCAACCTCGACGATGACCGAGTCGTCATGTGCGCCTCGATCGTCAAGACGCTTGACGGCGGAAGTCTGTTCGCGCTCTACGGCAACCTCGCCCAGGGTGTGCTGACCGAGCTCGACCTCGAATCGCAGTTCCAAGCGTTCCAGGCCGCGCTCACGCAGCCCGACGGCAGCTTCAGCTACGAGCTGGCGTCGATCCGAAGCGGAAGTTCCGACGAAGTCCAGTTCGAGGAATGCTCGATCAGCGCGCAGGGTTCGGGCGAAGACCACACGGTTCGAATCACCGTGCGTGTCAGCGTCTCGTTCAGCGCGTTCGAGAACCTCATCTGGGTTCAAGAACTCGAGTCGTTCGTCGGAGCAGTCGACGTCGGTTCGAAGCAGACCGTGCGCAGCGTTTTCCTCGCCAAGGTGAGGGCGCTCGAGACGGTCGTGTTCCTCGACGACGAGTCGGAGGATCCGCTCGGCGTCGACGACTCGCCCGAAGCTGACGAAGCGTCTGCTGACAGCGTGCAGCCGACGCCCGCCGTTTCGAGCCCGAAGCCGACGATCTCCGCTGAGCTTCAACGGATGATCAACGAAATCGATCTCAGCAGCGAGATGATCCCTGCCGGTGATCTTCTCGATGAGGCGCTCGCGCTTCAGCGTGCCGGAGTTCCGATCATGAAGCACCCCGCTGACGGTGATCCCTTCGAGGTCACGGTCGACGGAGCGCTCGGCAAGGTCCGCAAGAAGCTCGGCAAGCTTCCGACGGTCACGCGTTCGAGGAGCCGTCTCGATGAGATTCGCTCCAAGGGCAAGGGCCGCCGCAAGAAGAAGGGCGACGAGTAGGTCCAGTCTGACGAACGTCAGCCGGGCTGAGGTCTGAGACCGCGGAGGCTCCGTTCTGGGCAGCGTATGCTCATGAGCGGAGCCTCCAGGTTTTTCTAATTTTCGTAATTGGGAGGCCGCTGTCGGAAATTTAATTTTGTACTTCCAGCAGGCGTGCATACGCTTGCTGCTTGGTGCCTATAATCTTGTGCACAAGCTTTTTACCCATTTCTTCATACGCGCTGCCTTCTGCAGCACCTGGTGTGCCAATTAGAAGGAAGGACTCCATCGCATTAGGAAGCTCGCCGCTTCCTCCAAGAGACTTCAGCGCGCTTGCCGTCGCCTGCGTGTCTAGGTGGTGGCGCCCGTCGGTTTTAACCGCAACCACGACGATGATCTTTTGCCCCTCGTATGCAGTGCCCAAGCCTTTAAGATATGCGGCAAGTTCCGCTGCTTTCTTCTTGCTGCCAAAGGTGTCGAAATGACTTTGCTTGATAACATTTCCTTTGACCGCGTCGATTACTGACACGTTATAGCCGCGTCCGTGGCTGTCGATTCGCTGACCGTCAACCGAAACTTCAACTCGCCAACCATAGTTTGTTCCGCCGCTCGTCGCGTCTATCAGCACAGGAGCGCTGAGACCGGTGCTGCCGATTGCCCACTTCGGGTCGTTCGTTCGGTCAACTACCGCCGAAGCTCTAATGTCGGTAATCGGTCGAACATTGTCGAACTCAGTTTTCGGGATTTTGAACTGTTTGAAATCTGTACCTAGGCCATCGAAGGTAACAGTACTCTTGTTGTTTATTACAACTTCAACTTTGGCAGGACTGTCGTCAAGATAGGGTGCCCGAAGCGTTAAAGACAATCCGTTGTCTACAAGTCGTTCGCTTAATTCCGCTCGTTTGACCACGAGACGCACGTCGGGTTTCGAGAAGTCGACGCCTCTTGATTCAAGAAAGCGTCGAGCGTGCTCACTTACGGGATTCGCAATTAGGTCCTCATACATAGATTCCGCAATAACTCGGTGCCCAACGGAGTTCGGATGGATAAAGTCATGAAACACCCAAAAATCTTTAACGTCATGCAGTCGGCTTACCGTATCAACTACGGGTAGATTGTTGTCCTTGGCGACGGAGAAAATTGCCTGATAGTACTTGTTCGAACGCTTGGAGTTTTCCAGGCTGTCGGTTCTATGGAGTGCTTCTAAAACGAATACGGGCAGGAAGTCATGCTTTTTCCCCAAACGCACAACCTCTTCTAGGCCCCAGCGAAACTGCTCAGGCGTCATCCGCGGTATGTTTGGGCCTCTGTGTCCCGCTCCGCTGCCGGTAAACAAGGCGCTTTTTAAGCCGAGCAGGCTCCAGCGCGAGAGGGCGAA
>JAUIIP010000013.1 GCA_030431555.1 bacterium
ACAACAACGGTTTACTGCTCGGAAGGTCCGGGGGTGCGCCGGGGGCACAGGTTCCAACGATTAAAAGTATTGTCGGGATCGATCTCGGTAATCATGCCGGAGCAAACGGCATATTTAACGGCAATGAACCGACCATCCTCGGTGGAACCGTTGCGCACGAGGTGGGACACTTCCTCGGCCTGTTCCATCCGGTCGAAATTAGTGTGATCGGTGCGACACTGGCCGACACTACTTTTACCCTCGGCGATACGCTTACAGACACCCAGTCTTGCTCGCTTGGCTCGCAGTGCATTGCTAACGGGGCAGTGAACAATCTCATGTTCCCGCTTTCTGATCCCTCTTTTATGCAGCAGAATCTCAGTGTCCAGCAGGGACAAGTTATGAACCTTCAGCCGGTAATAGACTAATATGAATTTACGAACTTCTGCTTTAACTTTACTTGCAGCTGGACTGCTCCTTTCCGCGGCTCCCGCAGCAGCGAGCAGCAGTGACCTTCAGTTCATGCTCTCTGCGCGTCACCTTGAATGGAACGCTGAAGTCAGATCGAGACTAGAGAGTGCAGCAGGCAGCAAACAAGCACTGGTCGACCAGCTGATTGAGTTTTCACGCAGCGACGATGTCCCAAGCCCAGTAGCAATGCGCTCAGCCCATATCCTCGCCAATGAATACGTGGACGACCCGGAAGTCGGCGGACAGGTATTACGTGCTATGGAAGAGGACATCGCTGATCCAAATAAGGAAGGACTAGCCAGGCTTTATGCTTCTAAGGTTGAGCGTATTACGGATAGAACGGCTAAGCGGGCGGTTGCTGCTGCCGTCGCTGATCGGGGTGCTGTCAGTACCTCGTTTAAGCCATACGCCGAGCGGCTGTTGAACAGCAACGACAGCAATGTTCGCAGCGTTGTGGCGAAACGCTTGAACTAGCGACTATTCCCAGAGCTGACTCAGGACTTCCGTATTGACCTCGGGAGCGCTCTCGCCTCCCCGAATCTCCAGAATGGTTTCTAGTTCTCTTGCTACGGAGAGGTAGTCTTCTGCCAGCCTGCTAGAAGACTTATTATCGAACGCGGTCTTGCCGAGAAAGCTCAAACGATTCTGCTCCTCGGTTCTGCTCACCGTAGTCCTTAGCAAGTAAATTGGATTTTGATTAACTGCGCCGGACTGGCTGCTTCTGCCGGTTTGTCGGAGCATATCCATGAATTCATCGTCAATCGGCTGACCGGGCTCCGTCGACGGTTGATTCAAATACTTCGAAAGCCGACCCTCGCTCAGACGACGAATACGAGAGGCCTGACGATTCACCATTGTCCGGCAGATTGACCAGCTCGGGCCCTCGATGTGCTGAGCACTTATAACGAGTTCCTCTAAGCTGGTTATACTCATGCCGCTCGAGTCAACAGGAACGGTCACCAAATCAGCAACCGCGATCGCATTTCGTGTGAGAACGTTAAACTCCGGAGGCGTATCAACGATAATAAAGTCGTAATGATAGCGCAGTTCGTCAACAAGCCGCGGGAAGAAAGTTATAAAGGCCTTTGGACCCTGACCCCACTGAAAATATCGCAATTCTGCGCCGCCCGGAAGGATTTCGAAATACGGCCGCAACGGCACAATCAGCTCCGCCTCCTGCGCAGTCCAATCATCCATGCTCGATGCAGGACCACTGACAGCGGCGTTGCTGCCGTCCCTGGCAAGGAATAGACGAGCTAAAGGAGACTCCTGGGGAAATCCGCGCTTAGCACCAAGTCGAAAGCATCCTGTAGCATGACTTGCCGGATCTAAATCAATTAACAGGGTTTTGCAGCCTCTGCGCGCGAATCCGGCGGCTACGTTTATGGACAGCGATGTTTTCCCAACCCCACCCTTGAGTGACGAAAAAACGATGACACTCATTTATGCTCAACCCCTCCTATCCAATTCTAAGCACGTAATTTGAGCCAGACTTATTCCGAACGGGAACCTTACATTTTTAAACTGTGCGGGCCAGAGAACGCAATATGATAACTGCACCTAATTCTGTCAAAGACATTCTTGCTAGTACGGGTCGGCACTTGTTGATTACTTCGTGTACTTTAAAACTCTTGACAGCTTGTGCTATTGACTCGACATGCACAAACTTAGAATCGGCGCATTAGGAGCAGGACACCACACCTCGAAGGTGATGCTGCCCGCTATCGAAGAGTCGCCATGCTGTGAATTGACGGCCATCGCCTCTAAGTCGAAAGACCTGGCACAGCATGATATTTGCTCGCACTGCGATGTTCAGAAATACAATGACTACTCGCAGCTGCTGAACTCGGAGTTGGTGGATGCTATTTACATAGGACTGCCTAACTCTCTTCATGTGGATTGGTCAATCAACGCCCTGAAGTCAGGGAAACATGTTCTTTGCGAGAAGCCGTTAGCGCTGAGTGCCGCGGACGCTGTTCGCATGAAGCAGGCCGCAAAAGAGAACGGCAAAGTACTGATGGAAGCAGTGATGATTCGCTATCATCCGGTCCACGCGCGAGTAGAAGAGCTGTTAGCCACAAACACAATTGGCAGGATTCAGCAGCTTGAGAGCGAGTTTTGCTACTATTTAAACAATAGAGCGGATATACGGCTCGATGCCGCATTGGGCGGTGGTGCAGCATACGATACACTTTGTTACCATCTTGATATTTGTAGGAGATTTCTAGGCGAAAGCCCCGAGGAAATCGGTGCTGTGACTGATTTTGTGAATGGCGTTGATTGTGAAGCAAAATTCGAGCTTAAATATCCGTCAGGGGCTCAAGCTCTCCTTCGCTCCTCACTGAAATCGGATAAGCGCACGCACCGCTACATTCTTCGCGGTGAACATGGCTCGATTACCGTTCCCAAAGCCTTTTTGATTTCTCGGTTGAGCGAGGCAGCGATTGAAATCAGACTTACCGGTAAGTCACTGCAAACCGTTCGCGTCCCGGCCGTCAACCAGTATTGTGAGATGCTTAACGCATTCTCACAGGCCGTAGAGGGGATAAGCGATCCGGGGCAAACTTTGGATTGGAGCTGTCAGAACGCGGCACTCAGCGAACGTTTACTAGCGACAGCGCATTAGAACATTGCATTGCCCGGTGTGCGCGGAAACGGCACCACGTCGCGGATATTGCTCATGCCGGTTAGATACATCACCATCCTTTCGAAACCGAGGCCGAAACCAGCGTGCGCCGCTGTGCCGAAGCGCCGCAAATCGAGATACCACCAGTAAATCTCCTCTTCCAGGCCGCACTCCTTAATCCGCCGCCGCAGAACATCTTCACGTTCTTCGCGCTGGGAGCCTCCGATTATCTCCCCAAGCCTAGGCACAAGCAGGTCCATTGCCGAGACCGTCTTCTCCCCCTCATCCACGCGCATGTAGAACGCCTTTATGTCTTTGGGGTAGTTAGTGACGTAGACCGGTCGACCAACATGCTCTTCTGTTAAAAACCTTTCGTGCTCAGTCTGAATGTCCATGCCCCAATGAACGGGAAATTCGAAATCCTTCCCGGACTTTTCCAGGACAGCGATGGCATCAGTGTATGTCATATGCTCGAAATTCGCCTCGGCCACAGATTGAAGCGAGTCAATAATTCCTTTCTCGATCCATCGATCAAAGAACGCCATGTCTTCCGGACATTTCTCCAGCACATATTTGATAATGTACTTAATAAACTCTTCGCCGAGCTTCATATTGTCGTTTAAGTCATAAAACGCCATCTCAGGCTCAATCATCCAGAATTCCGCTAAATGCCGCGGCGTGTTTGAGTTTTCAGCCCTAAATGTCGGGCCGAACGTATAAACGTTGCCGAGCGCTAAGGCGAAGATCTCTGCCTCAAGTTGTCCTGAAACCGTCAAGCTGGCTTCTGCACCGAAGAAGTCCTCCGCGTAATCGATTGCCCCACCGCTTTTACCGTCTACGCGCGGCGGGTTCAGCGGGTCGAATGTAGACACTCTAAACATCTCTCCCGCACCCTCACAGTCACTTGTAGTAATAATCGGTGAGTGCAAGTAGACGAAGTTACGCTCGTCGAAGAAGCGGTGAATTGCCATTGCAGCGGCATGGCGCACTCGAAAAACTGCTCCGTATGTGTTCGTTCGCGGCCGAAGATGTGCAATTGTTCTTAAGAATTCGTTTGAATGACGCTTCTTCTGCATGGGGTAATCGCTGGGCGCAGCCCCGATTAACTCCACGTCGGTCGCTTTTACTTCAACGCGCTGACCCTTACCCGGCGACTCAATAAGTTCGCCGATTACTTTAACTGCCGATCCGGTAGAGGCTTTCAGCACGTGCTCCGAGTAAGACTCGATTCCTGCATCCGCAACGACCTGTATGTTCGACAGGCAACTGCCATCGTTAATCTCTAGAAATGAAAACTCTTTTGAATCGCGGCGGGTACGCACCCAGCCGGCTAAGGTAATTGTCGAACCGATTTCGCTGTCAGCTAATAGTTCACGAACGGTACTTCGCTCCATGTCGCCTCCTTGGAGAGATCCAGTTTGTCATCCGGGTATACTACCACCCCTTAACAAACCTCAAGGAAGCGGCCGTCATCGGCCGACGCGTCGTCTCAGCGGAATGACGTTCGAAGCCTGGCCCGCATGTTCCTCGGTGCCCTGCTCGAAAAGAGAATCAACTTGCGATGAAGCACGTGTACTGCCGAGAATACTCTCGAGTTCATCTGCGATTACTCTACTGGCCTGCATCTTCGCCTTACACTTGATCAATTCCAGCGAGGCTTTGAAAGTCGTCGAAAATTCCTGGCGATGCACACTTTGCACCAGTCGTTCGGAGCCGCGCTCAATAATATGTTGCGCGTCCGATGACATCTTTTCGAAGTGCTGCTTGAGCTGTGCGACTTTGGTCACGACTTGCGCCGGCGACCCGAGGTCGAGCGCTTCATTCAAACCGGCTTGGAGTTCGGCGTGGACTTTATACCAAACGCCGGCACGCACATCGTTGGAAATCTCGGCTAAATTACCGCTACTTTCTCCCCGCCCAGTTCGCATTGAGGAGTAGAGCTGACTAGCACGAAATGTCTTTGCTACGAGCACACGCAGGCGAGAGTGGAGAGTTGGAGACGAACTCATAATACCGACTATAATTATGAACTTCAAAAAGAAACGACGCTAAATATACGAATACACTGAATAAGGAAACTTAATCAATTTACCGAACACTTTTCGCGGTAATCCTCGCCAGCACCAAAGCGCCCAAGCGAACTAAGTGCTTAGCCTGACAGTGTAAAAGCAGCAAATTTTGCATCTTGCTCTGAGCGGGCCTTTCGTCCAATATACGGCCATTTTGGCCGTCCTGAAAGAAATAAGGGGCATAAATTTACCCTGTAATATTGAGAATTTACCCTTGTTTTACCAAAAACTAATCAGGGCCATCTTGCGTTTTCATAAAAAACACGTAATATCGCGGGGAATTCGAAGGCAGCCCTGCAATGTGAACCAACTGAGGGACCTTCAAAACTGCGGCATTCAAAGTTCATGTTAGTTTCAAAAAGTGTAGTTCTTAGTCTTTCCGCGCTTGAGGGCATACAATCCACAGGTAACCCTTACCTTGCGCAACAATCTCAAAAGCCCCGAGTCGAAGAACTTCCCACCTACGAGATAGTTAAAGCTGCGTTCGATTTCATCGTCGCGTCTGCGCTTATCTTAGTTCTTTTTCCTTTAATGCTGCTTGTCGCCGCTTTGGTAAAATTAACATCTCCTGGACCGGCAATTTACAGCCAAGTCCGCTTAACTAAGGGCGGCAAGAAATTTACCATGTTTAAGTTCCGC
This sequence comes from bacterium, assembly GCA_030431555.1. Taxonomy (GTDB): domain Bacteria; phylum Bdellovibrionota_C; class UBA2361; order SZUA-149; family JAGRAN01; genus JAGRAN01. The sequence goes on from JAUIIP010000013.1 coordinate 5,785, forward strand.
ACCATGTGCAATGACGCGGAGCGCGGAACCGGTGCGGTTTGGGCAAAAAAGGGCGACCCGCGAGTCACCAAGTTGGGTGCTTTTCTGCGCAAGACTCGCCTCGACGAACTTCCACAACTCGTCAATGTAGTTCGCGGCGAGATGAGCTTGATCGGGCCTCGACCAGAGCGGCCGGAAATTGCAACCGAGTTAGTAAAGGTGCTGCCTCGTTTTTCAAAACGCCTTGAGGTAAAGGCCGGCATTACAGGGCTCGCGCAAACCTATTCCGGTTATGCTTCGAATTACGACGACTACCGACGCAAGCTAGCTTTGGACATAAAGTATGTTCGAGATCGCTCCGTTGCGATGGATGCAGCGATAATCGCACGCACTGTTCGAGTCGTAGTTTCCGGCGACGGTGCCTGGTAGATTCGTCCGCAACTTACCTTCTCTCAGAATTTTTTTTTGCTGCAAGCGGCTTAAATTAACAGCTGTTTCTCGTCGACAAATCGCTTATAGGCAACGCTTGTCGACTCGCGGTCCCAAATAATGCCTAACTGCGGCTCAAATTACGGCTTGTGCACAACAAGCTCACCCTTTCGACACCGGCCTTGTACGGATTTTTCTTAATTGACCCATGCAACTTTCTAACTTGAAGCATCTACAAAATGGTTTGAGTTTGGAATTGGCTTGAGTTAGTGTTTTACACTGCGCAGCACGGGGCGGTAAGCAGCTGTACATTCTTTTGTATTTCTAGTTTTGACATCAGGGAAAGAGGAGTAGGAAATCATGACCTTTCGAGATAAGCGGGGCCTGACTGGCCGGCTAAGAATCAGCCTAAATGGGTTGGTCGCGGTCGGTGCGGGCGCTATGTTGTTTCTCTCCACTTCAGCTGCATCAGCTGACGAGCTGAAGATCCTCGATACAACCGGCCTGACACGTTCGGCGGTTGTTCTGCAGGAGGGCGGCTCCGCAAAGGTAACTATCGCGCTTACCAAGCAAGGTGCGGAAGCCTCGCACGGCACTTCAGTCTCACTCATTAACAGAGCCGACGGTGAGCTTCTGGAAACTGTGCCGACCGAAAAAGGTGGAATCGCTGTATTCAGTAATGTGCCTGACGGAACGTTCAACGTTAAGGTAAATGACACGAGCATAATTGTTTCGGACGTCAAGATTGACACGAACCAAGCAATGCAGACCAGCGCAGACTCCAGCATTCAGAAGCGCAAAGATGCTCGTGCGATGTATGTAGCCGGAGCAGGCGCAGTTGCAGGCGGAATCGGCATCGCGATCGGCGCGGGAAGTTCCGGCTCCGGCAGCAGCGGCTCAACCGCATCGCTTTCTGGAGAAGGTGTCGGTGCTAGCGGTGTCGGCGGCTCAGGCCCTGGCGGAACCGGCGCAGGTTCCTTCGACTCGCCCGGCACTGGCGCAACCACAGCGGCAATCGACGACACCCCGCCTGATCCGGGCGCCCCGAATACGGGCGGCGGCACACCGACAGATCTCGGTTCTCCGGGCAACAACGTTGGTGACCCTAGTCAAGGTGGAACAGGCGGCACAGGCGGCGGCGGAGACTCCACTCCCGACCCGGGCACTATCCAAGACCCTCCGACTATTTCGGGAAGCTAACGTTTGATCGTCTGACGCAGGAATTTTAAGGCAATAAAGGATTAGAGCTATGATACGAGGAATTAACTCAATGCGGCGAACCATCGTTGCTCCCCTGCTCCTAGGTGCAGCGGCGCTGATGGCATCGCCGGCAGCAGCTGTGGACTTGGATAATGATGGCAAGGATGACCTGGCTGTCTACCGTCCTTCTTTTGGCGAACACTATTTCATCGCCAGCAGTTTAAACGGCGGTATGGGACTGGGCCTTGGTTTCCAGTGGGGTCTAAGCGGTGACACACCTGTTTCCGGCAACTTCAGCTCCGCCACCAACCAAGATATAGCGGTATGGCGTCCGGCTGCTCCTTCGGCGACAGGTGTTTGGTACATTCGCTACGACCCAACCACCAACTTCGCTTACGGCTCCGCGAACGCATTTGCGTGGGGTCTTCCCAGCGACATCCCACAGCCTTGCACCCGTGATGCCGGCAATAGCTTCAATGATTTGGTTGTTTGGCGTCCCAGCAGTGGAACTTGGTACACTCGTCTCTCCGGTGCGATGGGCTCGGATCAGAGCGGCGTATATGCTACTTCCGAAACTCAGCAGTGGGGCTTAAACGGTGATACTCCGGTCGCGGCTGACTATGACAACGACGGTCGCTGCGATTACGCTGTATTTCGTGAGAACTCCTCAACAGGACAAGCAACTTGGTACATCATCCTCACCGGCACATCTAATACGGCTGTCACTATCCCATTTGGATTGAGCGGCGATGTTCCTGTTCCGGGTGACTACGATGGCGACGGTCAAGTTGATCTTGCCGTTTGGCGACCGAATGGCGGCTTTTGGATTGTCCGTCCATCAAGCTCCAGTCAGGGTGAGCTCGATGACTGGGTCCGAGTATACCAGTGGGGTCTGAACGGCGATGCTGCTGTTCCTATGGACTACGATGGTGACGGCATCACAGACCTAGTCGTGTATCGGGAGAATGATTCTACCTCTCCGGGCCTCCCAGTTTGGTACATTCGTAAGTCCCCGATGAGCTTCGCTAGTGCCGAAGCTCAGCAATGGGGTCTAACCAACGACATCCCATACGGTGACCGACCAGGAGAAGACGGCAACTAGCTTTAGCTAGACCGAAGAGACTGGAAGTTTTATTAGCCGAGTGTTATGTTCATAACACTCGGCTTTTTTATGTGCCTCGGATTACTGGCTTTTTCGCCGTAGTAAAGGCGTGGAGGCACGCCGGGCAGCATAGTTCCAATAACAAGTTTGGATTTTCAGCTCGAGTAATTTTGCTCACTTAGCCCTGGCGTGCCAAACATTGACTGCCGCGTATTTAACATTTCTTAGTCAGCTTCCTAGACGATTCGATGAAATCGGCAGCGTAATACCAAGCGGCAAAGCACTATCAAATGTCATGACCGCGCCGATTCGCGAGGCATCTCCACCGCGTAAAATTTTGGAAGTCGGCCCTGGGACTGGTCCTTTTACGCGGGAAATCCTCTCGGTGATGCGGCGAGAAGACGAGTTGGTAGTTTCGGAAATTAACGCGAAACTTCTTAGCCAGCTGCAGAAGTCGCTGCAAAAAGACGAACGCTTCAGTCTCAAACTCGCGAACGTTAAATTCGTCGAAGGTCCGGTTCAGGATTTACTTAGAAGCGGCGAACGCGGTCCCTATGACGTAATAATTTGTAGTCTGCCGTTTCTAAACTTTACGCCTGAAATGACGGACGAGATTATGACGCTGTTTCATCAGTCACTAGCTCCTGAAGGAACTCTGGCCTTTTTTGAATATGCCGGTCTGAGGGAATGGGCAGTAACTTTCACCCTGCCCAACAATAAAAAGCGAGTAAAGGGCGTAGAAGACGTAATTAGCTCTTGGAAGAATCGCGCTGCAAAAGAGGGTTCGCTTAGAAAGGAATTAACTCTCGCCAACTTCCCTCCCGCAAACAGCTATTTTCTGAAATTCTAGGCTATTCTTTAGAATGCTGCAGCTTGGCGCTGGCGAAGCTTACTCAATCAGACCATTGCGAATTGCCAGCTGAACAAGCTCCGCATTGCTCGAGACACCGAGTTTTTTCATTATATTTGCGCGGTGACTATCGACAGTTCTCGGCGATATGTGCAGGGTTTTCGCGACGTCTCTATTCGGCATTCCTTCGCTGAGCAGTTTCATCACTTCGCGCTCGCGATCGGTTAAAGACGCAAGCGGAGAAGACTCATCATCCGACCCATCCGCACCAAGCATCGCATTGCACACGGAAGGGCTAAGATAAGTTTGCCCCTTCAATACGGACCTAATAGCGAACTCAAGTTCATTTGATTGCGATGATTTCGGCACAAAGCCGTTTGCCCCGGCACGCATGGCCTCTCTTACGGAGCGATCGTCGTCCTTTGCGGAAAGCACTAAAATTATAGTCTCGCCGCCTTCGCGTTTTAGCCGCTTTATTGTTTCGACTCCGCCGAGGTTCGGCATACTCAAATCCAAGACAACCAAATCGGGCTTATGCTGCTCAAATAGCGGCATAACTTCTAATCCGTCATTGGCCTCTGCGACAACGTCCCAGCCGTCAATTGAATTAAGAAGTGCCTTTAGCCCTTCCCTTAAAACCACATGGTCATCTGCAATGAGAAACGTAACCGGTTCGCTCATCGGTCCTCTGCCTATATTCCCTGTCTCAGCCCTATCACTGTATCGACATGAAAGGCTGCGCGCTACAGTTGCTTAGAGCCGACAAAAAGCTCCTGCCGACCACTCGGAAATACTTGGCTTGTCTCTTGCACTAAATAACATAAGTTTGCTTGCTAAATGTTTTTGGCAAGCAGTTTTGACTAACAGAGTTCGGCAGTTTGCCCATGTGGCGCAGTCCTGAGCTTCGAAATTAACTAAGTTATTCTAGGGATTTGTTGAATAGAATAGCAATTAATTTCCTACTAAGTGCTGCTGTTTTGATTTGCCGAACTTTTAGCTAGCCGCTTTCAGGCGTGACTAAAGCCTGGCGCAGCTGACAGTTTGTTGACGCATTCAAGCTAGTTGCTTGTTCGCCAAGAAAGGGTTTTCTCTGATGGAATTGCTCGGTTTTGACCAGCTGCTCGACATTAGCTTCGTCGTCCTAGTAACAGCGTGCTGCTGGCTATCACTTAGCGCGAGCAGCAACCGCGGTGAAAATAAAACGCGTGAATGGAAGAATGAACTGGAGCAATTGCGTCGCTCACTCGAACTGCTAATCAATGAAGCCGGCACTGCCAGTCGAAACCTCGATAAGAATCTAGCGCAGAGACAGGAACAACTCACGGAACTACTCGCGAGAATTGAGAGCTCGCAGCGCGTCGCACAAGCAGCCGACCTACCACCAGCGCAGCCGCAGTTTAGTAAACCTTCCTCCGATCCGCAGACGCTTAGTCCGCAGACTTCTAAACAAGCCGCTGCCGAAGCGGTTCAGGAATTCGATCCAGATACTCCAAATCCTTCTTGGGAGCGCAGCGAACCTCGCGAGAGTACGGCTTCCGAGTCCGCAGCATCGCTGCGGCAGCAGATTGAGGTTTCAAAAGGAAACGATCTTGAAGGAGCAAAGCCGCAGAAACGTGAAGTAATCGTTAAGCGTAAGCTGTCAATCGATCCTCTGGCGGAGAGAGTTGCAAAGCGCCTGCTGCTGCGCGGCCAAGAAATTCACATTGTCGCTCGCAAGCTCGATCTATCGCTTTCAGTTGTTCGGGTTCTTGACAAGGAACTACGAGAGACAAATCCGGAATACCGGGGCGGCGAAGAAGACGATTTTCAGACGCTTGAACCAGCCGACGAAATTTACTCGGCGGAGTCCGACGACGCAATAGAACTACGAGGAAGAGGATAAGCCAATGGACAGAGGTCTATATACAGCAGCTTCGGGCGGCCTAGCGAGAACACGTGAACTCGATGTTGTCAGTAACAACCTCGCCAATATCAATACGGTCGGCTTCAAGGCTCAGCGTATTGTTACTCATCAGCAGTCGTTCAGTGACACGCTGGCGAGCACACTGAGCAACTCTGATCCTTCGGCTCAAGGAGATTTCGAACAGACTCCCGGTGTAGTAACCGCGGGAACCGTAACGGACTTCAGCCAGGGCCCGATTCGCGACACCGCTAATCCGTTCGATGTAGCGCTAACACAGCCTAATACGTTCTTTGTGGTCAACACTCCTGAAGGCGAGGCGTATACGCGCGCCGGCAACTTCACAATGAACACTGAACGCGCATTAGTCACAGCAGATGGAATGCCCGTCTCAGGCGGCGGCGGCCAGATTACGCTTCCACCGGGAAAAGTATCGATCGCCGACAACGGTGCGATCAAAGTGGACGGAGAACAAGTAGACGCGCTCAGAGTCGTCAGAATAGACGAAGTTGAGAAGCTTGAGCGCGTAGACGGAACGCGCTTTAAACTGGTGGATGCTCAGGCAGAAGCCATTGACAATCCGCGCCTGATAACCGGCGCGGTGGAGATGCCCAACTTCAATGTGGTTGAGGCGATGGTTCAAATGATCGACACGCAGCGGGCATTTGAGAGTTACCAGAAATCAGTTCGAACCATTGATGAACTCAATGAAGAGTCACTTCGAGCTGCAAGGAGATAATTAGAGAAGTCTCACTGAGGAAATACTATGCTACGATCACTATTCACAGCAGCGACAGGAATGCTTGCACAACAGCTAAACTTAGATGTTATTGCGAACAACCTGTCTAACGTAAACACCACGGGCTTTAAAAAGAGCCGCGCCGACTTCCAAGATCTGATGTATCAGATTGTTGAAGAACCCGGTGTATCAGCCAACGCCGAAGGCTCCAGCCCAACGGGAATTCAAATCGGACTTGGTGTCCGCCCGGAGGCCGTTGGAAAGGTCTTCACCCAGGGAGATTTCGTCTCTACCGGAAACAGTCTCGACGTTGCAATCGAGGGCGACGGCTTCTTCCAAATTTCGATGCCGAACGGGGATACGAACTACTCTCGCAACGGAGCGTTTAAAATCAACGAGAATGGAATTCTCGTTAATTCGGACGGATTCGAGCTTACACCGGCAATTACTATCCCAGCGGATACAATTGCTATCAACATTGCGCGAAACGGCGATGTGACGATTCGCCAGCAGGGTGTAGCGGCAGCAACAAATGTCGGCACAATTCAGACAGTCCGCTTTCAGAACCCTGCCGGCCTTCGCGCAGCCGGAAGCAACTTGTTTGAGGAAACCGAATCCTCCGGCTCCCCGACTACCGGAACACCGAGCGAAGACGGATATGGTGCACTCGCCGGGGGCTTCCTCGAAAGCTCGAACGTAAGCGTAGTTGAGGAAATCGTACAAATGGTTACCGGACAGCGGGCCTACGAAGCAAACTCGAAGGTCATTCAGACCGCCGACCAGATCTTGTCGAACGCAATTAACGTGAAGCGATAGTAATGAAGCAGATTAGAGCAATAGTAATCGCCGCAGTGTTTCTGTTAAGCGCCGTCTCTTCAGCAGAGGCGAACGACCGAAGCCGGACGAAGCGCCCGACGCTGTATGTCAGCTCGCAGGCTGTGGTAAGCGGCCAGCAAATCAAGCTGGGAGATCTCAGCGTGATAAAGCAGACAGACAAGAGTCAATCGCAGCTTGTAGAGAAGCTCAAGCAGGTCGTGCTTGCAGAATCTCCTGCCCCGCGGGCCAGTGCCACATTGCTCGGAACCAACATTCTGCGCTCAATTGAGGATGCCGGATTTTCAAAAAGCGATATAGGATACTCGATTCCTCGAGCGGTCACCGTTACGCGCGACGGAAGAGTTGTCACTAAGACTCAAGTACTGTCCAGGCTCAAAGAACAACTTCGGGCCCAAGGCAGCGGAGAGGTTCGGGTCCAAGACTTGCGCTGGCCGCACGACTACATAGTTCCTACTGGTGACTTAAATATTTCAGTCGAACAGCTCGGCAAGCCATCCGGCGGCCGACTGCCGGTTCGTGTGGCGCTAACCGTTGACTCGGAAGTGTCTGCGCGCTTTTTGACTCACGCGATGGTGGATCATTGGGGCGATGTGCCGGTTATCGGCCGCAATCTTGAGCGAGGCATGTTAATCGCGCCGGAAGACATCAAAATTGTCCGCGTTAACCTTAACAGCCAGCCGACTGGCGTTGTCGAAGAGTTCGAAGACCTGATTGGCAGACGTGTTACCAGCAGAATTCAGGCCGGTGAACCGGTGCGAGCAAATCAGATTGATATCCCACCAACGGTTGAGCGTGGTGCAGTTGTAACCATGATCTTCCGCGGCAACGGAATCGAGGCTACTGCCACCGGCAAGGCTCTGGCGGACGGCCTAAAAGGCGAGACCATTGTAGTTCAGAACTTAAAGTCGAAGCGGATCATCCGCGCGACGATCCTAAGCCCGCAAGAGGTAGAGGTGCAGAAACGATGAATACACGCGTCGCAATAGCAGCAGCATTGATGACTCTGTTCGCCGGCTGTACACCGGCTCCGATGTTCCCGGGCAGGATCAGCGGTCACATCAATCCGGCAGAAGAGTTCAGCCGAGCCAGCGCTCAAGGCAGTGCACAGGATTTTTCAATTTATAAGGTCGCCGAGCAGCAGCGCTACGCAGCCGAAAATCCGGGCATCAGCCCATTCCCCGCGGATTCGCCGCTTTACGGTGCAACGCTGCACCGAGTAGACGGTAATCCGGATTTGCTGGGTAAAGGCTGGGACTACCAAGGCACTATTGCTGCGCCGAAGAAGGTCGAAGAGCCGCCTAAGCCGCCGATGGCACCCAAGGCTGAGAGGCCGCGACCTCCAAGACCAAACTTCCCTCCCCCACCTCCACCAGGACCACCACCGGGAAGTTCCTCACCGTATTACCGAGGACAGATGACTGCCAATCCTTCGCTCTGGCCTGACAACGGCGGGATAGCTTCGCTGTTTACTGACTTTCGCGCGTTTGAAGCGATGGACGTAGTAACAGTCGTAATCAGCGAGAGCCAGGTCGGCAAAAAGAAAGCCGAGACAGATGCCAAATCGGAGTTTGATTTGCTTGCCGGCATCACTGAGTTCTTTGGAGTTGAGACTAGTGAGTGGGCTGCCAACAATACCAGCCTCGATCCGACTGCATTGATTCAAGCCAACACCGACATCGAACTCAAAGGTGAAGGCGAAACGGAGCGAGAAGGCTCGATGTCCGGAACCATCTCGGCTGTCATTATGGAAGTTCTGCCCAACGGACTGCTCAGAATCGAGGGTACGAAGATCATTTCCGTAAACGACGAAGAGGAAGTCATGGTTATCAGCGGTTTGGTCCGACAGCGCGACATTTCTTCGGAGAACCGAGTGCAGTCCGGTCGAATCGCCAACATGAGAATCGATTTTTACGGACGCGGTATAGTCAACGATCAGCAGAATTACGGCTGGGGCGCGTGGTTGTTTAAGAAGGTCTGGCCGTTCTAGGAGTCTGAAAAATGAAACGCATTACACTGTTCATTATTTCAATCTTATTCAGCCTGCTGATTTCAACGGCTGCTGAAGCAGCGAGATTGAAGGATTTGGCGGACATAGAAGGGGTCCGAGGCAACCAGCTCGTCGGCTACGGGATCGTTGTCGGCCTGCAGGGAACGGGAGACCGAGCAGGTGCGCTGTTTACGAGTCAAAGCGTCGCCAATATGCTTGAGCGCCTCGGCATTCGCGTTGGAGCAAACGACTTGTCTAAGCTGGCCAACGTCGCTGCCGTGCTGGTTACAGCCGAGCTTCCGGCGTTCTCCAGACCCGGATCCAAGATCGACGTAACGCTTTCTTCACTCGGCGATGCCTCCACGCTCCAAGGCGGGGTACTGGTAATGACGCCGCTAAAGGGTGCTGACGGCAAGGTCTACGCGGTAGCGCAAGGTCCGCTGTCGCTCGGCGGCTTTGTTGTTGAAGCCTCGACCGGCGACACCACGCAGAAGAACCACCCGACAGTCGCAAGAATTCCGAAAGGAGCGACAGTGGAGCGCGCAATTCCGTTTGATATGTTCGCTTCAGGTAATTTGCGAATTGTTCTTCGCTCGCCGGACTTCACTACGATTACTCGCGTGCAGGAAGCAGTTAATCGAGTCATCGGCCGCAATCGCGCACGGGCTGTCGACAGTGCCAGCGTGATCATTCCCCTCGACAACGAAATTGCTTCGGCTCCGATTCATATGATTGCCAGACTTGAGGAGATCGATATCGACCCTGACATTCCGGCCAGAGTGGTAATCAACGAACGCACCGGCACAATAATCATGGGCGAGATGGTTCGGGTTTCGACCGTGGCACTTGCCCACGGCAATCTGAACATCTCGATTCGTTCAGAAACTCAGGTTTCTCAGCCCGGCGCTCTAGCTGAAACCGGCGAGACTGCGGTGGTCGAGAACCAAGACATTACGGTGGGAGAAGAGGCCGGCGGGCTCAGTGTGGTCGACGGTACCGTCAGTTTGGGTCAGGTCGTAGACGCCCTGAATGGACTTGGAGCGACTCCGCGAGACTTGATCGCGATTTTTCAGGCGCTCAAAGAGGCCGGGGCCCTGCAAGCAGAACTCGTAATAATGTAGTCAGATTGTACAGGAGATTATTTGGAAATGGCTGATATTAAGACAACTGGGCTGGCACCCTCGGGGATGACCGCCGAGTTTGCCAAATTCCAATCTGAGGCTCAAAAGGTAAAATCCCTGGCATCTAAGGATGTTAGAGAGGCTGAGGAGGTCGATGAGGCCGTTTCCGGCTTTGAGGCCCTATTATTGCATAATATGCTCAAAGAAATGTGGAAAACGGTAGAATTTACCGGGTTTTTAGGTGGGGATAGCAACGAGGCGCAGATTTACCGTGATATGCTGAATCAGGCTATTGCGGATTCCGTCGCAGAAGGTGAGGGAATAGGCGTTAAGGACTTCCTGAAAAAGGAACTCTCCAAGGCGGAATCTGCATCTAAAAAGTAGCAGCTAAGTAGTATGGATTGCTGCTAAAATATAAGTGCTTCCCGCTAGAGCCACGGATGTAGCGAAACAACTCAAGGTAGAGGGACTGAAAAGATTGCACTTTAGGGAGAATATAGAAGCGTCGACAGACACTTCGAGAAGTTTTCTTCTCAATCGTGCATCCCATAGTGTCCTGCTACTTGAAACAACGGAATTGTTACGGAGTAAGCGGTCATGAAAATTAGTGATCTTTTTAAGAGTTCATCTCTTGCGTCGCAGTCTAGTACTGCACAGCGGACTGAGGAGAACCCTGCAGCACAGCAACAAAGAGTTAATGATGCTGCAACTGCCGGTGAAGACACCGTCAGTATCTCTCCCCTAGCTCGCCAGTTCCAGCAGGTATCTCAGATCCTTGCTGAGGACGAAGCACAGACGGCTAGCAGAGTTGAAGAACTTAAAGCCCAGGTTGCGGCTGGAACTTTTGAAGTTGATTCCGGCGAAGTTGCAAAATCAATCGTTGCCTTCGCACGAGACAATCAGCTTTAGACCAGTCTAAGACTTTCGGGTCTTTAAATACGGCGGTTTTTCTGCAGAGCCTAGCTCTGTAGGTAATTGGTTTGGTTTCTCGCTTATGAATAATTTCTCTCGCTTATTGCACCTGCTCACTCAGGAGCTGTCTGCACAGGAAAAGCTCCTGGAACTTCTGTCAAAAGAACGTGCTGCGATCGTCGGCCTAGATCAAGCCGCGATCGAGGGCTTCGGTAAAGACAAGGGCGCACTGCTCGAAGAAGCAGCGAAGCGCGAGGCGGCGAGGTCCGAAGTCATCTCCAGCCTGACCGAGCTCTGCGAGGACAAAGATGATTTGAAGCTTTCAGACATCCTCGAGCACTGCCCTTCGGCTGACCTGAAAAAGCAGCTTGAAAGCATCGGCACTGAACTTAAGCAGACTGCAGCAACCGTCAGACACATGAACGTGCACAACGCGGACCTTGTTCGCTACTCGCTTGGGTTTATTTCATCGACTTTGGCGATCATGCACTCAGCGCCTACTTCTGAGCCGACGACCTACGGACAGTCTGGAAAGACCTCGGATAAGAAGAAAAAAGCCGCCAGCAGCGGACGCCTGCGAACCAGCGTATAAACGCTAGGAACTTCTGACCAAATACCGGAAATTTCTGCCGCGCAGCAGCAGCAGCGCTTTTAGCGCTCCGCAGCCCCACAGCTAAGTTACTGACTTAACTCGATTTATTTATGCCAATTTGCCTTAGATTCGCGCATGAACCTTGCAACACTGCTAACAGACAATCCTCGCGCGAAGGAAGATTATGGCAAACGGCATATCCGGACTTTTAAACAACAGCAGGTCTTCGCTGCAGGCCCAGCAAACCGCGATCCGCGTAATCGGCGAGAACATCGCCAACGTCAACACTGAAGGCTATACGCGCCGAATCGCCGGCCTGGAAAGCATCGCTCTTAACTCTCAAGGCGGAGATATTTCATTCGGCCAGGGCGTAGATGTCGGTTCGATTACCCGCGAACTAGACACTCTCCTTGAGTCAGCACTGGGTGACAGAATTAGCGCGTTTAACGCAGCGCAGGTTCGCGAGAGCTACCTCTCACGCGCCGAAGCTCCTTTCGCTCTTGATTCGATTTCAGGAAACATCGGCGAAAAACTAAATGACTTCTTTTCGGCCTTAGACGACTTGGCGGTAAACCCGGCTGACATTGCGCTGCGCCAGGCAGTGATTGACCAAGGCGAAAGTTTGGTCAACTCGATTCACGTTACTTACGATACAGTCGCCGGCCTTCAGCAGGAAGCTAACGACCGAGTCGGGCTGCTTGTAGAAGATGTCAACCGACTCTCGGGAGAGATTGCAGAACTCAACTTACAAATCAATGCCTCAGAAGTCGGCAATCAGCAGAACCTTCCGCTGCGCGATCAACGCGACGCACGAATCAGAGAACTCTCTGAGCTAATCGGGGTGTCGGCGCTTGAAGACAGCGATGGCAACATGCAAGTCACCCTAGCAAACGGCTTCGCACTGGTATCCGGTTCGACTTCTCGCGAGCTGGATTTCGTAACTGACCCGACGTTTGCGCCCGTCGGGGGTTATGGACCCGCTCTTAATGGCTCGGCATTGGGACATATCGTCTTCGACTACGACCCTAATGGCGTTGGCTCTCATTTGGATCTAACACGCATCGCCGCCGCCGGCGGAGGCGAAATCGGCGGACTGCTAAGCTTTCGCGGAGTGCAGGATAACTCAGTGGGTCAAGACGCCTTTGATCCTGTCGGCGATGCGGTGACAATAGCATCGGGTGTTGAGGCGATTACTCGCGACCTGCTTACTAGGTTTAATGCGAGATATATTGGAAGTCCGGTCGACGGAGATACTTCCAACGGCGTCTTTGATTCGTCGGCTGTGGACTTGGAAGGAAATACTCCGCCGCCATTTGGATTGTTTGATTTCGTGCGGCCTGATGGCAATCCTCTCGACATCGGCGGTGCAGGAGCAGGACTGCCGGGTCTCGACGATCTAAACGACGCAGTAGCAACGGGCGGCGTGATAAACTTTGCGAGCATTATAAATTTTGCACCCGATGAACCACAAGAGATTGCTGCAGCACGAGATCTGAACACGGCGTCCAGCGCTGTTGATTGGGGAGAAGGTGACAATACAATTTTGATCAGCGTATTGAATGAGCGAGATGTAGACCGTGACTACAGTGTCTTCATGCTTGGCGGCCTTAACGACGTCTCTACCATCGACGAGCTGTACGACAGCACAGTTACTACTGTAGGAAGCCTTACGCGAACGGCTATCAACAACCGAGAACTCGAAGAAGATCGCGTAGCACAGCTTGAAGCACAAAAAGCAGCAAAGTCCGGCGTCAGCCTAGACGAAGAGTTTGCGCGGCTGATTAACTTTCAGCGCGCCTTCCAAGGCTCGGCTCGAATGATCGGAGTCGCCGACGAACTGCTTGCGGAAGTGATTGGTCTTTTAGGATAGGTGGCATAGATGAGAGTCACACAAACAAACCTTACCAGCACCTTTATTGAGCAAATCCAGAAGATTCGCCAGGAGATCGCCCTGACCCAGGAGCAGGTTTCCTCGGGCGTTCGCGTCAACAGCCCGAGCGATGACCCCTCGCGCGCGGGAATTGTCTCCGGCCTAAACGGAACGCTATCGCGTATTACCGAGCACAAGCAGCGCATTGCTTACGTCACGAACATGCTCAGCCAGCAGGAAACGCTGGTATCAGAAGCCAACAACTTGATGATTCGCGCTTCGGAGATCGTCACCCAGGCAATTACCGAAACTCAGGGCACGGACGAACGCGCAGCGATGGCCGAAGAAATTTTCGCGCTGCGCGATACGATGGTCCAACTCGCAAATACTCAGGTCTACGGCAAGTATATCTATGCCGGTGCCGCCGATGACACTGCACCATTCGCAAACCAGGCACTGACCTACCCTTGGGATGAGCCGGGGACTACGGTAACTCCAAGCAGCGCCGATGACCCTTCGTTGGTTCACACGATGTTCGTAATTCCAACTACAACTACTGACGCGAACTACAACCAGATCTCCGCCCCGTTTGATCCCCTGACTGAGTTTGAACTAGCCGATAGGCTGCGCACGGTAAACGTCAGCGACGACCAGACAGTTCGCGTCAACTCAAACGGGCTCGAAGTGTTTGGCCGAGCGATCAATACGCTCGAGCGCTTGGGACGAACGATGTCGGGCTACATAAACGACACTTTTGATCCTACAACGGGGAACTCTAATAACGACGGCGGTGCCTACACTTTTCCGGATGATTTTCAGCTCCAGACTGAGGCATTACGAGGCTTGTTCGACGAGCTGGAAACCGCCAGAACCGAAGATTTAATAGCTGAGCGCCAGAGCCTTGGAGCGCGGATGAACCGCGTCGAACTTGCCAACCAGATAATCTCCGAGGTCGAACTCGAGACCAAAGAAGCGCGCTCAATCCATCAGGACGCCGATATTTTTGATGCAGCGAGCCGTTTGTCACAGCTGCAAACAAGCCTGGAGGCGACTTTATCTAGCGGCGTCCAGCTAACGCAGCTTTCACTGCTCGACTTCCTCTAAACTCGTGTTTGCTTCATCTTACTAGAATCTTCAGCACCCGAATGCGTGAATTTGTGCTTTCGGCAGGTTCCTCTTTGTTGTAATTTTGTTGTAAGCTTACGCGGCAGTTTAACTATGAGCGAAGTCGTAAATATCAGGGACTGATGCTAATCCTCACTCGAAAGCCTGGTGAAAGTGTTTATATCGGCGACGACATAAAGGTCACGTTGATGGAAATTAAAGGCAACCAGGTTCGCGTGGGTGTCGAAGCGCCTTCCTCAGTTCGAATCTACCGCGAAGAAATCTACTTGCAGATTTTAGAAGAGAACAAATCCGCTGCTGCACTTTCGGCGGATACTCCGGCTGACTTGGGCGACGTTGCCAAGCAGTGGAAGAGCCAAAAGACAAAAGCTCTCGGCAATCTCGAAGTAAGCAAGAAGAAATCAAAGAAGCAGGAAGACTAGCGGACCGGACGGATGTCAGAAGAAGGCAAAAAAGGGACAATTCAACTTCACACAAGCCGCTTCGGCGACTTCGAGGTGGAGGAGTCGTCCGTTATAAGCATCATCGGCGGCATCATCGGCTTCCCGGGCCTGACCAAGTTCGTCATGCTCGACTACAACCCGCCGTTTAGCTGGCTTCAGTCAATCGAGAACTCCGACTTGGCCTTTGTCGTAGTCAACGGCGCGGAGTTCGGTGACAACTATCGCTTTCCGCTCCCGATCGGCGACCGTGACATTGATCTCAAAGAAGACGACGATTACGCAGTTATAACGCTCGTATCTGTGCGGCCCGATCCGAGCCAAACGACTGTGAATCTTAAAGCACCGGTTATCGTTAATTTACGAAACAGAATCGGACGCCAATTCGTACTCGACGATACTAGATTCCCAATGCGGTTCCCACTATGGGCGTCCGAAGAAGTCGGCGAATCCGGCCCTGAAGACAAAAAATAGCTCCAGGAAAGTTCTGATTAATAATCAGCTAAAGACCGAGCTCTGCTCTGAGTAGGTGACCCCTACGTCCTCACGCAGCTTCTCAAAGCCCTCTTCATCAAATCCGAGTTGTTTTACCACCGGCATTATCTCGTCGATGTTGTCAGGATAACCTTCGATGTGAGTAGCCGGGCAATGATGCGCCACATAATTGGCCACCTGAACAACAGCGGTCTTCTCATCCATATCGCTCGCGAATTCACCGGGCTCGATTGGGTCGTGATGATGAAGGATTACCTGGCAAATCTCCGGAGAGAAGTTCCATTTTTTGGCGACAAGCGCTCCAATTAGGGGATGGGCGAAGCCCAAGGCTTCAGTTTCGGCCTGGAAGAAAGTTACATCACCGCCTTTTACGCGCTTATAGATGTCCGCGTATTCATCACTGCATTGACGAATCAGTACGAGCTTGCCGAGGTTCTTCAGGAGGCCCAACAGGAAGCACTCGTCGACATACGGCTTGCGCAGCTTTTGGGCAATTAAATGCGCGGCCATAGCCGTGCACATCGAGTTCTGCCAAACCACCTTTTCGATTTCGCCGTCTTTACGGTTGAGTTGGCGCAACGTCGCAGCAACGACGATACCTTTCAGCGCCTTGAATCCGATGACCATGATCGCTTGATTAAGCGTGGTAATTTCGCGCTGGCGCGAGAACATGGCGGAGTTTGCGATTTTCAGCACGCGCGCAGCGAGCGCGGTATCGGTGCTAAGCAGATCGGTTAGCTGACCGGCCGTGGTGTCGGGGTCTTCGACCAAGCGAATCGCCTTTGAGGCGACCTGCGGCAGCGGCGGCAGATCCCCCACCCAAGCAACTATTTCGGTCCAATTTTTCCCTGGTGCTATTCGTCCGCGAAACTCTTCTGGTGCTTCTGTCTGGCCTTCCATCTAGCCCTCTTTTGCCTACTCTCCTCGACTGAAAAATACTTGTTCCTTTTCAGCCAGTTGTCAAATTCACAACAGATATCGGCATATTACAAGCATTATCGTAGCATTAATTTCGCTTTTTTGGAGCGAATTCATCCTCAAGTCAGAACCGATGCTAACCGATAGTAATAACAGACCAATCATCACTAGGGTTAGCGGGATTTCTTCGTTTTAGTCCTCGGGAGCAGACATCGAAATGGATATCGAATTTCAAACTAGCGTATCAGGCGGAAAAGGTCTGATTAGCCTGGAGGGTGACCTCGACAATGAGGCCTCTGGAGAAGCACTTAGACGAGCTTTCAACAAGATTTTTGACCGCGGAGAGCGAACCATTGTCCTAGATATGGATAAGGTTCAGATCATTAACTCTTACGGAATCGGCAAAATCCTAATGTGCTACAAGCGCCTCCAAGCAGAGGGCGGCACGTTGATGGTTAAGCCGCTTAAAGGATTTGTGAAAGAAACATTTGAGCTGTTGATGCTTGACCGCCTCTTTCCGGTAGACGGATCAAGCGGGGGTGGAGCTGAGGCTGAGGCGTAAGTCAGCTCGAGTTTTAGGGATCGCGCCTGTAGTTGGGGCGACGTCAGGAATGACATAAGGTTGTAAGGCTAATGCCGCTAAAGTTTCGACTCAAAGGTCTTGCGGAAACGTTCGTTGAGAATCTCAGCTGCCCGTGCTGCGGCAATGACGGCGGAGATGAAGGTGACGACGGTTTTTCTACCGAGCTTACACGGGTTACATTTGACGGAATCATCGTAGTCGTGCGCTGCGAAGTCTGCGCTAATATTTTCGTGCCGGAAGGGCAGCGCCTTGGGATCATCAACCCCAGAGCGCTGCGACAAGCTGTCGAATCAGACAGCGTACAGAGCGGGGAGCCTGTGTTTAACAATCTGGACTCCGTTCGATTGGATGTAGAAAAACTAAACGCTATTCGCAACAACGACGTTCACTAGACCCAAGCCACTCTCGGCGTAGCCGACCAAATACTCCGATTAGATTGCTTAATTCCTCGTCATGTAACAAGATGGCCGCATTTAGGCGAACCCACTTGGTATTATGAATCGCGTTCAAAAAGCAGCCTACCAGGAACTCCAGAGGCTCAGCACCTCAGGCGGAAGCCTGGGAGAAATCGCTGCGGCCCTAGCGTCGCTGAAATTAATGATAATTCCTTCGGTTGATTTCTCTGCAGAGGGCACAGCCGAGCGAGACGAAAATCCTGCTGCGTTCGGCACCAGCGAAGATTTCAAACCTCTGGTCAGGACGACCCTCGACGGCGAGCGCTTCGTCTGTGTCTTTACCTCAGAAGAACTAGCCAGAGCTTACGGCTCAGAAACTCCGCAGGAGAGCGTAAACGCATATAGGCCGAGCGGCTGGCCTGCCGGTATTTATGAATTCTTGATCAGGAACTACGACGGAATAATCGTCGATCCCGGCTCGCCTCACGCGCTTACGCTCAGCAGAACCCAAGCTGCTTATGTCTATGCGCTGCTTAACGCCGACAATATGCTTCGCAGAAATTCATTGCACCTTATTTCCAGAGGAGAGCAAACGTTCCTTCAGGAAGCAAACCAACGGGTCATCGCTTACACTTACGAATCGTACTTGGCTGCATCCGCAGGGGTCGAATGGCTTAGCAATGCTTTGAATGACAGCCGCATCGAGCTTGCTGTTCAAGAACGCTCTACTGTGGATGTACTTTCGGAGATTATCGCTGCCGGTGCAGAGATCATGCTGGTTAATGCCGGCCTCCCGGATCAGCACATGTATTACCAAGACGATCTGAAACGCTTCCTGGCTTCACTGGGCCGTCCGGTCGACATAATGAGCGCGGATAACTTACGCGTCGAGGAGGATGAAGAACCGGAGCTGCTGACCAAGGCGCGTCAGCGCAGCCAGCCCGAGTTGAAGAAACAGGACTTCCCCTCGGACGTGGCTGTGTCCAACCACCTTATAAAGCTTCGTTCGCTAATTGAACACGGCGAGCTACCTCCTTGGAAATTCCTGGAAGAGCTGGCCGGCTGTGCGCTTTACGTCCCTGTCCTTCCCCAAAGAACTTATGGACTGTCCTGGCCGACGTTTTGGCGCAGCCGTAAAGGTGGCAGCTTCACAGCAGTCTGCTTTGCGCGCCGCGCCGACATGGATAAAGAGTTCTCAGATACCAGCTCGGACTATCGATACCACCGCCTTGTCGGACTAGAAGCTTTGCGCTGGATAGTCGCAACCCCGGCACCTTTTGATTCGATTAGCATCGACGTAGGCGACGACCGGGACTGGCTTGAGTTTCCGGCTTGGTGGGGGCTTTTGCCGATGCTGCCGCTTTTGGCGGAAGACTCGGACGAGCTTCCTGGCTCCGATGGATCTCCTGAATGGAAAGTGGTCGAAGCTGCGGCAGCGCAGTCTTCGTCCTCCAGACCAACTTTCAAGGAAATTGCTTCTACCGCCTCAGCAATGCTGCGTTCCGGTGAAATCAACGAAGCAACTGCCGGCAAACTTGCCGCACTTATTCCACGCTACTGGGTCTGCAAGCAGCTTCAACCTGATAACTTGGACGGCACTCCGCTGCGCGATGAACAAAGTGGTCGAATTGTCCTATTTACAGATCAAGTTGATGCGGAACAGTACGTCGAAAAGCATCTCGGCAGCGAGCAGCGCCAAAAGACCAGAATATTCCCAGTTCTTTCGGGCTGGGAGAACTCCGCTCTTCACTTAGGTGAAGACGAAGAAGCGGAAATTTGTATCAATCCCGGAGAGTCGGCCCTAATCCTTAAGCAAGACTCCTTAAGCGCGGCGCTCGATAAACTTTCTGAATTGCTGATGCCCCGAGTTCCTGAGTTCGTTGAAGCTTAGACAGGGGGATTATCGCGCTTCCTACCCCAGGCGTAGTATACGAGCGCCAGCCATAACATAATAAGCAGCGCAGGTTTGGCGGCCATCCACCCGCCTCCAAGAGTTTCACAGATGTCGATTAGAATCAGCGAGGGCACGGTAAAGTAAGCGCAGAGTGTAAGCAGCGCGAGCACTGATACAGTCAAAGCGGGCAGACTAATCAAAAGCGATTTCGAACGAGGCACAGTCGGCACAATTTAGCCCTCCAGTAGCGAGGAGAGCGCAACGACTACGCTATGTCAAGCGGCTAGCATTGAGTTTTCGACTGCGGGAGTAATCGTAAATTGGTCTCGTTTGTGAATACCCACAGTAATTAGTTGAGATTAATCACTCAAGTGAAGCTACTTAGCGTGCCGTAATTTAACCACCGACTTGATGCAGCTCTAAGTTAACTTTCTTGCTTGTGCGCACAAGAACGCTTTCTGAACCAAGAATTGTGCTTAGCGGCTGCGTTATCGGAACCTCGAAGTCGACACTTATTTCAGCTTCGCCGCCGCCGAGATCCTGCACATCGACCGAGGCACACCCTGGAGCTGCACTGCACTCCTCGGCATAAGGAACAAGTCTGCGGACCTCTTCCATCGCCTTTTGTTTCGCCAAAGCCGAAGTGAAAACTATCTCCGTTTCACCTGGTGTAAATTCAATCGTCTTGGTTTCTGAGTAGCAGTTGATGTACTGACCGTTTTCGCAGCCCGGCGGAATATTCGGCCCACTGCCGAGGTAGATCAAATTTGCCTGTGAGGTGTCACACTGGGTCCGGTGCTGTGAGCACTGCGGATAAAACCCTTGCTCCAAATCTTCGCGTACGTCGGTTTGTTTGTATGTTTCGCTCCAGCTAAAGGCATACTCTGGTTCTGCCGACGGAGCTTCCGTCGAACTGCTTGCCGCGAGCACTCGCAGCGCAGTGTCGAGATCTGCAAAACTTGGATAGCCTTCACAGACTGACTCGAGCAAACAATCGAGGTTGTAATCATAAGCTCCTGTCAGCGGAATTTTATCGTGGTACGGCCGCGGCTGAGGCCCTTCACTCGGATCGAATGGCCAAACGTCGTCGATCGGAGTGGTTTCATCAACAGAGATCCTCCAGGCGTATTGCGCGCCACCTGCTGCAAAGTCTTCCCAGCCGTAGGAAGACTCACCATGGCCTGCGTGGTTTTGAATATCGGCATAGAAGGTGTCGATGCTGGGCTCGTCGTATGTTCCCGAGACTTTTCTCCAGCTCACGACAGCGCTTTCGGGATTAAGCATTTTCGGATTATCGCCGTCAGCCGGCCGAATTTGATCGGGTTCACTCAACTGCCCTCCCTGGAACAAGCTCGACCAGCTAAATTCCCAGTAGTGAAGCGGATTGCTCGCCATTCCTACAACTAAATCTGCTCCAAACTGCGGAGCGCCAGGATAGGCCGCTTGTTGAACATTCAATGCGGCGGTTTGTGCTTCAATCTGCGCTTCATTAATTCCGCTCTCAAGCCCCTCACACTGACCAAGCGAAATTTCGTAGCCAAACGGCGCTCGGTTTTCGCAGGCGAACTGAGCTTGGCTCACCGCGGCAAGCGGGCATGGGTCAACAAGAGAGGCGACCTGCACCATTGCTGGACTACCTGCTTGCCCATTCCAGGTCCCGCATTGGATGCTGCCATCTGGGGGACTGGGATACATCGACGCAGGAGGCTGCCAGGAAGCTGAACATACCGCAACGTTTTGCGGGCCCTGAATCTCGTTAAACGGCCGCATCTGCGGGGTAATTAGAAAAGCGTGGCCGTCATCCGCACAATTCGGGATAAACGGACCCCAAGTATAGTAGCTGGGCCAAAAAGGATAATCGCACTTTGCGACGTCTGGGGTTAGGTCAGGGTTCCATCCCTGGCAGCTCTGCCAAGAAATCTGATCGCAGCGCGGGGTCGACGAGGCAGTCGAGAACTGGACATTGGGGCAGCTAATATTCGGTCCTGGAGTTTGTAAGTGCTCGACGCGATATTCGTCGCTTGTAACGAGAAAGCGAACACTGGCCTCGAGTTGCCCCGGGCCAACGTGACTGTCATCTCGTCGAATGAAAGCTCTGATTCTAAAGCGTCCGCCTCGTGGAACTCGCAAGGCATCAAAGTCACCGAGGCCGCCGTTGCCCGGGCAAGCTCCGCTTGCACCATCGTTGGCTCCGCTGGGGCCGCGAATGTCCATATTAAACCAGCGCGTGCCGGGGCTAAAACTGGTCGCACGCCGCCCACCAAGGCAGTAGCGCCAATAATTGCCAAGTGAGTCTTGCACTTCCATTTCTAAGCCTGGCTGATTTAAATTGTCGATATGACGCCAGCTAACGGCGCTCGAACTTGACCCTGTGTTGCGAATGTTTGCCATGGGAATGAACGCAACTCTTATCCAATTACGCCAATCAGCCTGAGCCAAATCATCGCCGGAGTAGCTATTTACTCGTTGATTACAGTGGGTGCCGTCAGACATGCGGCAGTCGTTAATGTCTGAGGGAACAAGCGGATCCACGTCAATCCATTCCGTCTGCACCGCTAAATGTTCGCCTTGGGGCGGGATAGTCTGCCATCCGGGGATAGTATGAGTTGTCCAGGCGACGTTGTTTCCGAGACCCGCCTGCCAAGCAATCATCTGGCTTGGCGTTGCGTGGTTCATAATGCCGTCCTCTACTGCTACCGGCGGAAATATTTTCAAACCGGATTGCTCGTGAAGCGGCACGAAGTAGTCACCTTGTGCGAATGTCGGGAGGACCATTGTTCCGAAGGTATCGAGATACATATTCAGGGCAACGTTAAACGACTTCAACGGCACTACGACCTGCTCCCACTCGGCCTGGGGCTGCTGCCAGTTGATTTCGTATGAATTGTACGCGGCGTTAGTTATTCGCTTGTACATTTCGGCGCTGTATTCGTAGAGATCGGTCGATGCCTGCACCTGCGTACCGGCGGACTCGAAGCCGTACCAATCCGTAATGATCGAGCCGGGATCACCTGGGTTGACTAGTGCCGACACGCAGGGCCCGTCCGTCGGGGCGATGCAGCGAGCTGCCGCCCTGGCAGCCTGTTCCACGGCCGACTGCGCAGTTATGTACGTCGAGAAATTATAAACGAGCAGTGAGAACCCAAGTCCTGCCAAGGTTGAATACAGGTAGGTCAAACTGAGCGAACCGCGCTCACGTGGCCTTATATTCATCTTCTTCTCCTTCTAGAATACCTTTTTCAAGGGAACTACAACTTGCTCTTGCACCGCGAACATCGACCCCAGAACACTCTCTGTCAGCACAGGGTTAATCGCTTGAGTTAGAAGGGTAGCCTCGCCGTACAAGAGCGCTGCACGCTCGAGATATCTAGGTGGAAGCGCTGCTGCCCCCGCTGAGTATTCATGCTCAAGTGCTACCGCGAAGCGGGACGGTCTTGCGGTGGATTCCTTCTCGACTAGGGATGCGAGGTAATCTTCTTGCGAAATATACTGATACTCCGGTGCGGATTGCTGAATATTAAAAGCT
Organism: bacterium; assembly: GCA_030431555.1. Lineage (GTDB taxonomy): Bacteria > Bdellovibrionota_C > UBA2361 > SZUA-149 > JAGRAN01 > JAGRAN01. Next base: position 28,679 of record JAUIIP010000013.1, read on the forward strand.
GGATTTCCGCTCTCCGAAACGACAGTCATGACATCCGAAACCCTAAGCACAGCGCCCGTCTCGGGATTTATGTCGACTACTACAACCGACGCGGATGCTTTGAATTCCAAGCGGTTAAATCCAAGCGCCCCGGTTTTGGCTTGCAAAACGCTTGCCCCGAGTTCATCGGCAGCCCGGATTGCGGCCTTGTAAGCCGCTTCGTAGTCGATCTCGACAGCCAAGTTTTGGTTTAGAACCAGCACCTGCTCTACCCCAGCCAGCACGCCTTGACTTCGCAGTGCTTCTCTCAAACTGTCTGCTACTCTGGCACGCTCAAGGTACGCGAACGCTCCGTCCGTGAGCCCAAACATTAAGAGCATCGCCAACGGCAGAAACACTATCATCTCCAACAAACCATTTCCGCGCTCTCGCAATCGACTCATCGATCAACCCCTTAAGGCAAGCTGTCTGCCTCGGTGAATAAAACTCCCCGAGAGCCGGTTGAGCTCTTCTGCGTTCGACGCAAGCTGCGCGCTAGCATAGGGACTTGCGGCGTTGATC
>JAUIIP010000253.1 GCA_030431555.1 bacterium
CAAAGGCGGGATGCCTATTTACAAGTACTTGGCTAACCGCTTCTTGACCATGTTTCAAAATATGTGCCTTGGCCTAAAGCTGTCTGAGTATCACACAGGTTACCGAGCTTTTTCAGCCGAAGTGCTTAAGACTCTAACGCTTGAGTCAAACTCGGAAGATTTTATTTTCGACAATGAGTTCCTCGTAGAAGCTCATGCTCGACATTTTAGAATCGGCGAACTTAGCTGCCCTGCCAGGTATTTCGCCGAAGCGAGCTCAATTGCCCTCGGCCCCTCAACCAGGTACGGATTGGGAGTTATGAAATTAAGCGTCGAGTACTTGCTTCATCGTCTACATCTTAAACCGCTGGCTCTACTGGAAGGTGAAACTCTGTTTGCCGACTCTGCAATGACCGGCGACGACAGACTCGAGAATGTCGTCAACCTGTAATTATCCAACCAAAACCGCCTTAGCTCTCGCCTTACTCTGCGCATACGGAGGACTGCTGTTTGTCGGCGCGATTTATCATGAGATCTGGCGCGATGAGATGCGAGCGCTTACCATCGCAACAACCAGCGGCGGACTAAGCGAAATCGCTGCCAGACTTCGAAACGAGGGTCACCCTCTGCTATGGTATGCAATACTCAAGTTCGCATACCTTATAGTCCATGACTCTATCGTTCTAAAGGTTTGCGCGCTTCTCACCGCTGCCGCGGCAGCTGTTGTTTTCGTGTTTCGTGCGCCTTTTCCTTTTTACATTCGAGCAATGTGGCTGTTTGGCCTCTTTCCACTGTACGAATACAGCGTAATGAGCCGGAACTACGGCATCGGCATGCTGTTTATATTCCTAGCTGCAGCGAGTTACAAAGAACGCTTCGTGTCGCCGTGGAAGATAGCAGTAGCTCTGTCTCTCGCAGCTCTTACCAGCGCCTATGGAATTATTCACGCTCTTGCAATGGCTGCTGCCTTGCTCGTCGAACCGATTATTATTCGCAGCAGGCGCAGCAAAGAAACAGCCGCCAGAGTTGGCGCGGCGGCCTTGCCCGTGCTGCTTACAGCCGGGATTAGCCTATGGATGATCTTTCCGGACCGCTCTACAACGGTTACGGAGCTGCACTCACTCGGCAGCAGCGAAATTATTTTTGCTTTACTAGGCGGCTTGCTGCGCCACGGCGCGACGTTTCACAACGGCTTAGTCTCGCCTTTCCCTTTCATCGTCCCTCTTGTGCTGGCGTCCGTGTACTTTTTAATTATGCGAAGCCCCTGCGCCGTCGTCTATTTGTGTGCAGTAGTTGTCGGCATGGAGACATTTAGCGAACTGGTTTACAGCGGTGCCGCACTTCGACATCAGGGGTTTCTTCTTCTCGGTATTTTTGTAGCAGTCTGGCTTAGCCGGGCGGGTGGGCATAACCTGGATAGTACACCTGAGACCGGTGGCTGGAGCTCGTCGGCCAGTTTGTTAGATTTGGGCCTGGCGATATTGTTGGTGCTGCAGATCTTTGTCGGCGTTAAAGCCTATTCGAGAGATATCGTTGAGCCTAGGTCTTCTTCGGAGAGCTTCGCTCACTTCGTGCGCGCTAATGGGTTGGAATCTGCGATTATTGCGGCGGAGCCTGACGTCGTTCTAGAGTCGCTTCCATACTACTTGAACAATCCTATTTACCTGGTTAGGGAGCGGCGTTTTGGATCAGTCGTTTCTTTTACGACGGAGTCTGAGCCAGAATTATCGTTGACGCAGCTTCTAATCGAGCTTGAGAGCTTAGGCGAGAAACAAGATAGACCGCTAATTCTTTTGCTGCCGCCAGACCTAAGTGAAGATTCCCGTTTAGATGTCGGCTACGACAGGACCCTAAGCATCGACCGGCGGGGAGCCGAGCATCTCAGCTCGGCGGCCGAAAAGCTTGCCTGCTTCACCCGGGCGATTACAGATGAGAACTACTGTGTTTGGAAGCTAAAGGAAAAAGAGAAAAACTAGCGTCACGACCAGCAGCAGTCACCCAACATCAAAACCTAAAAAAACCTAAAGGAAAACCGGGAAAGACTGCTGCAAGCCGTGAGCTGCGCGGGGAGCTAGTCCTACGCGTTGCAAACCTGTTTTTTTGGCAACCTGTCGCGAAGTTCGAGCAGACGAACTATTGCCAGCTCGTATGTTAAAGCCGTAACTTCAGCGCTTGTAACCGAGTCGATGCCTTTCTTAATAAGTGTAATGAAAACTGTTTCGGTAACATCCTGAGCAGCTTGGGGTGAGCCCGTCAGCGTTAGCGCCGCCGCATATACGTCTGCCTCATAGCGGTCGATGAAACGCATCGTTTTCCAGCTCAACAATGGATAAGCCTTATCAGCCTTGTGCTCGGTACTTTCCATGCCTCTCAAGCTCCATAATGAAAACTGTTAATCCCGAACGTGGAACCAGATTGCCAGAACTGACTGAGTCGCTTGTCACCGATTTGTAAAAGGATCGCGGAATGATTGTTATATCTCGCTCTCTGGAGCGTCATCGGACTTAAACCGACCGGCGTTACGCTGCTAGCGGCAGAGGACACAGCCATACAACCAGTTTCCTACTTTTTCACTGGCCTTTTCGCGATTCTTTTTGGAATCAGCCGCCTTAGGGTATGGATCTTAATGTCGACGCGAGAAATTGAGCGCAAGAGCAGTCTTTCGAAATGAGGAGGAATATGTCCCGCCGAGTAGCTTTACTATTTGCGCTTACTTGTTTTTTTGTCCCGACTGCGGCTGCTGATGACTCTGCCCTTGTATCTGATGTCATCGGAGCCAAGGTCAGCATCCCAGCCGACGTACTCATTTCCGAGGCACGAGCCTATGGACACAATCGGGATAAAGTCTCGCTTCGCGGCACAGCGCCGACCAGCGCTTCAATTTCAGCTTTAAAGCACTCACTCGAAAAACTGGAAGCTGTGCAATCCGCCAACATTCAGTTTGCCAGGCGGCAGCATGACAAGACTTTCATGTTCGAGATCCGAGTTGAGAAGGCGGGCTCGAGTGTGTCGGACAGAAGAGTCCCGGCAAGCACTCGCGCTCAGCAGAGAATTCACAACAATGCACTAGCAAAGCTCAGACGAATCGCCGGTGCCAATGTCACGCCGCCTGACGCGATTGAGCTGACGAGCACCGTCAATGTTGGAGGTAAGTCCCCGAAGACGATGGTCTACGGAATCGCTCCGGACAACAAGGATATCGCCGAGTTCATCCAGCAGCTTAACGCCACTGAGAAGTTTGCATCCGTAGATCTTTCATCGTCCCGAAACAGCAAACGACGCGGACAAACAGTCAAGTCCTTTAGAATCAACCTGGTTCTTGCCAGGCAGGGAAGCGGCACGACGGGAGCTGGCGGCATAGACAACGCACGCCGAAGCGCAAACGGCAAATTTACCTACTCCGAGAGCCAGAAGAAAACGCTTGATGACCTAAAGGAAGAGATTGAAACCACCGGAAGCAATTTGGCTTACGCCATGTTTGCTTTGCAGAAGCACAAGTATTTGCATGATGCAGGAGCCGACACTGCTGCTGATATCAACAGCCCTGCCCGCTGGTCCGATCCGTACAATCTTCAACGTCTTAGCGCTCAGCGCTCAAGTATGTCTTTACGGTCCGCCACGATGCCCAACGCCATGATGTCGACCAACCGCCAAGACAACAACGGTATTGCCGTGCTTACCGGAGAGCGTGCAGTGAGAGAAACGCTGCAGCTCGGCTCGATCGGAAGCGGTCCACGCAACAACTCAAACGCCAGAACAGAACCGCTGAACAGCGTCGAGCGCCTCAAGGTGCCGACCCACCCATGGGAAAAGATGCTGGCAGAGGTCGAACAAGCTTCTGTGCCGGAAATCTTCAAGTTAGCACCCAGAGATTATTTCGCAGTGTATTTCGAAGATCCTGCAAAGATCTCCGGTTTGGAGGATGCGGTGCGTGAGCTCGCCCGAGCAGGGGAAACCGTTACCAGCTTTTCAGAACTACTTAGTGTACGCAAAGCAGTGGCTGAGCGACTCGGCATACAACATTACGAGAAGCTTCAACCGCTGCTGGCAGAGATGGTTTTCATTAGTGAAGACCTAAGCTTCTTTCCCAACACACATTACGCGCTAATTATGCGCTTTAAGGCAGAGCAGGTATCAGCCGCCGCGGATATGCTGCTGCCTAAGAACGTAATCCGCAGAACAATTAGCGGATATACAGTGATTGCCACCTCTCCAAGGCTTTTGGACAAAGTGTCTCAGGTCAGCACAAGGCGCGCGGCATCGCTTCACGACGCAGTTGATTTCAAGTACATGCTAAGCACCTTGGATCAGCGCAGGCACGGTTTTGCGTATTTCTCTGAGGACTTCCTGTTAAAAATTGTATCGCCTGAACACCGAATAAATGCGGCAAGAAGGAATGCCGCCGTAGAGCGAATAGAAACTCTGCAGTATGCCTTGCTAGCCTACAAATCGCTGACCGGGCGCTGGCCGACAAGTTGGAAAGAAATGGTTACTACGGGATTTATCGAGGAAGCAGACGATTTCTCAGATTACCCTTTTAGCAGCGAAGGCTTTGTTGAGAACCGAACTTGGGGCTCACTCTATAGCTTGAAGGCGCTATCGGATGTGCCGATTAGGAAAGTCAGCAAAGAAGAGAAAGTCGACTACGATCGCTTCAGGCGAGGCTACTCACGGTTTTGGACGCGTTTTTTCGATCCGATTGCCTTGTCTTTCTTGCTCGACGATCAACTTTATTCGCACTTGGTGGTTAAACCGCTGATCAACAACAGCGAGTACCGCCAAATGCTGGAGTTCACGGGCGGAAAAGCCGAAGGCTTTAGAGCACTGAAGTCACCGCACCGACTTGTTCCTATCCAGTTGTTCATGACATTCGACTTCGACAATTTCCTTCTCGAAAATTACCGCCCCGCCGCTCAGCGCTTGAGACGCCGCGACGACTCTTCAGACGAACAGCTCGCGCCCGAGCAGCGCAAACAAGAGATTAACGCGCGAATTCAACAGGAGCTTTCTTTAGAAGAACCGATTGACGTGTTCGGGATGGTTGGAGACGAACTGGTTCTGG
>JAUIIP010000254.1 GCA_030431555.1 bacterium
TAATAGCCCGTTTTTCACCTAAATAAAGACATTTCTGAAAAGGAGAAACGGTCGTGCGCCATCACTGCCACACGACCGCCCTCGCTGTTTGTTCGAGTGAGTTAAGTTGAAGTCTAAAGCTGAAACTCCTCAGTATCCTGATCAAGGTCACCGGCTGACAGTCCCAGCGAATTAATTGCCTGCTCGATTAGCGAGGTTTGGGCAATTAGGCTGTTAATTACAGCGGTCACCGTTGGTTGAGTTGGCCCTTCTTGGATTTGATTGTCGAAAGGCACACCGGACTTAGCGCGTGAATCGACTGCAGCGGTACTAGATGCAGTGGACTCCAGAGCTGCGCGCAGGTTATTTGCCACATCGCTAAAACCTTGCGTTGCAAGGTAATCATCGATGCCGGCGCCTGAAACCATTGTGCCGTCAGTGCGGATGTATTCACCCAGGAAGGAGTTCTGAACACCCTTCGCGTTAAGCAAAATGTCTCGGTGTGTGTTGTCGGAGAAGCACGAATGCTCGTCTTCTTGTGAGTTCGTTACCAACGCGATGTTGATCCGCTCTCCCGCCAATTCACCAAAACTAAGTCGGCCCATTCCCTCAAGGATCAAAGCGAGCGAATTATTGCCTCCCGCAGTAAAGGATGCGTAATGCGGTCCGGTTTCTGGGTCCCATTGTGCCACAACTGTTGTCAGGTCCTCGATCAGAGCTTGACCCGCTGCCAGCAGATATTCTCCTCGTCGCGCGCAGTTGCCGTTAGTGCATCCGGCGTCTTCCGGCAGGTAGTCAGTGTATGAACGCTGCCCCGGTGTGTTATCTCGACCAGCTAAACCTGAGGAGCCATCAGCATTCACGTCTTGACCCCAAAGCAGGAATTCAATCGCGTGATATCCGGTGAACACGTTCCCTTCGTCACCGTCGAGTTCGTTTAGTTCACGAAGCATTTGAGCAGTGATCGTGGGGAAAGTCGCAGCATCAGCGATTACATTGCTGCTGATTGTGCTGACCGGAATACCAGCGCCGCTTTCGCCGTCGACTTCCATTACGTAGTCAATCCGAGCTTCGTTTAGCGGCCAAGCATTGATGCTGCCTTCGCCGCCGCCGTTTGGCTGAAGCTGATCAATTGGGCCCTCGCGGAAGCGATACACTTCGGTCTGACCATAAGGCTCGCGCGATTCAAGCCAAGCACTTTTCGCAGCAGCGAAAGTCGCCTCGGACGGAGCGGCGATCAAGGCCTGCAGTGCTCCTTGAAGAGCCTGAGCTGTAATTAGTGAATCCTGATACGCCGCGAAAGCTATCAGTGCGTTCGTTTTCAATACGTTTTCCAGTGTGGCTTCCTCGCCGCCCGAGACGTCACCGGAACCTGAGCCGCCACTGCTTCCTCCGCAGGCTACGGCTAATGACAACGCTCCCGCAGCAGACAGCGCAGTAAATTTCTTCAATCCTCGACCTAGCATTTTGTTGCCCTTTTTCGTTTGTAAAACTCAACATCGTCGCAATTAGTATTGCGTAGTGGCCGCAGTAGTTACATCCGTCTTGCTTGGTATGTCAAGCGCCGATCCTCGTAGTGAAGTAAAAAATCGAAGTACCGAAATGTAGTCGTAAATCTTTGGAATTAAACCACTTGCTCTTATAAAAGTACCAAGCACAGAAATTCCCACTGAGTTCGCGAACATAAACTTGCACATAGCAAACCGAGGATTGCACACACCATAGTGAAGTTGGTAAAGCGAGTTGATAGTTGGCATACCAAAGTGTAGCTCGGTATGCATAAGCAATGTCGATCTAGAGGCAAACGGACATGTTTAACCAAGAAGAAATTGGCTTTTACGGATTTTCACACAATGGCAAACACATTCTAGATGAGTTTCGATCGCTGCTTAGGCATCCTAGACTGTCGATGCGAGGTTTGCTGGAGTTTGAGTTGATAATTCTGCAGCAGGAAATTGCAGTCACTTTCCGACGAGCTGCTAATACTGTTCAGACAGATCTCCCGTGGTGTCACTTTTGGGGTGATTGTGACATAAGCCGCCCGTTTACAACCCTGGATGAACGCAGCGGCAAATACATTGAACAACTGACGTTCTGCACCAAGCCGTTTCAGCTTATAAAGCACTTCTTTAGCTGCTGCGATCGGCCTTCACCTGCCGCGGCGGTACTCGTGTGTTTACCCGACGCCTTGGCAAACAGACTGCATGATGTACTTCTTGAGCACGACTATGAGAAGCGGCTGATGCTCAGTGACGTTTTTTTGCTGGAACTGGAGCATGAACTTTTGGAGTCGCCTGTCAGCAATTCGTGCTCGACGTCATTGCCTGCCACGATTACTCGAGTTTTGATGTGATGTCCTGGTTTGCAATTAAACTGCTGCATCTAATGCCAATCGCTGCTTTGGCATCGAGTGTATTGGCATTAGGTTTCCTACACCACGAGAGAATGTCGCTGCGCAGACTGAAACCGGGTGCGTTCTATCGCACTCGCAGCGCCAAATATTCACTGGTGCAGCTGCAGGGATTCTCAAATAGGTGGATGATTATTGCGGGTGTAGTATGTGGGTTGTGCAGCGTCTTGACGACTACTCCCTACGTTTTCCTGAACCAGCTAAGTTTGAGAGGTTTCATTAAAGTCTCAAGCTTTGCCTTGGCGGGGATGATATTTTTCCTTGCATCAAAAAGAAAACTCAACAAACGAGTTGTGTGTGGATTATTAGCATGTGGCTGTATATTTCTGGGATTAGCTTGAGGCTACCTAAGCTATACTTTCTCCAAGAAGCTGGTATATAGACGATCTGTATCTCCGCCTGTAGTATCGCTTTTGTAACCCATGGTTGAGTGATGTTGGTATGAACCGGTTCGTAGTTCGAGCAGTACTTGTTCCCTTTATCTTAACGGTAGTCGGCTGCGGTGGGGGCGGAGGTGGGTCGGACTCGACCGCAGAACTTTCTGATGCCGCGGCGCTTGGAAAAGCGCTGTTTGCCGATACGAATCTTTCGCTAAATAGAACTCAGGCATGCGCCTCATGTCACAATCCACGCGCCGCATTTATTGACGACCGTGAAAACGGTGTCGGTCGTGTCGCTTCGCTTGGTGATGATGGAGTTAGTTTCACCCAGCGCAACGCCCCGACGGTGCTTTATGCGATGTTCAGCCCTGCGTTTCAGCGAAATGCTTCGGGAAACTTCGTCGGCGGACAATTTCTGGATGGTCGTCAGCCAGATTTGGCTGCCCAGGCCGGCGAACCGCCGCTAAATATCCGGGAAATGGGAATGCCGAGCAAAGCTGCCGTGGTGGAAAGAATCATGGAAAACCCAGAATACGTCTCGAGTTTTCAAGAGTTCTACGGTGAGGATGTCTTTGACAATACCGACACGGCGTACAGTGCGATGCAGCAGGCGATTGCTGAATACGAAATGTCGGCGGACTTCGCAGCATTTGATTCCAAGTACGATCGCTTCTTGAGGGGCGAATATCAGATGACTGCGCAGGAGAGCCTGGGCCGTTCGCTGTTTTTCTCGGCTCAATTTACTAACTGCAGCACTTGTCATCAGCTCCAAGGTTTTGGAGGCGTAGCGAATGAAACATTCTCGAACTACGAGTTTCACAATATCGGTACTCCGAGAAACGAGGCCCTGCTTGCGATTAATGGAGGTAGGACTGACCGAGGATTGGAGCAGAATCCGGCGGCGGCGTCGAGTTCCAATCGCGGAAAGATAAAAGTCCCTACATTGCGCAACGTCGCGGTTACCGGGCCCTACATGCATAATGGTGTATTTTCAGACTTGCGTACGGTTGTCCTATTTTATGACAAATTTAATAATCCAGCTCGAGCGCTTAACCCGGAGACCGGGCAAGCCTGGAGAGCTGCCGAATTTCCTGGAACCGTCAGCCTCGCGGAACTAGAGGCAGCGCCGGCACTGTCGGATGAGGATGTCGACGCGCTGGTAGCATTCATGCGCACGCTTACTGACCGTAGATTTGAGCAGCTGGACTCGAGCTCCCAGTAGACCCTGCTTAGGCCGCTCGTCGGACGTAATTAGCAGAGTTCGAAGGGGCCCTTGACATTTTAAGCCGTAAGTCGCCGTAAATTAAGACTATTTATTGGCAACATCGGCAACGGCTTTCGCCATAACATTAATGTCAGCCGAATTTTGCGGTTGGCGGTTTAACTTAACTTGGGTTAAAGGGGCAGGTTCGCTTGGTATACCACGGTTTTTTTTAAAAACGATTCCTGCCTCTTTTTTTAACAACAGCCGCCGACAGCCTTATTCTCTTGCGCAGGGGAGGGGCCCGCAGAGCAATCAAACAAACCAAAATGCTTTGACTTGTCGCCTTCGACGCGAAAATGCTTGCTAAGTCGCGTGCTGGTTAGCATGTCAGCTGTATTGCCGCACACGAGCATCGGCTTGTCCTTAACAAAGACGTGATGATCGTCCAGGGCAAACCTAATCGGGCATTCGGAAATCGATCCCTTGTAGTAGGCCACTTGACCGTAGTCTTCACATCTGTCTTCGAGATCTAGCTTAAACGCACGGACCGTTAGCGAGCAAAAATCTATATCACCTACGCGTTTTTCAATTTCCTCATTTGCTAAAGCGACTCTCGCGCTCGAAACAATCCGATAGTCGGAGCATCCAAGATCGGCAAGCAGTCTCCGAAAGTCCTCAATGTACATCGCTCCGGCCAGGCATTCGCCTGTAAGAACGCTGTCATTTTGGAGTTCGCGCGGGACTCTGCTTGTGGTGAAAACATCGGAAAAATAAAGCTCCCCTCCCGGCTTGAGTACTCTAAATATCTCGGCAAAGACGCTTCTTTTATCAGGACTGAGATTAATAACGCAGTTAGAGACAACAACATCAATAGAGTTGTCGGCGATATCTGCGCTTGCTAAGTCTTCGATGTAGCCGTGCCTGAACTCGACGTTTGTTTGCTCGTAGCCAAATTCTTTCATTTGGTAATCTACGTGCTTGGAGGCGACAGAAATTTGCTGCTCCGTCATGTCGATGCCTAAAACCGAGCCGGATTCACCAACCAGCTTAGAGAGAA
>JAUIIP010000255.1 GCA_030431555.1 bacterium
TATTCTTAATAATCCAGGAAAAGGTGTATGAACAAGAAGATAGATTTACAGAATTTAGGATATAAAGATTATAAAGAGACCTGGGACTACCAGGAAAGTCTTTTTAAAGAAATTCTCGATATTAAGGCTGTGCATCGGCTTCTTCGGTCGCTCGTTGACCGGCACATGCACCTTCCATGTTCCTTTCATCTCGGGCATTCCGAACTCAGGAGGCTCGGGCGGTTCATGCTGCAGGTACCTGGCCATGATATCTATTTCTTTGGCGGAAAGCTCATTGGACGTTCCCCAGTTCGGCATGCCGGCAGGAGAACCATAATTGATTAGAGCTTTGAGATAATCAGTGCCCTTAACTCGGGTAATATCCGGAGTGAGCGGCTTGCCTGTCGCACCTTTTCGCAGAACACCGTGACACCCTGCGCAACGTTCGAAGAAGATCTGCTTTGCTACTTCGAATTCTTTATTCGTTAGATCGGGGGCACCCGGAGATCGAACTATCTTGGCTTGAGCACTCTCCAAGACACTTGGTGCTCCTTTATATTTCATTTCGGCCTGACTTGTATCCGGGTGAGTCTGGCCTTGAGCAGGATCGCGCTTGGCAACATCGGTTCCACGAACCTGCTTAACCTGTCCGGCTGTAATCGTACCGCCGGGATTGCCCCAACTGTTAACAATCCAGGAAAGAATGTCGGCTATGTCGTCATCCGTCAGGTGGCTCATGGCCGGCATAAGGTTGTTGTACTCAACACCGTTAACCATCAGACGACCAGACTTTCCGTTGATCACGACATCGATAGCTTCAGTATAAGGTGGTTTTAAGAAGTCAGAGCCGGCCAGCGGTGGAAACACCCCTTTCATGCCTTTTCCATCGGACTGATGACAGGCAACACAATTGGCAAGAAACCCCGCTTTGCCGTTCTCCATTGTGCCCTTGGGCGGTCGTTCCTGAGAGATATCGGCAAATGCGGCTTGCGAAGTAGTCAGCGCAATCAAAAACCACAGGGTTAGTTGAAGTAGATGTCGCATTCTAGAAGGACCTCGATTTGCTCAAACATACGAAGGGCAGCAACAACAGACTTTTCGACCGATTACCTATTCTGGACTCTGTTATCCTTTATCGACCTATCTCTTTCTTAACTGTTGCGAAAAGTTCAGTCAACACAGTTAGTGACTAAGCAGTGATTGTAAGTGCTTTCAAAAAGGAAATTATTCTGGCGCGTTCTCTGCTCCAACGCTCATGATACTCGCAAGGAGACTTCTCAGAGCAAAGACTATTTGAGAGGAAGCATATTTCTACGAGAACAGGATCTTTAAGCGCTTCGCATACTTCGAAAAACGTTATGCTCTCATGCACTAGCCGAACTCCGCCTTGAGCGCCCCGCTTTGTTTCTACCAAATTGGCGGCGGCAAGAATCTTGAACAACTTAGACAAGTATGTTGGCGACACAGAGCTCTCTTGAGCAACCTGTTCAACAGGCAAATATTCGCCGTCCGCATTCTCAGACAAGTACAGCAGCGCCCGGAGAGCGTATTTACTCGATACACTAAGCATCAATACCCGTTAAGAACACTTTGATTTTGGAAGATGCGTTTACCTTTAGAATCTACGAAAAGCGATAGATAGTAAACGAAATGGCATAAGCGCCTAGAGGAGAAACTAAAAAGTGGTGAGGCGTACTGGATTTGAACCAGTGACCCGATGCTTAAAAGGCATCTGCTCTACCAACTGAGCTAACGCCCCACCTGTTAGAAGTGCGATATGCAAAATCAACTACCCCGCCCTTCAAGGGGCGGTATCATCGTAAGTTGCTGGAGAGTTGTCAAGTAATCTCAAAACTAGCGTACCTGCTTTTTTTCGAAGCCGTACTGCTCCTTTACGGTAGTCTTGAGACGGGAGTAATCGAACAGCTGAGTGAGCTCACGCTCGAGGGCCTGAACCTCAGCAAAAGTCGAATTGATGTCTTCTTCAGTTTTCTCCTTTACTAGTTTGGCCAGCAGTAGAGAGAATTTGTCGAGCAGCTCATCTGCTTCTCGCAGAAACACCGGATTTGAGGTGTTCTTCGGGAAATTCTCACGCCAATATGCGACTCGCTTCTGGCGCGTGCCTAGCTCCATCGGGAGATCTGAAGTTGTAATCATCCTGGGTCCCTCGGTTGACTTGTCTAGGCTAAATTGGACAAAGTTGCGAGCTTGCGCAAGCGTATTGCTCTCAGAGGCTCCAGATTTATGCGAATTATTGCCGGTAAGTACGGTGGCAGAAAGCTAAAAGTCTTCCCTGCCAAGCAGATGCGACCGACCACAGAGCGTGTGCGTGAGGCCGTTTTTTCGACGCTTTCCGGCATAATTGATCTAGAAAACTGCTGCGCTATCGACCTTTACGCTGGAACCGGCTCGATGTGTCTAGAGGCAGTATCGCGCGGGGCCAGGCTCGCGGTAGCTGTCGAACAGGACAAACGCCTCTGCTCTGCACTTAAGGAAAATGCTGAATTACTTGGGATCTCCAACCTATTGCACATTATCAGCGCCACGCTGCCCGCTGCGCTGGGGCGAGTAAGCGAAGTCCTCGAGGGCTCCGCTAGCTCCGCGCAGCCTAGGTTGTTCTTGATTGACCCGCCCTACTCGGCCCATCCGGGCGAGAAGTTAGTGCATAAACTCGAAGACGCGGGGCTGATCATGCGCAGCAGCGTAGTCGTTTTGGGTGCGCCGAAGCGGCTTAATCTTGACTTTTCTGAAGCAGAATTTGGCCATCCGCTGAAGCAGCTTAGGGAAAAAGCCTACGGCGACACGAGGATATATTACCTCTGTTTCTAGTATGACTTTCTTGTCTCCAGGGCTGCAAAAGACTAATAACTACCTCGATGAGTTAAGAGCTGGAGACCAGCGTTGCAGACAGCAGTTTATGCAGGAACCTTTGACCCGTTCACTAACGGCCACCGCGACATCGTTGAACGCGCAAGCAAGCTGTTTAAGACAGTCCACGTAGCTATCGCCGAGAGCACCAGCAAGCAGCCGTTGTTCGATGCAGACGAGCGAGTGGAGCTGACTACCCAGGCGCTTGAGGATTTTGGAGACAAAGTCGTCGTAGAAAAGTTCAACGGACTTTTGGTGAACTACGTCGCTGCTACCGGCGCCGACGTTATTATTCGCGGCCTGCGCGCCGTATCCGATTACGAATACGAGTATCAGATTGCGGCCATGAACCGCGAACTGGCGCCCAACATCGAAACCGTCTTCCTGATGGCCTCACAGCAGCATTCGTTCATTAACTCGACTATCGTCAAAGAGGTTGCCAGATACGGCGGCGACGTGTCCTCCTTGGTGCCGCAGAATATCGGCAAGCGCTTGAAGGCGGCGTTTCACGGACGATAAAACAGCACCAAAGACTAGACTAGTCGCTGAGGCTTCGCTTATAGTCCCCCCTCGGCAGATAAGAGCATATATACAGAAGATTTTGTTTTAAAATGATACGACTAAACCAAGCTATTGCCCGAATTCAAGATTCACCGACCTTGGCACTAACAGCCAAGGCCAAGCAGCTAAAAGCTCAGGGCGAGGACGTCGTCGCCTTCACCGCCGGCGAACCCGATCTCGACACTCCGCAGCACGTCAAAGACGCCGCCAAACGCGCGCTCGACGAAGGCTTCACGCGCTACACCGCCGCCATCGGCACTGAGGAACTGCGAACCGTCCTGGCTGAAAAGTACAACGCCGCTTACGGCCTCAATTACGCCGCTAAGAACGTAATTATCACTAACGGCGGAAAGCAGAGTCTGTCCGAGCTGCTCGCGGTCACACTTGAACCCGGTGACGAGGTAATCATCCCCGCCCCGTATTGGGCGAGCTATCCGGACATGGTCAAACTCGTCGGAGCCGAGCCGGTAATAGTCGAAACGAGCGCCGAGGAAGGTTACGTGCTTTCTCCGCAGGCGCTGAAGAATGCCTGCAGCGATCGCACGCGAGCGATTGTAATTAACAGCCCTTCGAACCCGACAGGCAGTGTTTACAGCGCAGCAGCTTTAAAGGACATTGCTGAGACAATCAAATCCCTGCCGGGCGCAGAGAACGTCATGATCATCAGCGACGAAGTCTACGAACACACAATCTTCGGCGGCGGCACGCATCGTTCGATTTTACAAGAAGCACCTGAACTGCTTGAGCAGACTGTTATCTCAAGCGCTTTCAGCAAGACCTACGCGATGACCGGCTGGCGCGTCGGCTATGCAATCGGACCCGCGCCTGTAATTGCTGCGATGGCAAAATATCAAAGCCAAACTACGAGCAACGTGTGCTCGATTGCGCAGTATGCCGCAACTCATGCGTTTGAAGACGATTTGGCATTCCCCAAGCTTCTCTCCTCGGAGTTCGAGAAGCGCCTTGGGATTCTGATGAACGAACTTGAGAGCATTCCGGGACTTGAGCTTCCTGTAGAACCGAAAGGCGCATTTTACGCCTTTGTCAGAGTCGAGGGACTCTTCGGCAAATCCGCAGGCGGGCGCACTATTAACTCTGCCAGCGATTTAGTGGACTATCTGCTCGAAGACTATAAGGTAGTGGTTGTTCCGGGAGAGGCATTCGGCGACGCAGGCGCAATGCGGCTCAGCATCGCTGTTTCGGAAGACACGCTAAAGAAAGGGCTTTCTCGAGTGCGTGAGGCGGTTTCAAAGCTGTCTTAGAGTAAGCGATTGACACCGCGGGCTAAATTGTGTCCTTTAGCTTGTGCAGACGAGCAAAAGACCTAGTCTTTTACTCACCAATGCGGGCGTAGTTCAGTGGCTAGAACGCCTCCTTGCCAAGGAGGAGGTCGTGGGTTCGAATCCCATCGCCCGCTCCACTTAGAAGTTTTGGAGCACCGCGGCAGCGGACTAATCCTCGAGGCAGAAACCAAGGGGATTCGAACCCGTGAGCCGTAAGGCGAACAGGTATCATCAGCGACGCATTGGCGGGTTTTATGCGCGTCAGCGCAGAAAACGTGACAATGATTACGTCGCCGAATCCCATCGCC
>JAUIIP010000256.1 GCA_030431555.1 bacterium
AGTATTGCTTCTTGTCTCCGTATCTCAGAACGATTTCAGACCCGTCGTGTAGAGTAGTTTCACCGCCCTCAATTGCCGTAATGCGTACCTTCGGACCGCAGAGATCCTGCAGCACAGCAATCGGAACTCCTGCTTTTGCGGACTGCTCGCGAATTACTTTTATGGTTTCAGTGTGCTCCTCGTGGGTGCCGTGCGAGAAGTTGAGACGAAACACATTAGCACCTGCCGAAATTATTTGCGCAACTTTCTCTGCTGAGCGCGAGGCCGGCCCAAGCGTGGCGACTATCTTGGTTTTGCGTTTGGAAATACCAGTCACTTTTCCTCCGCGGTCTTCTTGTTGTGTTGTGTTGCGATGAAAGTTGCTTGGTCCGCATTTTCCAATGCGGCGACAATTTGCTCAGGTGTGGCCGCAGAGCTGGCGAGCAGCATCTCCAGTTCACCGGCAAGGGTTGTCAGTTGAAGCGCAGGAGAATCGGTTGAAAAGGTGTAAGCGATTTCAAACTGATCGAGCGTCCTAAGAAATTTGCCGTATTCATCGATTGACCGAATAGCACCGGTTAAAAGGTTTGAATGAACGCAGAGCTCGCAAACTATGCCCTCCTGTGCGAGCAGTTCCAATCCTCTAGCATCCTTGTCGTCCCAGTAGGCGCGAGCGGCTACTACCGGATGCGCCACTCGATGAGGTGACAGTGCTTTAACTGTTTTAATGAAGGTGTCAATCGACACGTGCTCTGTTTCGCCGACATGGACAGTTTTGCCGATACCGTCTCCGGCCCGCTGGTAAAGCGCTGCCATGCGTTCGAGATTAGCTTCATCGTCCAGCGCCAGAGCAGATTCAGGACCTGCGATATCCACGCCGATTATTTTGTTCGGATAGGACTTTTTCCAGAGGCAAACCTTGTCAGCCAGAGTTTCGTTAACCTCCCAAGAGAGGTCTCTACCGAAGCAAATAATCAGTCCCGTAGAGATGCCGTTCTTGTAAGCAATTTCGCTGTTAGTTGCGGCCTCACAAGCGGCGCGAATGATTCGGTCTACGTCGAAGAGCCCTTGAACGCCGCCTTTTGAGAGCAGGAGCCCAGTGCGCTTCATCGGATTGAAGCGAATTTCGAGCTGGTTAATCGCAAAAATCGGGTCCGGGTCTCCACCTTCGCCGCCGGGTCCCAGCCGCCTCATGCCACCGGTGCGATAGGCCCCGTTTACCGCAATCATTATCGCTTCTGCCACGGCTCTTGGCCCGGCTTGAATAAGTTCGACTATGTCGAACACTTCCAAATACTTGTCGAGGTCGCCGGTATTTGTCGTACTCCGGTGCAGCAGGGTAATAAAATCCTCGTAGGAGCCGGCTACTCCGCGAATACCTCGCTCTATTCCCATTTCCCACAAACGGTAAATCGGTACTGAGCCGCCCAAGTGTACGTGGAGCTCGGTAAGCTCACGTCTAGATGAGCCTTCCGGGATAATTTCCCTGAGGGGACTTCCTTTCCCTGTGCTGATTCGTTTAGGCATTATGTTCGGATCCCAGGCCGCCGCTATTCTTCCGTATCGGATGCCTGCTTTTCTTCCTGCGCGTTCTCGCTGTTTTCTTCGTTCTCTTCTTCGCTTTCGACTAGTTTTGCACGGAACGGAGAAGAGTAAAATAATCGATATGACTTGCCGCCTAGAAACTTCGCTGAGTTGGGCGGCAGAACTGGCTCCCCGGGTGCACCGTTGGCGATCTTCCAAGTTCCTTTGATTGTCGATCCGTCAGCGCTAAGTGAGCCTTCGATTAGAATTGGAGCGACAATTCTGCGGCCTCGACCGGCGTGATCCCGCATATACGCCTTGCCTTTAGTTCTAAGTGAAAACTGCTCGACCGGGTATGTGCTCTTTGAAGGATCGTTTGCGTCAAAGGTCTCATAGTGTTCAAGTCGGTTAATTTCGAATCTGTTTAACCAAACAGGTTGAGCCTTGCCGGCCACAAGCTCTTTTGGACTTAGTTTGGGAGGAGGTGGTGTGGAGATATCGATCACTATGTCGACGATATCTCCTTTCAGTGCAGTCAGCTTGACATCGGTCTTAACACCGTTCTCGTCGAGCGAGCCGCTCCAGACCTTGCGGTGCTTAGAGAGCATCCCTGCATGAGTCGGCTTCTTAACAACTAAAATCGCTTTCTGCTCATTAAGCAGCCTTGTTGCTGTCTCACCGGAAATACTGATTTCGGGAGTCGTGTCGGGGCCTCCTCCCATTGTGAATCCGATCAAAGCTGCACCGACAACCAGTGCACAGCCGATGACCCAGATAATTGGCCGTGAAAGCAGAGGGGTGTAATAGATTTCTTCAAACTCCTCGTCATCGAAATCTAATTCGTCGTCATCCACAGCTCCCGGTGCCGGCGGCGTCGGCGCAGCGGCTTGTGGCGGCTGCAACGTTGATTCGCGCGGCTCTTTCTCGACTTTTGCTGAACTGACCGTTGGCGGCGGCTCCGGCGAATCTTCAATCTCCTTGAACAGGGAGTCCAGTTCGTCGTCGCTAATCGCTTGGTTAGCAGACTCGCCCTCAGCTTCGGCTGCCGCTTTCAATGCGGAAGTCACCAGCTCGCTGCTCGAAGATTCAGGTTGATCCGCTACCTCAACGACTTCTTCAGCGCTTTCTTCCTCTACACTGTCATCCGCAGAGAACGATATGGCGCTGCTTGGTTTGGCGGCAGCCGCATCCTCTTTCGCTGCTGAGTCAATTTGTGCTTCCTCTTCGGTTGAATGTTCAACGGTTGACTGCGCGTCAAACGAAAGGTCGAGCCCCGCTGGAACGTCGAGACGTTTTGAGTCTCCGCTTACTTCCGCGTCCTTCAGGCTTGCCAGATCGGCCGCTTCCTCGTCAAAACTCAACCCAGCGCCTTTGAGGTCGCTGCTCTGATCTGCAACTGGCTCGGTTTCTGAAGTCTCTTCGGGAGCAAGGTCAAGATTCGGTTCCTCGGACGCTGCTTCCGTCTCCGGTGTCTCATCGGATTCGGCGTCTTCGTCCGGCGCATCTTCGGTGTTCTGTTCAGCAGCCGGAGTTTGTTCCTCCGCGGCTTTCTTAGCCAGACGCTCGCCTTCGTCAAAAGCAGCAAGCACTCCAAGTTCTTCTAGTTCCGATTGAACGTCTTCGAAGATCTCATCGTCAATCCAGTCTTTGAAGGTGACGGGAAATGACTTGAGTTTGATTGCTATCAGGTCCGGCGAGAGTTGGAAGCGATTGGCAAGATATTCAACAAGTCGGCCGCGCTGTGCGGGCGAGTGATTTTTCAAGCCATGGATTGTGAGAGAGTGCTTCTTCATTAACCGCGCAAACCAGCGTGTTGTCCTTCGCAACGCAATTCTTCATTCGGCCGACCATGACCGAGAGTTCCGTCCCTCGAGAAACTACTCGTGCGGACGCAGACCCAGTAGTTATAAGATGCAGCGCATACAAGATAAATGCTTAGAAATTCAAAAAAATCCGGCAAATTACTCTCAAATGACCCGCAAATAAACCAATTAGTCACTTTTCTTCTCTCTATTCGATACTCGGGACCGGGACAAGCCTCAACTCAGCGAGCGGCTGCGGAGGCAATCCTTCAGCAAGATTTTCGACGGCTGCGAAAAATTTTGGCCTCGATAGAGCCAAATTACTTAGCTCGCTCTGAGCAGGAAATAGCCCGAGCTGCTGAACTGGGATTGAGGGCGATAGTGTTTGGTACTTCTGATTACCCGACTAGATTATGTAATATTTCCGATCCGCCATTAGTTATTTTTGCCAAGGGCCGTGTCCAACTTAACGAACTCTTGGACCGCGCCAAGTTAGTGGCGGCGGTTGTGGGAGCTCGGCGCTACTCGGGCTATGGGCGCAGTACCGCAAGCGAAATAGGGAGGGTACTGACAAAGAGCGGCCTACTGCTTGTCAGCGGTTTGGCGATGGGTATTGATGCAGCAGCGCACAATGGTGCGCTTCAGGGCAGCGCAGAATCAATTGTCGGCGTTAGCCCTGGAATCGCCGTGCTCGGATCGGGTCATGCCAATCTTCAGCCGCGCTGCAACGCGCCTCTGGCTGACCGGCTCGAACGGGGTTCGGGTTTAATAATTACGGAGTACGAGCCAAGCGTCACCCCGACGAAGTTCACCTTTCCAGCCAGAAATCGGATTATTGCTGGTTTGGCAGACGCAGTTGTTGTGGTTGAGGCGGCGGAACGCAGCGGGGCGGCAATTACTGCGAGACTTGCGGCGCAGTTTGGTCGTGATGTCTGGGCAGTGCCGGGTCCGATTGACAGCCGTGCGAGCCAAGGAACGAATCGGCTGCTTGCTGAAGGAGCTCACGTTTTCACCTCCTGCCATGACTTTCTGAATTATTATCAGCTAAGTTCGTCCGATGCTTCGCAGCAGCTCGCTGACTCTACCCAAGAGGCCGAAGCCGGCCTTGAGCGCCGCATTTGTGCCGAACTGGCCGCTGGTGGTGCGTATAGCTTAGACGAGCTTGTAGAAAGCTGTTCAGCTCAGGCACAGGACCTGAGAGCCAGTCTGCATTCCTTAGAGCAAAAAGGGCTTGTGTTTTGTGCCGCGGGAGGGCTGTATACGAAGCCTGCTTGATTGGTCTAAACGCCCGGGTCTTCGGCGCTTTGCGTGATTCCCGATGATTATACCTGGCATTGACACTGCCTGGGCTAGCAGGCATTGTTGTCGGCGCGTTTGGATATATGGTGGACGTAGCTCAGTTGGTAGAGCCCCGGATTGTGGTTCCGGTCGTCGTGGGTTCAAGTCCCATCGTCCACCCCACATTTCCCAATTTTGCCTGAAGCTTTTTACTCAGCGGGTGCGGGCACTGGCTGCGTAAGATGCGGGAGTGGTGGAATTGGTAGACACGCTAGACTTAGGATCTAGTGCCGCAAGGCGTGGGGGTTCGAGTCCCTTCTCCCGCATACCACTTTTAAATGCAGAACCTGGAGTTGGTGGTTTAAATGGATGTCAAAGTCTCCGTAGAGCAGAGCGGCGAAGTT
>JAUIIP010000257.1 GCA_030431555.1 bacterium
CAGAATGATTGAAGCCTGCAGTGTACTCCTAGAGCGTGCTGGAGCATCTGTTGAAAAGCACCTCGTGCCGGGCAGCTATGAACTGCCGCTTGCGACCAAGTTGTTAGCAAAAAGCGGCCAGTTTGAAGCGATTGTTGTTATCGGTGCTGTGATTAAAGGCGAAACTGATCACTACCAAGTGATCGTAGATACATGCACCCGTGAGCTCGGCAGAGTCATGTATGATTTTGAATTGCCGATTATTATGGAGCTAATGCCGGTTCATAACATCGAACATTTGATTGCGCGCTCCAGCGGGAGCAGCAATAAAGGCATCGAAGCGGCCAAAGCTGCAATCGAAATGATAAACTGGAAGCGCGGGCTCGAGACCTAAGCCTCTTGCTTATTCAGCTCGGTCAAGTAAGCAGCCATGTCTTTGTCCCCCCGACCTGAGCAATTAACGACTATCACCTCCCCTGACTTCGGCTCGTACTGCTTTAGGTAGGCAAATGCGTGCGCTGTCTCGAGTGCCGGAATTATTCCTTCTAAGCGCGCAAGCTCGAACGCTGCCTGGAGTGCCTCCGCGTCAGTGATGCTGACATACTTGGCGCGCCCTGACTTTTGCAAATGCGCATGCTGCGGCCCGACACCTGGGTAGTCCAAACCGGCCGAAACGGAATGTGCTTCGAGAATCTGCCCGTCGTCGTTTTGCAGCACCAGAGACATACTTCCATGCAGCACTCCAGGCGAACCAAGGCGCATCGTTGCCGCGGTCTCACCGCTGTCGACTCCGCAGCCGGCCGCCTCTACTCCAATCAACTGCACTTGAGCCTCGTCGATGAAATGGTAAAACGCCCCTATCGCATTGCTTCCGCCGCCGACGCAGGCAACCACTGTATCCGGCAGCTCTCGCCCTTCGGCACGCTTTAATTGTTCGCGAATCTCCCGGCTGGTCACCGCATGAAACCGCGAAATCATGTCCGGGAACGGATGCGGGCCGACTACCGAGCCGATAATATAGTGCGTCGATTCGGGATTGTTAATCCAGTCACGCAGCGCTTCGTTTGTTGCGTCCTTGAGCGTCTTGCTTCCGCTATTAACCGGAACCACCCTCGCGCCCATCATACGCATCCTGGCGACATTCGGAGCTTGGCGCTCGACGTCCAGCGCTCCCATATAGACAACACACTCGATACCCATCATCGCGCAGACAGTCGCAGTGGCGACGCCGTGCTGGCCGGCCCCGGTTTCAGCGATAATGCGTTTCTTACCCAGTCGCTTTGCGAGTAAAATCTGTCCTAAGGTGTTGTTTACTTTATGCGCTCCGGTGTGCAGCAAGTCCTCGCGCTTGATGTAAACCTTTGCGGACAATTCAGCGCTAAGGCGCGGAGCAAAGTAAAGCGGAGTCGGCCGACCGGCATAATCATGCAGCAGCCGACTTAGCTCTGATTGAAAAGCTTCATCTGTTATGATGTCGAGATACTTTTCACGAAGTTCCTCGACATTTCCGTGAAGCATCTCCGGCACAAAGGCGCCGCCGAACTCACCGTAATATCCGTCTGCATCAACAAAATATGAACTACTCATAACCTCTCCATTACCTTCTTGATTCGCACTGTAGATTTAAGCCCCGGCTCCAGCTCAACCCTGCTGTTTACATCAATTCCGGCAATTGCCCGCCCCACTCTAT
This sequence comes from bacterium, assembly GCA_030431555.1. Classification (GTDB taxonomy): domain Bacteria; phylum Bdellovibrionota_C; class UBA2361; order SZUA-149; family JAGRAN01; genus JAGRAN01. The sequence goes on from JAUIIP010000257.1 coordinate 1,670, forward strand.
GCAGATCTTTGAGGAACTCTAACCCTGTTTCATCGAGGCCGCCCGCTACCAGTGCAGGGGTTTTTTCGTGATAATCCCGCAGCAGCCTCCAGTCGAACCTCTTGCCCGATCCACCGAAGCCAACACTAGCTTTGTCAAAAAGAAACATATCAGCAAGCGGCGTATATTGCTTGAAAATGGCCTGAGGAAGTGCGTCTTCGATTCTTAGAACTTTTATTAAAAACTTAGCAGGCGCTCGAAGTCGCAGCTCTTTGAAGTACTCCGGCTCCTCGTCACCATGAAGCTGAATACCGTCTAGCTTGCAGTGCTGCGCTATTGCAGCAACAGCGTCCAAATCAGCATTAACGAAAACACCTACGCGCTTGATGTCTGCGGAGACAGCGGCGTGGTAATCCGCTGAGAAGTCGTCGCCCACATAGCGCTTCGAGCGCGGCCAGAAGTTGAAACCGATGTAGTTCGGTTTCAAAGCTGCAACCTCCCCGATATTAATCGGATCTCTCAGACCGCACACCTTGATTTGCAGCCGCTCACTTAGCATCTGCTCCTAGCTCCTGAAGAGCTGCCTTGATCAACTTCTCGCAAGCGCGTTCCGGTCTCGAGCTTTTCATGAAGGCTTCACCGATCAGGAAGCCGTCAAAACCGCCGCGCTTGAGCTCGACCAGCACAGAAGGGGTCGATATTCCGCTCTCTGAAATCTTGCAAACACCTTTGGGAATTTTGTCGCATAGCTCTTTGGATGTCTCGACGTTAACACTGAAATCTTTCAAATTGCGATTATTGATGCCGACAACGCTCACCTCGTCGCAATATGATTCTTCCAGCTCCTCTGCGCTATGCACCTCCATCAACACCTCAAGCCCCAGACCGCGCGCAGCCTTAGCTAGCTTCTTAAGCTCTGCGGCTTCCAGACAAGCAGCAATCAGCAAAATAACATCTGCCCCGATCGACTTGGCCTCGACCACCTGGTACTCGTCAATTATGAAGTCCTTGCGCAGGATTGGGCAGAAGTTGAATTTACGCGCAGTCTCGAGGTCTGCACTTGAGCCTCCGAAGAATTCTTCGTCCGTCAGCACCGAAAGAGCTGAGGCGCCGGCCTGCATGTAAGCGATCGACAAGCGCTCGACGTCGACGTGCGGGTTAATCACGCCCTTTGAAGGAGATCTGCGTTTTATCTCGGCAATCACTCCCAGCAGGTCTTTGCGTCCGAGGTAGGAACACAGCGAAACCGGTTTGGCCTCGAAATAAATACTCTGCTCCAGCAGCTTAGCCGGATAGAGCTGCTTGCGCTTATCGACTTCAACTCGCTTCGCCGCCGAAATTTTTTCTAGAATATCTGACATGATCCCCTACTTGTTGCCGGCCATCGCGCGCAGTTTCTCAAGCACTTGATAAGCCTTGCCGGATAACAGTACCTCTCGAGCGTTATCAGCCGCGCGATTCAAATCGAGCTCAGGGCTCGCAACCCTAAGCGCGAGTGCAGAGTTGGCGCAAACGACCGACGTCTGCGCTTTCGTTCCTTCGCCGCGAAGAACTGCAAGAAAGATATCCGTCGCCTGCTCAACCGTGTCTCCACCGAAAATGTCTTCCGGTCTTACTGCTTCAAATCCAAAATCCTGAGGTTCAATCAACACATCCTCAGTGCGAGAAATTACCCTAACCGGGCCTGTAAGGGATGTTTCATCGTAGCCGTCAAGCGAATGGACGATTGCATACTGCTTATCGGTTTGCTGCAGCGTATAGGCGTAGAGCCGGGCGAGCTCCAGACTGTAAACCCCTATCAGCTGCCTGCGCGGCGATGCGGGGTTTACTATTGGACCCAGCATATTGAAGAAGGTAGACACACCCAAGGCGCGTCTGACCGGTGCGATATATTTCATCGCTGGGTGAAACAACGGCGCGTGCATGAAGCAAATCCCTGCTGCGTCGAGCTGCGCCTTCAGACCCTCCTCGTCGCTTTCGAACTTAACCCCTATTGCCTCCAAAACATTTGAAGATCCGCAAACGGATGAGACTCCATAGTTGCCATGCTTAGCGACGGGAACTCCGCAAGCGGCTACGACAAATGACGATAGAGTGGAGATGTTGAAGGTATTCTTACCGTCACCGCCGGTCCCACAAAGGTCGATCGCATTGTACACGGAAAGATCCACAGCGCGGCAGAGCTCCAACATAGCCCTGCGAAAGCCCTCTAGCTCACCAACCGTCATACTGCGCATCCGAAATGCGCCCAAGCATGCCGCCATTTCCGCCTCGGAGTACGCATCCTGGCCCATACCGATAAGCAGCGCATGCGCCTGTTCCGACGACAGCGTTCGGTGATCAAACAACTGATTCAACACTGATTTCATTGCAGGTGCCGGCTGAGCCATTACTTTCCGCCCTCCAGCCAGTTCGAGAGGATGCGCTCCCCGCTAGGAGTCAGGATTGACTCAGGATGAAACTGAACGCCAATCGTATCTTCAGCGACATGCCTAAGAGCCATGATTCGCCCTTGGAGGTCTTGCGCGGTAACCTTAAGCTCCGGCGGCACGCTGCACGGCTGCACGGTCCAAGAATGATAGCGTCCGCTCGGAAAGGGATTTTCTATGCCGCCAAATATCCTTTCCCCCGGATCGAGAATCGATGTCGATACCGACTTCCCGTGGGAGACATCGCGCATATTTTCCAGTTTAGCGCCAAAAACTTCGGCGATTGCTTGATGCCCTAAACAGACACCAAAAATTCGCTTCTTACCACTGTATTGCCTGATGACTTCAAGCGTATTACCGGCCTCCTCGGGGATCCCCGGCCCCGGTGATATAACAACAGCGTCAAAGTCATCGATTTCGCCGATCTTAAAGTCGTCATTGCGGCGCACTTCGACCTGGGCACCCAAACCACGAAGTAAATAAACAAGGTTATAGGTAAAAGAGTCGTAATTATCGACTAGGAAGACCTTCATGTCTCGCCTCCTAGTCTTGAGGCATGCACGAGCGCCGCACGGAGCGCCGCAAGTTTATTATTTACTTCGTTAAGTTCACGCTCCGGCTCCGAGTCCGCGACAATCCCGGCACCGGCCTGGTAATAAAGCGCGTTATTCTTGCTAAGCAGCGAACGAATCACTATCGCGTGCTTGTAGTCACCGTTAAACCCGATGAATCCGATACTACCGCCGTAAAACGAACGGCGACCTTTTTCGTAACTGTCGATCAACTGCATTGCACGATATTTAGGCGCACCGGTCAGTGTCCCTGCCGGAAAAGTATCGGCTGCAATCTGCACGGCCTTCACACCACGAGAC
>JAUIIP010000258.1 GCA_030431555.1 bacterium
GATGCTCGACGATATGGAGCTTGAACGCGAGCGCGGGATTACGATCAAATCCCGTTCAGTCTCGCTCGACTACACAGCCAAAGACGGACAGGTTTACCAGCTAAACCTAATCGACACTCCGGGCCACGTAGACTTCTCCTACGAAGTATCGCGCAGCCTCAGTGCCTGCGAAGGTGCGCTGCTGGTCGTTGACGCTGCTCAGGGTGTTCAGGCGCAAACTCTATCAAATGTCTACTCAGCGCTTGAAGCCGACTTGGAAATCATCACGGTGCTTAACAAAATCGACCTGCCGCAGGCCGACCCGGCACTTGTTAAGCAGCAAATCGAAGAAATCATCGGCCTCGATACTTCCGACTCCCTGGCAGTCAGCGCTAAATCCGGAGCCGGAGTCGACGAACTACTCGAAGCAATCATCGAGCGCATCCCGGCACCCAAGGGCGACCCTGATGCGCAGCTAAAAGCCCTGCTGTTTGATAGCTGGTTTGATTCCTATCAAGGCGTAATCATCCAGGTGCGCGTAGTTGACGGCATTTTGAAGCAGGGAAGCCGCATCAAATTCCTTCAAACTAAAGCCGAATACGAAGTGACTGAGCTTGGGAAATTCAAACCGCTCAAACAGAAAGTAAAACAGCTCGGTCCCGGTGAGGTCGGATACATCGCCGCTTCGATTAAAGACATCGCCGACGCGAAAATCGGTGACACCGTGACCGAAGCCCGAAAAGGCGAGGTAAGTCCGCTGCCCGGATTTAAAGAAGTAAAGCCGATGGTCTTTAGCGGGCTCTATCCGGAAGACTCGTCTGACTACCAAGACCTGCGCGACGCGCTCGACAAACTAAAACTCAACGACGCTTCGCTCACGTTTGAGCCGGAAACCTCTCAGGCGCTGGGTTTCGGTTTTCGCTGCGGCTACCTCGGTCTGCTGCACATGGAAATTGTCCAGGAGCGGCTCGAGCGCGAGTTTGACCTGAGCATCATCACCACTGCGCCGACAGTTGAGTATCAGATTAAGGTCAAAAGCGGCGAGATGCTGTTTGTAGACAACCCGGCGGCTTTTCCCGAGCCCGGAGAGATCGAGGCCGTGATGGAGCCGATGATCGTCGGCACGATTCACGTCACCCAGGAATACCTCGGCGGCGTACTGACGCTGTGCGAGGAAAAGCGCGGAAGGCAGAAATCTCTCGAGTTCCACGCCGGAGGCCAGGCGAAGGTCGTGTATCTACTTCCGCTGAACGAAGTCGTACTCGACTTCTATGACCGCCTGAAAAGTGTCAGCCGCGGCTATGCTTCGTTTGACTACGAACCTGCGGGCTACGAGAAGAGCGACCTGATTAAACTCGACTTAAAAATCAACGGCGAGAACGTCGATGCTTTGTCGATGATTCTCCACCGCGAGCAGTCGCGCACCAAAGGCTTGGCTCTGGCGCAGAAGATGAAGGAACTAATGGACCGCCAGATGTTTGATATCGCGATTCAGGCCGCTATCGGCAACCGCGTTATCGCCCGCACCACGGTCAAAGCACTGAGAAAGAACGTAACCGCCAAATGCTACGGCGGAGACATCACCCGGAAGCGAAAACTGCTTGAGAAGCAAAAAGCTGGTAAGAAGCGTATGAAGCAGGTCGGCTCCGTGCGCATCTCGCAGGACGCTTTCCTGGCTGCACTGAAAATCGACCAGTAGTGAGTTGAAAACGGAAGAGTCAGAAGACGTTGAAGTAGTTCTCTCGGCCCCCCACGAGCCGCCGACGCCCCCGGCGCATCCACCGCAGGAGCATCACGAACCACTTCTCGGCCTGAGCGGCTGGATTGGCGTTGCGGTCCTGACGATCCTGCTCGCGATGCTGATTCGGATGTTTATCTTCCAATCGTACCGCATCCCGTCCGAATCAATGCTGCCTACCCTTAAAGTCGGCGATCATATTATCGTCTCGCGCTTTCACTACGGCTATCAGTTTCCGTATCTGCGCCGCCGGGTGTTCCAGATGGTCGAGCCGCAGCGCTTTGACGTCGTGGTCTTTAGAAATATCGCCCCGCCCGAAGCCGATATAGTTATCGGCGACTACCGCCCGGACTACTTCATCAAACGCATAGTGGGATTGCCCGGCGAGACGGTATTGATTCGAGATTTTGAGGTGTACATCGACGGCCAGCGCCTGATTGAGTTCGACCATGTAATCACAAGCGATAATCCGCTGATAGTGGCCGAGCACCGCGGCAATTGGGGCCCGATAACGCTAGAGAAAGATCAGTATTACATGCTTGGCGATAACCGAGTTAACAGCAAGGACAGCCGTTACTTTGGTCCGGTGCCGCTGATGGCAATCGAGGGCAAGGCGTTTATGATCTATTGGTCATGGATAAAAAACGGAGGATACGATGTACGCTGGGGTCGAATCGGCAAACGAATCCGCTGACCGCTGGTCGGCAGAGCAGCTCGAATGCAGTTGGCTCGGCAGTGCGCAGTATGAGCCCGTGCGCGAGCTGCAGCGAATGCTCGTCGGCAACCTGCTGCACGACGCGCAGGCCCCGGAACAAATTCTATTCTGCGAGCACGAGCCGGTGCTTACTCTCGGAAACCGGCTGTCAGACGGCGAGGGCAGGGAGCTTTCGCGAGCTACAGGACTGCCGGTGGTGAAGACGCGCCGCGGCGGCCAGGCGATGTATCACGGCCCAGGCCAGCTCGTAATGTATCCGGTGCTAAACCTGCGCCGCCGTGGACTCGGCGTGCGTGCCTTCGTCAGCGCCGGGCTGGAGGCGATGGCTGAGCTTTCTCGCTCAATTGGTGTCCCGGCCGAAGCCCGGCTCGACCCGCCGGGGCTGTGGCTCAAGGGCACCCCTCACAAACTAGGCTTTGCCGGCGTGCGAATCAGGCGCGGAATAACCGACCACGGCTTTGCGCTAAATATCAGCTGTAATCTTGATACTTTTACTCGATTTACCTGCTGCGGCTTGCCAGAGGCCAAAATAACTTCGCTCGCAGTCTGCAGCTCAAAAGCCCAAGAATTTTCACTTAAATCAGTTGCAAAGCAGCTGTCATTTGTCTTTAGTAAACAGATTGCAAATCGGCCCAGCACGGTGCCTTTAGGAGACTAAGATTGGCCTCATCAACTGTTACAGAAGCATCAGGAAAGCGCGTATTTGCCATTGGCGATGTCCATGGCTGCCCTGACGAGCTTGCAGTATTGCTGCGCCATCTTAGCGAGAAAGAAGGGGTCAGCAGCGAAGACCTCGTCGTCTTTCTAGGCGACTATATCGACCGCGGCCCGAACTCCAAGGCAGTCGTTGATGTCCTGCTCGAGTTTCGCAAAAACCACCCGGAGTGCCGCTTTTTAAAGGGCAATCACGAGGACATGCTGCTTGATTTCCTCGGCTTCGGCGGACGTCTCGGCCATGCCTTCCTCTACAACGGCGGCCTGGAGACGATGCAGTCCTACGGAATTTCCGTCTTTGCTCCGCCTGAGGAAATGACCCAGGCCCTCCCGCAAGAGCACTTCAAATTCATGTGCGAGCTTGAGAGCATAGTCGTCGCCAACAACAAATTCATCTGCGTCCACGCCGGGCTGAATCCGCTGCGCGACATCAACGCCCAGAACGACTCCGACGTCTTCTGGATTCGCGATGAATTCATCTCAAACGTCCATGCTTTTGAGAAAACAGTCATCTTCGGGCATACCCCGTATAAGGAAATTTTCGTTCATCTGCCGTATAAGATGGGCCTCGATACCGGCCTGGTCTTTGGGAATAAACTAAGCTGCGTAGAGCTGACAGGCGGCGCTGTGATGCAAATCGAGCGCGATACGACCGAAGTTCAAGTCACTCAGCTTGACCTATCGGAAAACGGCAATTAAAACACCCTTTCCACAAGGCGATGTAGCTCAGCTGGTTAGAGCGCGGAACTCATAATTCCGAAGTCGATGGTTCAAGTCCATCCATCGCCATTCTTTTTATTCTCTGGATAGAATAGGATTAGCGTTCCCCCTTGCCGTTAGGCGTCGAACCTCCGCCCATGCTATTCTTCAGGAGTCACAAGTATACAGTCACCCCAAAAATCGATGGATATATTCGGATTCTTAGAAGCCAATTCCATTTCGTACGAGCGATTCGACCACGCTCCGGTTTATACATGCGATGAAGCGAAGGAACTTATTTCAGACCTTCCTGGAACTCCAACGAAGAACCTGTTTTTGCGCAGTAAGAGCGGCAAGCGGCATTTTGTCGTTGTCGTAGGCTATGACAAGACAGTTGAATTGAAGTCTCTGGCAAAGCTTCTTGGGGAGTCACGCGTCAGCTTCGCTTCTGTCGAGCGGTTGGAGAAGTATTTAGGGGTTGCTCCAGGTGCGGTCAGTCTACTTGCTCTAGCGAACGACTCTGATCGAGCGGTGGAAGTGTATTTTGATAAGTTGCTTTGGGAGAGCGAAAGTTTTCGCTGTCATCCTTTAGTCAACACCAGCACCTTAGTTGTATCGCGTGCGGATTTAGAAAAGTTACTGTCAGTCACCGGCCACAAAGTGAACGTGGTAGAAGTTCCCTAGCTTAGTATGCGTTCGAGTAGGGCCGTAAGCGCGTCTTCCGATTCCTGCGAGTTTGCTGGCTCTAGTGACCGTATAGCGTGGAGTTCGTGTTTTTCAGGAAGGTTTACGTACCCTCGATCCGCTGCGTCTAGAATGGCGTCTTTGAGATTATGTGATTCGCTGCTGTTCATCGAGCTATCCTCAGGTCGTTGGTTCGTTTCAACTGAATAGGAAGTTAACACGAGGCAGCGAGAATAACCACTCGACATTACAGGAGATTTTAGACTGTCAGTATAACGCGGCACCCCTGGGGTTTAGTTTGCTCAACCGTTGGTTGAAGGAAAGCTACTTACTAAGGTCGAAATGTGCAGCGAATTTCTTTCGATGTCCTGGAACTTTTGGGGATTGAGAGATCTCGATGTCGGC
>JAUIIP010000259.1 GCA_030431555.1 bacterium
ACTCCGAATTTTAAACGGATGATGATGAGCGAAAATCGAAGGGAAAGAAGAAAAAAGGAACCGTCCCAAAGGCAGCAATAGAAAGGCCTAAAGGCCAACATCAGAGGTGTACGGAGCGCCTGGGGTGTCTGAGTACTATCGCATAACTGGAACGGTTCCTGAACACTGATCAACAAATGTGATTACTGACGACGGGAATCGAAGCACGCCTGTGCTTTGAATAAACTCATCTAAAAAATCTAGTTATTTAGCACCGGACTTGTTTTGCACCTCTCTCTCCGGGACCGACTAACGTATCCACTAGATATTGTGCTACCAGGTGCGAAAATACTGATGAAAAAAACCCGCTACAGGTTAGGCGGGTAAGGAGCAGTAATTACATAGAAATCCCCGAATTCAGCACGCCTAGCTCGACTCCAGCAGCAGCAATGCCAAATCTGTCTGAGCATTGGCCTGAGTAAGCACAGCAGCACCGGCCTGCTGCAGAATGGTGTTTCGGGTAAGCTGTGCCGCTTCGTCCGCAACATCGACGTCCACTATCCGCGAACGAGCACTATCAAACTCGAGCTTTTTCTGCCCCAGCACGCTATGTGCCGTTTCTAGTCGACTTAAGCCGGCGCCGATAGAACCCTGGATGCTAGCCAGCTGACCGCGATTCTCCTCTAGGACATCAAGCGTTTGCTTCGCCGCGAATTCACTGGAAATAACGTAGCCGCTAAAACCGTCCAGCGAAGCACGCAGCGCTCCCAGCTCTGTTTGAATTACACCTATTGAACCGTCTCCCGTATCGATAGAGATGTTTGCAGCGGACATAGTGGTATCGAAGTAGTTGAAGTTAAAGGTGCCGGCATTGTCAGTAACCAAACTGCCGTCGGCTGAAATAAGCGACGCATTAATAAACGTTGATGTAGTGAGCGCTGTTATCTGCGTAACTTGGTCGAGGTCTGCATCATAACGAAATAGCTGACGTTGGTTATTCGGGTTATCACCCGCAAAGTCGCCAGCAGAGAGAAAATGCAATGTCTGCCCGTCGGCTGATAGAGTAAGGCTCGCAAAGTTTTGCCCGGTGGGCAGACTGAGCTTCGCCTCGAACTCTCCCGACCCTTGGTCGTATTCGAACAGCACATTGTCTCCGCCAGGATTTAGCCCTCCCAAATTTGACGAAGAGGATAGAAACACTCGACCGTCGTTGGTTATCCCCCCGCTAGAAGCGCTGTCCGTGTTTGCTCCATTTGTAATATTTTCGAGGCTGCCGCTTCCGGAACGTATGTCAGCAACAAACACATCTGCCCCGACATCGGGGTTATTGCCGTTGAAGTTATCCCTTGAGGTCGTAACTAAGTAATCTCCATTTGCACTTAATTCGAAGTGGGCCGGAGTGGTGGTAAAGTCGCCGACGATGCTCCCGTAGACGCCGGTACTTAAGTCAATAGTGACAATCTGGTCAGCCCCGTTGCCGGAGGCATTTCCGGCGCTATCGTAGCGAGCCTGGCTTGTAAAGGCTACCGTATTTCCGTCAGCACTAATCGTTAAGCCGTAGTACGCCTCGGTTGTTCCGACAGACGCAGCGTCAGTAAGTTGGGTAACCTGGCCGATAGTTCTGTCATATAGAAAAATTTCATCGCCAGCTTCAAACACAACCCGGTTTCCGCTGGCATCAACTGCCACTTTTCCAATTCCACTCGGGTCATAGTCTGCTCCCGCAATTTCCAAAGTCACCTCACCGGTCTCCGTGTCGAACGAATGCAGATTAGGAGGGAAAAGATTATTTTTTCCGAACACCGTTTTCCCGTCGGCGGAAATTCCTAAAACCGTCTCTAGTTGACTGCTCGCTGTTTTACTTCCTGTTACTTGCTCACCTCCAAACAGCTTAATACCGTTGAATTCAGTTGACTCGGAAATGCGCGCGATCTCTCTGCTGAGTGAATTATATTCCTGGTCTAGGGCTGCGCGCTGTTCGCTTCCTAAAGTACCGTTCGCGGCCTGCTCTGCGAGTTCAGACATCCGAGTTAAGAGACTTGATATACTATCGAGTGCGCCACCGGCGATTTGCAGCAGACTTACGCCGTCGCTAACGTTGCGACTCGCCGTGGCCGTTATTCTAGATTCAACCCTAAGGTCTTCAGAGATCGCGAGGCCCGCCGCGTCATCCGACGCTCTATTGATCCTCAAGCCGCTTGAGAGCCGCTCAAACGACAAGCCTACTCGACGAGTCGAGTCGCTTAGCGCTCGCTGACTACGCAGCGAGCTAACGTTTGAAAGAATTGAAAGCGGCATAAACTGCGTACTGCCTTGTACTGCCCCGGAACTTGGATCCGGTAAAACTATTCCTTGTATTGCTAACCACTTATAAAATCGACTTCTTTTGTCAGCATAATGAGGATTCGGCTCGCTGGAGGTCGAAAAACAGCGGGGCAAATCTCCTTTGACTTCAACTATTTAGCGCATAGAATACTCTTTTTTTATTGTAGAAGTGTCATTTAAGGCTCTTTTTTGGGGAGGAACGAAAGGTGGCCGCCGTTGAAACCAAGCTAAAGGAGTATACGCCGGAGAGGCCAATACTGCGCATCTCTAAACCGCTCGCGCGTTTTCTCCACGTTGAATCCAACAGTGGGCTGTTCCTGATGCTTTGCGCTGTCGTCGCGTTGGGATTCGCGAACTCAGACTTGGCAAAGGAGTACGCCGCCTTCTGGAAACAGACCGTCGTTATCGGTTTCGCTGACGGATTCCATCTTTCTTATCCGCTTTACTACTGGGTAAACGACGCGTTGATGGCAATCTTCTTCTTTGTCATCGGGCTTGAAATCAAACGTGAAATCACGATTGGCCAGCTAAGCACTCGCGAGCAGCTCGCACTGCCGGTAATCGCCGCGGTTGGCGGCGCCGCAGTTCCCGCGCTAATCTATCTATCGCTACAGTTTGGCGAGCCTGGGGAGGCCGGCTGGGGCGTCCCGATGGCGACCGATATTGCCTTTGTCGTCGGATGTCTGGCGCTGCTTGGGAGCAGGGTGCCGCGCGGATTAAAGATGCTGCTGCTTGCTCTGGCGATCGTCGATGACATTTTAGCAGTCTTAATCATTGCACTTTTCTACACAGAGCAGCTTTATCTGTCTTGGCTGGCATGGAGCGCGGTCGGGTTTGTGATTGTGATTGTGCTGCAAAAGCTCGATGTGCGAAGTGTTTTAGTATACACCCTTGTCGGCGCTTTCTCCTGGGTCTGTATGCTCAAGTCCGGTGTTCACCCAACCGTAACCGGCGTTATCCTGGGGCTGATGACGCCGATAACAGCCTTGATCGATCCGGACCGCCTGCGCCAAATTCTCGAGAAATCATTGAGCGAAATTAAGAATGCACAAGGTTATAAGAGACGCGAGCTGATAAACGAACTGGAGTTTCTGGTGTCAGAGTCCGTCTCGCCCGTAGAGCGAATCGAGTCGGCACTGCATACTTGGGTTGCTTATGTAGTTATGCCGATCTTTGCTCTGGCCAATGCCGGGGTTGCCATTAGCTCCGACGGAGTCGCCTCCCCTGTTTCCGTAGCCATCATTCTAGGATTGTTTTTGGGGAAACCGATCGGCATCGTTCTGTCTTCAGTCCTTGCGGTCAAAATGAAGCTCGCCGTACTGCCGGATGGAGTCAATCTTAAGGTCCTCTGCGGAGCAGGGCTGCTTTCAGGTATCGGATTTACGATGTCGATCTTCATTGCTTCCTTGGGATTGCCCGGAGAGCTGCTCGACTCTGCAAAGACCGGAGTAATTGTCGGCTCAGCGCTGAGTGGAGTCGGTGGAATGCTGCTGCTGTATTGGTTTCTACCTAAACAGAGCCGAACCGGCTAGGTGCAGCTGAAGCCGCTAGACAATTACGTCAATGTAGAAAGAGCCGAATAGCACCAACCTGTCATAGTACGGTCGGACTAACGCGTTACTGACGGGTAGCGGGGTCAGTTCAAGTTCTTGGGACGAACCCTGCTCCGTTTGAATTGCTGCCGCAAGAAGTTGCTCACTAACCCGCGGCTCAGCCGGAATGCCGGGCTCGGGATCCGTCGACGCCTCAAGCGCACGCTGGCCCAGAATTTCTTCAGCGTAGGCAACGCGAACAGTCGGGCGACCAAGCGTCTGCACCCGGTCAATCACCAGGACCGGCGAGTTGCCTGTTACTGAACTGATCGGCTCAATTGCCATGGCTTATAAATAGCTCCTGTAAAAAGGGTACTCCAGCCTCTAGTCCCATAATTTCTGCACGTTGCTTCAGATTTTTTTCGGACCGGCTTCAGTTAGTCGCAATTATCGTGTAGAATAAGGGCAAGTATATTATCCCCCCTCAAAAGGAGGCTTGAATATGATTTATATCAGCAAAACCGCTTCCTTCCTTCGCCCCTTTAGTTAGGGATTTTTCTGAAGGGAGTCAGCAACAGAGCTCCCTGAGCTAAGAAAACTTTTTTAACAATCATTAGCCTGTGCATTCGTGCGCCTGCTTTTGCGCGGCGCGGAAACGGTGCCGGCGCATACTTGCGCCCGAATTTCAGGCGGCGAAGGTTCTAATGAAACCACACGAAGTACAAGAGCTGCGTCAATGCACTCTGACAAAGCGCACATCATTTCACTATTTTAAGGATCGCTACGCACTCGAGCTGCTGCGCTACTTTATTGGAGACGGCCTGGACATCGGTTCAGTTAAGCGCTCGCCTTATGCTCAGCTCCTTAAAAAAGGTGTTGTTAAGGAGGTCGTTACATCAAACGGTGGGAGCTTCCTGCGCTCAGATCACCTGCATAAGTGGCCCCAGCAGTTCACCACGTATTATCTATCGCACGCGCCGTATGGTTCAAAATCACGTTGGAGCTATGGATACCGTCAAACCACGCGCCGAGGTTTGAACCTGGCACTT